>NZ_JBHTVA010000015.1:14588-172285 GCF_042793325.1 Embleya sp. NPDC056575
GGTGTGGGGTTTTTTTCTTTTTTTTTCTCAACCCTAAGCCCGCCTTGGGGGGGGGGGGGGGGGCCCCCCGCCGGGGGGGGGGGGGGGGGGGGGGGGGGGGGCGCCCCGGCCGGGCAGGCGTTGCCCACCCGCCCACCCGTTACGCCGGTTGCAAAGGCTGGACTCCCACAAGCATCGCCCAGACCCAACCCGGCCCCACACCCCAACCCACCGGCCGCGCTACGAACCCCCAGGCCCGCGCTGAGCTTGTGGGGCAGGCGGGCGCAGGGGTTGCTCGGGTTCCGGCACCTTTGGGCAACTCGGCTGCGTCCGACACGCGTTGCGCTCATGGCTGCGGGTGGCTGCTGCGGGGCTGGTCGCGGGGCTGGTCGTGGGGCTGGTCATGGGGCTGGTCATGGGGCTGGTCGTGGGGCTGGTCATGGGGCTCCGAGCCTTGGGGCGCCCGGCGAGGCGAGCGTGTTGGTTGGCGAAAACCGGCCGGCAGCGGCAGGGAGGGAGGGCGGTCCGGTCGAGTCCTCCGGGTGGCGTTCCCCAGTGGGCCGGGCGCTCCCGGCGCGCGTTGCGCTCTTGGTTGCGTGATGACCGGTCCGGGGCTGGTCAGAGTCGGTGGTGGGCCGCTGTCTGGGTGGGGGGTTCGGGGTGTGGGGTTTTGTCGGGGCGGGGGCCTGGGTCGGGGGAAGGGCGACCTGCGGCGGGTGGCCGGGGAGGGGGTCGGGTCGGGTTCCGCCGGGCTTGCGTTCGCGGGTGGGTCGGGTTTGTTTCGGCGTGCGTTGTGCTTGTGGTTGCGGGACCGGCTGGTCCGGGGCTGGTCAGAGGCGGTGGTGGGCCGCCGTCGGTGTGGGCTTCGGGGTGTGGGGTTTCGTCGGGGCGGGGGCCCGGGTCGGGGGAAGGGCGACCTGCGGCGGGTGGCCGGGGAGGGGGTCGGGTCGGGTTCCGCCGGGCTTGCGTTCCCGAGTGGGTTGGGCAGGGCGTTTCGAGGTGCGGTGGGCTTGTGTGGGGGCGGGAGTTCACGAAACCGGACGGCGTCGGGTGCTGTGGTCTCGGCGCGAGAGAAAACCGCAGGTCAGCGGGGAGGGAAGCTTTTTCGTGTGCTTCGGGATCCGGTTTCGGCTCCCACTGGGCACTTTCGGTTGGCTCGACAGCCTCTGCGAGATCGCAGCGCCCGAAGCCGACCCCGACCGGGCAGTTTCGGTCTCCACGGCGGTCTTGAGGAGGCCGGAGCGCACGAAACCGGCACTCGACACCCGACTTTCCATCCCGACCCCACAAAACCGCAGGTCACCGAAGCCCGAAGCCCACAACCACCCACCGCGATCCGGTTTCGAACCCCAACTCCCCTCCAAACACCCCCGAAAACGTCCCAACCCAGCAGGAAGGGCTCCTCGGAGGACTCAACCCGACCGCCCTCCCGCTGCCGGCCGGTTTTCGCCAACCAACGCGCCCGCCTCGTCGGGAGCCGAAGGCGCGGAGCCCCGGACACCGGCAGCGGCCCATCACGGACTCAGACCAGCCCCGCACCAGCCGGCCCGCAACCAAAGCCGCAACGCACGCCGCAACAACCCGACCCACCCGCGAACGCAAGCCCGGCGGAACCCAACCCGACCCCCTCCCCGGCCACCCGCCGCAGGTCGCTTTTCCCCCGACCCAGGCCCCCGCCCCGACGAAACCCCACACCCCGAAGCCCACACGTCGCCCGGCGGCCCACCACCGACTCAGACCAACCCCGCACCAGCCGGTCCCGCAACCACAAGCACAACGCACGCCGAAACAAACCCGACCCACCCGCGAACGCAAGCCCGGCGGAACCCAACCCGACCCCCCACCCCGGCCACCCGCCGCAGGTCGCCCTTCCCCCGACCCAGGCCCCCGCCCCGACAAAACCCCACACCCCGAAGCCCACACCGACAGCGGCCAACCCCCCAACCCGGACCAACCCCGCACCAGCCGGTCCCGCAACCACAAGCGCAAACGCCCGCCGGAAGCATCCCATCCGGCCCGGCATCCTCTCCTCCGCCGCCATCACCCGACCAGGCAACAGGGCCGGTTCCGCGTCGTGTTCGTCGCCTCGGCGGCCGGTGGCGATCCGGGCTGTACCGCCACCGGCTGCCGAGTGTGCGGCTCCAGGTCGCGTCGGTGTTGCCCTTCGCGTCTCCCGCGACGAAAAGCGTGGCGGTCCCCTTTGGCCTTCCGGCCATCCACCGATCGGTGGATGGGGGTCCACCGGGGACTGTGGTGAGTGCGGCTCGTCGGTGGATTCGGGGGCGCCTGCCTCGGTCGCATTCTCGTAGGGGCCGGCACGAGGTCGGCTCGGAGTGCGGGGAGTGGTCGGCCACCATGGCGAATGTCGAAGCGGTGCGTGTCGAGGGGTTGAGCAAGTCCTACCCCGGCAAGTCCGTCCTGCGGGACGTCTCCTTCAGCGTCGACGTCGGCGAGATCTTCGGTCTGGTCGGTCCCAACGGAGCCGGCAAGACCACCACGGTCGAGTGCGTGACCGGGTTGCGCCGGCCCGACGGTGGTACGGCGCGGGTGCTCGGGCTCGACCCTCGGACACAACGCGACGAGGTGCGGCACGTGCTCGGCGTGCAGCTGCAACAGAGCGCGCTGCCGGACAAGTTGCGGGTGGGCGAGGCGATCGAGCTGTACGCCGCCTGCCACCGCTCCCCGATCGAGCCGGGCCCGCTGCTCGCCCGGCTCGGCCTCGACGCGCATCTGCGCGCCCCGTACGCCAAGCTCTCCGGCGGCCTCCAGCAGCGGTTGTCCATCGCCCTCGCGCTGATCGGCGCGCCGCGCGTAGTGATCCTGGACGAACTCACCACCGGACTCGACCCGCAGGCCCGCCGGGACACCTGGTCGCTGGTGGAGGAGATCCGCGACGCGGGGGTGACGGTGCTCCTGGTCACCCACTTCATGGAGGAGGCCGAACGGCTCTGCGACCGCGTCGCGGTGCTCGACGGCGGCCGGATCGTCGCCCTCGACACCCCGCAGGCGCTGATCGAACGGGTCGTCCGCCACCAGATCGTGCGCTTCCGCCCCCGGACCCCGCTCACCCCGGAGTTGCGCGTCGACCTCGCCGCGCTCCCCCAGGTCCGGGAACTGACCGAGATCGACGACCGGATCGTGATCACCGGCGGCCCGGACGTACTCACCGGCGTCACCGCGCTGCTCGCCCGCGCCGGCGTGATCGCCGAGAACCTGCGCGTGGACAGCCCCGACCTGGACGACGCCTACCTGGCACTGACCGACACCGGCACCGACACCGGCACCGATACCGGCCCCGACACAGGCGCCCGAACCTTCGACCAACGCTGACCACCACCCCCACCACCCCCACTCGGGAGCCCGCATGTCCACCGCGACCACCCCCGCGCCCATCACCCTCACCCCCCGCCGCCCCGCGCGCGGCCTCCTGGCCCAGGTCACCCGCACCGAACTGCGGTTGTTCCTGCGCGAGCCCGTCGGCCTGCTGTGGGGGCTGCTCTTTCCCGTGGTGCTGCTCGTCGTGCTCGGCTCGATCCCGGGCACCCGCAAGCACAGCGACGACCTCGACGGGCAGAGCGTGGTCGAGGCGTACGTCCCGATCCTGACCGCCTTCACCTTCGCGATGCTCGCGCTGAACGCGATGCCGCCGGCGCTGGCCGGCTACCGGGAGAAGGGTGTGCTGCGTCGGTTGTCCACCACGCCGCTGCCGCCGAGCCGGGTGCTGGGTGCGCAGATCCTGATCCACGGCGCGGTCGCCACGCTGGCCACCGCCGTGATCACCCTGGTCGCCCGGTTCGCGTTCGGCGTGCACCTACCGCGAGCGCCGTTCGCGTTCGTGGTCACCGTCGTCCTGACCGCCCTCGCGCTGTTCGCGATCGGGCTGTTCGTCTCCGCCGTCGCCGCCAACACCAAGGTCGCCAACGGCGCGGGCGCGGTGCTGTTCTTCGTGTCGATGTTCTTCGCCGGCCTGTGGCTGCCCCGGGCCAAGATGCCGGACACGCTGCGCACGATCGGCGACTGCACCCCGCTCGGCGCCGGCGTCCGGGCCCTGGGCGACGCCACCGCCGGTCACTGGCCACACGGTTCCGCGCTCCCGGTCCTGGCCGGCTACGCCCTGGTCTTCGGCATCGCCTCGGCCCGCTGGTTCCGCTGGGAGTGACCCGGCCCGGGCGAACCGCGTCCCGGCCCGGTGAGAGGATCCCGGGAGGATCCCGGTGGCACATACCCGCGAGAGAGGAAGGAAGGAACGATCGACGTGGCGACGGCGGACGACACCCCCGGCCGGGTCGGCCCCGGGCACTCCGCTCTCCGGGACCGCACCGAGCGCGACGACGCGCGGATCGCCCGCTACCGCAGGTTCGCCCCGTTCTTCCTCCTCGCCGCCTCGGCCGTACTCGCCACCCTCAGCGTCGCGCACGGCTACGGCACCGCCGGCGAGTACCAGGCCGCCCTGCTCCTGACCGTCGTGGCCGGCGCCTGGGCGTGGTGGATGGACAGCCGACGCCCGATCGGCCCGGAGCGACCGCGCCTGTTCCACCTCTACTTCTGGGTCAAGTGGGGATTGAGCGCGGTCCTGGTCGCGCTCAACCCCTGGTACGCGGTGTTCGGATTCCTCGGCTACGTGGACGCCCGCCGCTTCGGCTTCGGCCGGCTCGGCTCGGTGGCCACCGTCGCCACCGCCGCCGTGATCGCCCTGGCCCAGCTGGGCGGACGCGCCGAGTTCACCGTCGGCAACTTCCCGCTCTACGTCTCGCTCACCGCGATCAACGCGATCATCGCGTCCGCACTCGTCCTGATCGCCAACGCCGTGCAGGTGCAGAACGACGAGCGCAAGCAGGTCATCGACGCACTCGCCGACGCCAACGCGCGCCTGGAGACCGCGTTGCGGGAGAACACCGGCCTGCACGCGCAACTGCTCAACCAGGCCCGGGAGGCGGGTGTCCTGGCCGAGCGACAGCGGCTGGCCGGCGAGATCCACGACACGATCGCGCAGGGCCTGGCGGGCATCGTCACCCAACTGGGCGCGGCCCACGAGCAGGCCCGCCGGCACGGCGGCGTACCGGCCGACTGGCAGCGGCATCTCGACCACGCCCGTGACCTGGCCCGAGACGGCCTGAACGAGGCGCGCCGCTCGGTCGAGGCGTTGCGGCCCGCGCTGCTCGCGGAGCGGGTACACCTGCCGGAGGCGATCGCCGAGTTGGTCGCGCGCTGGTCCGAGAGCACCGGCACGCCGGCCGCCGCCGGGACCGACGGCGTCGTACGGGCGCTTCCGGTGGACTGCGAGGTGGCCCTGTTCCGGGCCGCGCAGGAGGCGCTGGCCAACGTCGCGAAGCACGCCCGCGCCACCCGCGTCGGGGTCGCGTTGACCTACCTGGACGACGTGGTCCTGCTCGACGTCCGCGACGACGGCATCGGCCCGCCCCGCACCGACGACCCCCGGCTCGACCGGAACGGCGGCTACGGCCTGCACGCGATGCGCCACCGGGTGGCCGGGGTCGGCGGCACCGTCACGATCGAGGGCGCCCCCGGCGAGGGCACCACGGTCAACGTGTCCGTCCCGACCGGCCCGCCCGCCGCCGGCCCCGGCACCACCCCGAAGGAGACACCCGCATGACCGCCGCCCACCCCGCCCCCGGCGAGGCCCCGATCCGCCTGCTGATCGTCGACGATCACCCGGTGGTCCGGGACGGCCTGCGCGGCATCTTCGCCGGCGACCCCGGCTTCGACGTGGTCGGCGAGGCGGGCGACGGCGCGGCGGCGGTCGACCGGGTCCGGGTGGGCGGGGTGGACGTGGTGCTGATGGATCTGCGGATGCCCCGGATGGGCGGCGTCGAGGCGATCCGGACCCTGCGCGAGGTCGCCCCGGACGTCCGCGTGTTGGTACTGACGACGTACGACACCGACCGCGACGTACTGCCGGCGGTGGAGGCGGGGGCGACCGGCTACCTGCTCAAGGACGCGCCGCGCGACGACCTGGTACGCGGGGTGCGGGCCGCGCACGCGGGGCAGGCGGTGCTCTCGCCGTCGGTGGCCGGCCTGGTGATGGGCCGGGTCCGCGCTCCCGAGCCGGCTCCGGCGGTGCTCAGTCCGCGCGAGTCGGAGGTGCTGCGCCTGGTCGCCGGCGGCGCCACCAACCGGGAGGCCGCGGCGGCCCTGTTCGTCAGCGAGGCCACGGTCAAGACCCACCTGCTGCACCTGTACGGCAAACTCGGCGTCCGCGACCGCGCCGCCGCGGTCGCCGAGGCCTACCGACGCGGTCTGCTCGTCTGAACCCTGCCCGGATCCGCCCCGGCCCGGCCCGCAGACCGGGCCCGGTCGTCGACCGCTGCGCCGTCCGGGCGACGCCGGGTGTACATCCGCGGCGGCGCGACCACGCTCACCCCATGCCCGAGCTGCCCATCTACCCGCCCATGCTGGCCACCCCGGGCACACTGCCGCCCCCGGCCGAGGACGAGCGCTGGGCGTACGAGACCAAACTCGACGGTCAACGCTGCCTCACCTACCTCCCGGGCGACGCAACGGTGTCGTTCCGGGCCCGTTCGGGCGCGGACATCACCGCGGCCTACCCGGAGTTGCGGGGGTTGCGCGACGTCCTGGGCGCCCGGCCGGCGATCCTGGACGGCGAGGTGGTCGCGCCGGACCGGCACGGGCACAGCGACTTCGAGCGGTTGCAGTCCCGGATGGGCCTGGTCGACCACCCCGCCGAGGCGGCCCGGATGCGCGACGTGGTGCCCGTGCGGCTGCTGCTCTTCGACGTGCTGTTCCTGGATCGGCGGACCACGGTGGACCGCCCGTACCTGGAGCGACGCCGCCTGCTCGAAGGGCTGGACCTGCACGGATCGCACTGGTCGACGCCGACCGCGCTGATCGGACACGGCGAGAGCGCCCTCGCGGCCACCCGGGAGGCGGGTCTGGAGGGCCTGGTCTGCAAACGCCTGGATTCGGTGTACACCCCCGGGGTGCGCTCGCCGGACTGGGTGAAGATCCGGCACGCACACACCCTGGACGTGGTCGTGGGCGGCTGGCTGCCCGGTCGCGGCCGGCTGGCCGACCTGCCCGGCGCGCTGCTCGTGGGGGTACGCGAGGCCGGCCTGCTGCGCTTCGTCGGCGCGGTCGGGTCGGGCTTCGCCGATCGCGAGCGGACCATGCTCGGCGAGCTGTTGCGGGTGTCCGCGATCGACGAGTGCCCGTTCACCCCGGAGCCGGTCCTGGTCGACGCCCACTGGGTGCTGCCGCGCCTGGTCGGCGAGGTCCGCTACGCCACCCGTACCCGCGCGGGCCTGCTCCGCCACCCGGTCTGGCACCGCCTACGCCCGGACCTGGCCGAGGACTGAGCGCGCGACGACGACTGCGGCGCCTCACGGCAGCCGCCCCGTGGTCCGCGCCGCCAACAGCGGCGCGAAGCCGTCGCCGTCCCGGGCCACGCGCTCCAGCACCTCGGCCGGGCCGAAGGTCAGCTCCGCGGTCGAGTCGATCTCGGCCCAGGTCACCGGGGCGGACACGGTCGGCTCCGGGCCGGCCCGCAGGGTGTACGGCGCGGCGGTGGTCTTGGCGGAGGCGTTCTGGCTCCAGTCCACGAAGACCCGGCCGGCCCGCAGGTTCTTGGCCATCCGGTGCACGACCAGCTCGGGCCGCTCGCGTTCCAGGCGTTGTGCGAGCGCCTTCGCGTAGGCGCTCGTGGCCGCCTCCGGAGTCGGCTCCAGCGCCGCGTACAGGTGCAGCCCCTTGCTCCCGGACGTCTTGACCACACAGGTCAGCCCATCCTCGGTGAGCGCGTCCCGGGCCAGCAGCGCGACCTCGCGACACTCGGCCATCCCCGCGCCGGGCCCCGGGTCCAGGTCGAGGACCAGCCGGTCGTGGGCGTCCGGGTCGGTGCCCCACTGCGGCACATGGATCTCGATCGCCGCCAGGTTGGCCGCCCACATCAGCGTGGCCAGGGAGTCGACGTCGACCTGTCGCCTGGTCTCCTCGTGCCCGACCACCTCGATCGTGCTCACCCACTCGGGCGCACCGGGCGGCACATGCTTGGCGTAGAACCGGGTCGTGCCCTCGACGCCGTCGGGGAGGCGGATGAACGAGGCGGCGCGTCCGGCGACGTGCGGAAGCAGCACGGGGGCCACCTTCGCGTAGTAGTCCAGCGCCTGGCCCTTGGTGTACCCGGTCCCGGGCCACCAGACCTTGTCGAGGTGGGAGAGGGTCAGGGTGCGTCCGTCGACTGTCGTGGCGATGCGGTCCGGCATACGGTAAAGGTCCCCTCGTGCCCGTTTTCGATGCATTTTGTGGCACATCGGAGCAAAGACGTACCACAGCGGACCATGCCCGCCTCGCGATTCTGGAGAGCCGATGCGCAGCAGCTGGAAAGGCGCGATCACGTTCGGACTGGTGAGCATCCCGGTCCAACTCTTCCCCGCCACCGAGGAACACAACGTGTCCCTGCACCAGGTGCACGAGACGGACGGCGGCCGGATCCGGCTCAAGCGCTACTGCGAGTTGGAGGAGCGCGAGGTCCCGTACAAGGAGATCGCCAAGGCGTACCAGGCGCCCGACGGCCGGCAGGCGGTGCTCACCGACGCCGACATGGCGGAGTTGCCGCTGCCCAGCAAGAAGGTCATCGACGTGCTCGCGTTCGTGGCCGACGACGAGATCGATCCGCTGATGCTCTCCAAGGCGTACTACCTCCAGACCGCGACCCCGGCCGCGGCAAAGCCGTACGTGCTGCTGCGCGAGGCGCTGACCAAGGCCGGCAAGTCCGCCGTCACCAAGATCACCCTGCGCACCCGGGAGAGCCTGGCCCTGCTGCGGGTGCACGACGACATCCTGATCCTGCAGACCATGTTGTGGCCGGACGAGGTGCGCGCGGCGGATGGACTGGCCCCCGAGGGCAAGTTCGACATCCGGCCGCAGGAGCTGAAGATGGCGACCTCGCTGATGGACACGCTCAGTGAGGACTTCGACATCCAGTCGCTGCACGACGACTACAAGGAGGCACTCGACTCGCTGGTGGTCGCCCGACTGGAGGGCGCCGAGCCGGTGGAGGGGGGCGAGGAGGCCGCCGCGACGCCGGACAACGTGGTCGACCTGATGGCCGCGCTGACCGCGAGCGTCGAGGCGGCCAACCGCAGCCACGGCCGGGCCCCCGCGAAGAAGGGCGCGGCCCGCAAGTCGGCCGCGAAGAAGACGTCGGCGGGGGGCTCGTCCGGGAAGGGCAAGTCGGCGTCGACCGCGAAGAAGGCCGCCGCCAAGAAGACCACCCGCAAACGCACCAGCGCCTGACGCGGGCCCGGCCGGCGGCTCCCCCGGCGTCCCGGCTTCGGGCGTCTCCGCTACCGCGACTCGGCGAGTCGCGACGCCGGCCGGTGCGCTCAGGTCGTGGGGAACGCCGCGATCCGCTCCGCCAGAGGCACCGGCTCCTCGGCGATGCCGTCGGCCGAACCGCTCGCCAGGCGCGCGCACACGCCCCGACAGGCGAAGGTCTGCCGCTCCTCGACGTGGCCGACCGGCACCGCGTCGGGCGCCGGCTTCTCGGCGGGGGCGCGCAGATCGCGCCCGCACATCGTGCAGGCCAGGCCGTAGGTCATCTCGACCGTGGGGCGGGGGCTTCGGCGGTGTCCAGCGATCGAGTGCTGTGAGTACATGCGTTCGAATCCTCCGGTCGGCCTGGTGCTCGAATGTCCGAATCACCGCAGACGACGCCGGCACGGACAAACGGCATACGAGGTGCCCTCGGTCTCCTCAAAGTACTCCCCCCATTCGCCCACCCGGACCCCTACGCGGAATCGTTTCGACCTCGCGCCCGGATCGCCGCGCCCCCCTCGCGGCGCTACGCCTCGTCGCCCGCGGGCCTTCCACCGCGCGACTCGGCCGCCACCCGGGCGCCGATCTCCCGCACCACGGCCGCGAGCAGATCGATATCGGCCGCCGACGTGCGCCAGTTCACGATCGCCGGGCGCAGCGCCACCCGCCCCCGGTACACGGTGGTGCCCACGTACACCCGGCCGTCCTCGTTCAGCTCGGCCCCCAGGCGCCGGTTCAACTCGTCCAGCTCGGCCTCGGTGAACGGTTCGGCGCGCGCGTCCGGGCCCGACTCGGCCGGTCGGTAACGCAAGCACACCACGCACAGCTTCACCGGCGCGAGCAGTTCCAACTCGGGTGCCTCCTCGACCAGTTCGCCGAGCCGGCAGGCGAGGTCGTGGTGGCGTTCGATCATCTCCCGGTAGCCGGACCGACCGTACGCGCGCAGCGTGGCCCAGATCGGCAACGCCCGGGCGCGGCGCGAGGATTCGGGCCCGAGCCGGTTGTAGTCGAGGTGCGTGTCCCCGGTCTCCGGCAGGTACGGGGCGTTCCAGGACCCGAACGCCCGGCCGAGCATCTCCGCGTCGCGCACGAACACGAAGCCGCTCTCGTAGGGCACGTTCAGCCATTTGTGCCCGTCGGCGGCCACCGAGTGCGCCCGCTCGACGCCGTGCGTCAGGTGGGCGAGTCGGGGCGAGACGCCGGCGAACAGCCCGAAGGCGCCGTCCACATGCAGCCAGGCGCCATAGCGTCGGGCCAGGTCGGCGAGCGCGTCGATCGGGTCGAAGTCGCCGGTGTTCACCTCGCCCGCCGAGGCGATCAGCACCGCGGGCCCGTCGATCTCGATCAGCGCCCGCTCCATCGCGTCGATGTCCACCCGACCGGCGTCGTCACGCGCGCAGATGTGGACCGTATCCCGCCCGCAGCCGAGGATCTGCAGCGCCTTGCGGTTGCTGGGATGTATGTAGCCGCTCGCCAGGACCGGCATGGTCGGCAACCCGGCCAGCCCGTCGGCGGTGACGTCCACGCCGTGTTGCGCCGCCCACCAGTGGCGCGCGCAGGCGAGCGCGGTGAGGTTGGCGAACGTGGCGCTGGGCGTGAGTACCCCGCCGTACGTGTCGGGCAGCCCGAACAGGTCCTTGAGCCAACCGAGCACCACCGTCTCGGCCTCGGTCGCCAGCGGTGACGCGATCCACAGGCCCGCGGGCTGGTCGAGCAGTCCGGTGACCCAGTCGCCGGCCTGCGCGGCGGGGGTGGCCCCGCCCACGACGAGGTGAAAGAACCGGGGTCCCGAGGACTGGGTCGCGCCGCGCGTTCCGATGTCGAGGAGTTCCTCGATGCCGGCCAGGGTGCCGTCGCCGCGCTCGGGCAGCGGGCCGCCCAGCCGGTCGAACACCACGTCGGCGGCCGCGTCACGGACCGGCAGTTCGGGCAGCGCCTCCAGGTAGCGCCCGGCGGCCCGGGCCACCAGGTCGAGGGCGGGTCGGGCGAGATCACGTTCGTGGAGGGGGTCAACCATCCGAGCAGGGGATCACGACCGGCCCGTCCGCGTCGAGTATTTCTGGCCCCCGAACGGCTTTTGACGGCCCATCAGGATCACCGTGCGGGCGTGGTTCGAGGTGCCCCGGGGAAAGTCCCCTCTCGGGGACGGATCACCCCGACCGGGAGGAAGCGTGGCGACCGAGATCGAGCTGACCCACCACCGCGGCGGCGACCTCGACGAGATCCGAAAGGTGCTGCTCGACGTCTACGCCGAGGTGTACGCGGCCGAGTCGGCGCAGCCGTTCCAGTCGGTGGACGCCTTCGCCGAACGGTTGGCCGCGTACGCCGCCTCGCCGGGGTTCGAGTGTGTGATCGGGTGGAGTCGGGACATCCCGGTCGGCTACGCGTTCGGCTACACCCTCCAGCCCGGCGCGCGCTGGTGGGTCGGGCTGACCGAGCCGGTGCCGGCGGTGGACATCGAGGAGGACGGGCGGCGTACCTTCGCGCTCAACGAGTTGATGGTGCGCGAACCGTGGCGGGGCTCGGGCGCGGCGCGGGTGATCCACGACCGGCTGCTCGCCGCCCGCACCGAGCAGCGGGTGACGCTGCTGGTCGACCCGACCCATCCCAGGGTGTTGGCGCTGTACGAGCGCTGGGGCTACCACGTGCTCTGCGACCTGCGCCCGGCCTGGCCGAACGCGCCGCTGCTGACCGTGCTCCTGCTCGATCGCACCTGAGCGGCCGGGGGTTCGCCCCCGGTCCCGGTCCCGGTCCCGGTTTCGGAGAAACCTTGCCTCTGTTCAGTTTCGGCGCTCGTACATAGTGTTCGCGCCATGAGTGACGCGACCGCGAACAAGCGGCTGATCGAACAGTTCTGGCAGGACCTGTACGCCCGCGACTTCGCCAAGGTCGCGGCCTGCTTCGCCGCCGACGGCCACTACACGGACGTCGCCGCGCCCGGGCCCGGCGCGACCGGCCCGGCGGCGATCGAGGCCCGGCTGCGACTGGGCCTGGACATGCTCACCGGCTACATCCACCACCACAAGAGCACCGTCGCCGAGGGCGACCTGGTGGTGACCGAGCACGCCGAGGAGTGGCACTGGAAGACCGGCGAGCAGGTGGTGCTGCCGTTCGTGTCGGTGCACGAGTTCCGTGACGGGCTGATCGTGCGCTGGCACGACTACTGGGACTTCGGCACGCTCATGAACGCCGCACCGCAGTGGTGGCTGGAGCACGTCGCCCAGGGCTACGCGCAGGGCGCCTGACGCCGAGGCGAAGTCGCCGGGCCGACGAGCCCGCCCGCACCGACCGCCGATCGTCGACCACCGCTTCCGTACCGACCGCCCGACCCGGACCGGATGAAAATTGGCCCACGTGTCGGCACGACGTAGAGTTCCGCCGGGGTTTTGTGGCACCGGCGAGCACAGGAAACGGCAACGGCGATGACAGCGAGTAGCGAGATTCAGGCGGACACGGGCGTGGCGGAGGGGATCGACCCCGCGCGTATGGAGTTGTGCCTGAGCGTGCTCGCCGAGGTGGAGGAACTCGACGTCGAGCACCCGGACGCGGTGCGGATCCGGCGGGCCACGGCCGCGATCTACAAGAGCGTCAAGGAGCGCCGCCGCAAGGAGCGCCGGGACCGGGTGCTCGCCAACGACGAGGCGGTCACCGCCGCGACCGCGACCGGCGCGCCGGGGCGGATCGACGACGAGACGCTGGGGATCGCGCTGACCACGGTCACCACCACCGAGATCGCCGGTGTCCTGGAGCGCGCGCGGGCCTGCTACATCTGCAAGCAGCGCTACCGCGAGGTGGACGCGTTCTACCACCAGCTGTGTCCGGAGTGCGCCGCGTTCAACCGGGCCCGCCGCGACCAGCGCACCGATCTGACCGGCCGCCGTGCGCTGCTCACCGGCGGCCGGGCCAAGATCGGCATGTACATCGCGCTGCGCCTGCTGCGCGACGGTGCGCACACCACGATCACCACCCGCTTCCCCAACGACGCGATCCGCCGCTTCGCCGCGATGCCGGACAGCGCCGACTGGCTGCACCGGCTCAAGATCGCCGGGATAGACCTGCGCGACCCGGCCCAGGTGGTCGCGCTGGCCGATTCGGTGGCCGCGGCGGGGCCGCTGGACATCCTGATCAACAACGCCGCGCAGACGGTGCGCCGGACCCCGCAGGCGTACGCGGCCCTGGCCGCCGCCGAGGCCGCGCCGCTGCCCGCCGGCGAGTTGCCGGAGATGGTGTCGTTCGGCCACGTCGGCGGCAGCGGCCACGTGCTGCTGCCCGGCCAGTCCCGCGGCGACGACCAGGCGCTGACCCCGCAGGCGCTCACCGCGCTCGCGCTGACCAGCGGCTCGGCCTCGCCCGCCCGGATCGAGACCGGCACGGCGATCGACGCGGGCGGCCTGGTCCCCGACCTGGACCCGGTCAACAGCTGGGTGCAGCGTGTGCACGAGGTGGACCCGGTCGAGCTGCTCGAAGTGCAACTCTGCAACGTGACCGCTCCGTTCGTCCTGGTCAGCCGGTTGCGTCCGGCGATGGCGGCGGCCAAGGCGCGGCGGAAGTACGTGGTCAACGTGTCCGCGATGGAGGGCCAGTTCAGCCGCGGCTACAAGGGCCCCGGCCACCCGCACACCAACATGGCCAAGGCCGCGTTGAACATGCTCACCCGCACCAGCGCCGAGGAGATGTTGTCCGACGGCATCCTGATGACCGCCGTGGACACCGGCTGGATCACCGACGAGCGTCCGCACCCGCAGAAGATGCGCCTGGCCGACGAGGGCTTCCACGCGCCGCTCGACCTGGTCGACGGCGCGGCCCGGGTCTACGACCCGATCGTGCGCGGCGAGGCCGGCGAGGACCTGTACGGCTGCTTTCTCAAGGACTACGCGCCGGCCGCCTGGTAGGCCGCCGACCTGCGCTTTTCGGCCCCGGCGAGGATTCTCGCCGGGGCCGTTTCGGGTCCGGTCGGGATTCGTCGAAAAAACTTTCCCGACCGTTGAACCCTCTTCGACCCCTCCCCCGTACTGCTGGATGTCGACGCACCACCGACCGGCAGCGCACCGGTCGACCCGCCCGGGATCGGAACCAACAGCCGTTCCCCGTATGGCAGTTCGACTCATTCATCGACCTTTTTCCGGGGGTTCACCATGTCTGTCTTCAGCACGCGCGCTTTCGCCGCGGTCGCCATCGCCGGTGCGCTCGGGCTCGGTCTGTCCGCCTGCGGCGGCGACTCGAAGAGCGGCACGTCCACCGGCACCACCCCGCCGGCCGCCACGCAGCCGGCGCAGTCCGCGCCGAGCGCGCCCGGCACACCCGGTGGGGCCGCGAGCGGAGGAGTGGGCAAGGCCGTCCTGAAGGCGGGCACCGACGCCAAGCTCGGCCCGATCGTGACCGACGGCAACGGATTCACCCTGTACCGCTTCGACAAGGACACCGCCAAGCCGTCCAAGTCGAACTGCGACGGCGCCTGCGCCGCCCAGTGGCCCCCGGTGACCACCACCGGCGGCGTCACCGTGACCGGAGTCGACCAGTCCGCCGTCGGCAGCGTCACCCGCAGCGACGGCAGCACCCAGGTCACCATCGCCGGCTGGCCGGTGTACCGCTTCGCGCCCGACACTCAGCCCGGCGACACCAAGGGCCAGGGCGTGAACGGGACTTGGTTCGCGGTGACCCCCGACGGCAAGAAGGCGGGCGCGCCCGCGACCGGCGCACCGCAGACGAGCAAGGCGCCGACCACGAGCGGTGGCGGCTCCGGCTACTGATCGACCCGAGCGATGTGCGCCGACGCCCGTCGGCGCCGCTCACCCGGTACGCATCCATCCCACCCAGTCTTCGGGGAGACTCGTCATGTCCGCACGCAGGTATCCGCTGCCCGCCCTCACCCTCGCCCTCGCCGCCGGTCTCGTGTCAGCCGTCGCCGGCTGCTCGTCCTCGGACACCAAGTCCGGTGCCACGCGCGCCGATTCGGCCGCCGCGGCCAAGGGCGCCAATGATCCCGGTACGGTCCACGGCGCCGAACACGGCGGCGCCGTGCCGGCCTCCGACCCGACCACGACCGGCGCCGCCGAGCCCGCGACCGGTGAGGAGGCGTTCTTCGCCGCGGGCCTGACCGGGGCCAACGAGGTTCCCGGCGGCAACGCGCGGGTCGGCGACCCCGACGGCAAGGGCACCGCGCTGGTTCGGGTCAAGGGCGACCAGGTGAGCTTCGGCATCCGGTGGGAGGGCATCGGCGCGCCCACCGCGGCGCACCTGCACCTTGGCGGCAAGGGGCAGAACGGCGAGGTCGAGGTGCCCTTCTTCGCCTCGCCGCTGCCCGACTCGGCGACCGCGGTCACCGGCGCCGTCAAGGTCACCGACGCGGCGCTGCTCGACCGGATCAAGAGCGACCCGGCGAGCGTGTACTTCAACGTGCACACCGGCGAGTTCCCCGGCGGCGCGGTACGCGGGCAGTTGGTCAAGCTCGCCCGAGCGGCCGACGTGAACAGTGTGCTCAAGACCGGCACGCTGCCCGCCGAGGCGACCGGCAAGCAGGAGGTGCCGAACGCCGAGGGCAAGAAGACCGCCGACCCGGACGGTCGGGCCGACACCTCGATCCGCCCGTGGGGCAACTGCATCGACTGGTCGTTCAGCTGGACCGGCGTCGCCCCGCCCACGCTCGGCCACCTGCACCGGGCGGCGGCCGGGGCCAACGGCGAGGTGGTCGCGCCGCTGTTCGACGCGAAGGCCGGCCTGCCTCAGTCGGTGACCGGACTGGCCGGCACCGTCGAGGGCATCGACCCGGCGCTGGTGGAGCGGATCAACGCGACGCCGGCGAACTACTACACCAATCTGCACACGGGCGAGTTCCCGGGCGGCGCGGTGCGCGGGCAGCTTTCCCGCAAGGTCACCCCGAAGTCGCCCGCGCTGAACCTGTCGGTGGTCGCGGGCAAGCAGATCTACCAGTGCACCGCCAAGGACGGCGGCACCGCGTTCACCCAGCTCGACGTCGCCGCCAAGCTCCAGGGCGACCTCAAGCACACGTTCGTGACCCCGACGGCGGGCCCGCCGCAGTGGGTCGCCCCCGACGGCAGCTCGGTCACCGGCGCGGTGGCGAGCAAACTGCCCAACGGCGACGGCAACATCCCCGAGCTGGTGCTGAACGCGACCCAAACCGGCAAGCCGGACGCGCTGCTGTCCGCGACCACGCAGGTACTGCGCCTGAACACCAGGGGCGGCGTGGCGCCGACGGGCTCGTGCGACCCGGCCACTCGGCCGACGGTGGAAGTGCCGTACCAGGCGGACTACCTGTTCCTGGGCTGAGTCGAACTCCCCTCCCCCGAGGGTGAGTCACCGGCCCGCACCACCCCGAAGGGCCGCGCGTCCACCCCCACGCGCGGCCCTTCGGCACGTCTGCGTTCGATCACCACGGCCGGTCGCTCCGGCCGCCGGCTTCCGCCCGCTCACTCCGCCCACTCACTCCGGCGGCTCACTCCGACGGGTCATTCCGACGGGTCATTCCGACGGGTCATTCCGGCAGCGCGACGACCATCTTCCCGGTGTTCTCCCCGCGCAGCATGCCGAGCAGCGCGGACAGGTTGTTCTCGATCCCCTCGACCACCGTCTCGCGATACTTGAGTTCGCCGCTCCGCAACCAGCCGCCGACCTCGGCCAGGAACTCGTCGCGCCGGCCGAAGGAGTCGATCACGATGAAGCCCTGCAACCGCAGCCGCTTGCCGATCGACAGCGCGAGGTTGCGCGGCGCGGGCGTCGGCTCGGTGGCGTTGTACTGCGAGATCGCGCCGCACATCGCGACCCGGCCGTGTGTGTGCAGCGCGCCGATCGCGGCCTCGAGGTGCTCGCCACCGACGTTGTCGAAGTAGACGTCGATGCCCTCGGGCGCGGCCTTGGCCAACTGCTCGGCGACCGGCCCGTCCTTGTAGTCGAACGCCGCGTCGAAGCCGTACTCGTCCCGGAGCAGGGCGACCTTGTCCGCCGAGCCCGCGCTGCCGATCACCCGCGAAGCGCCCTTGAGCCGGGCGATCTGGCCGACCTGGCTGCCCACCGCGCTGGCCGCGCCGGAGACGAACACCGCGTCGCCCTCGCGGAAGGACGCGATGTCGAGCAGCCCCACCCAGGCGGTCAGGCCGGGCATGCCCAGCACACCGAGGTAGGCGGACAGCGGGGCGAGGTCGGGATCGACCTTGACCGCCCCGGCCCCGCGGCCCTCGACCACCGAGTACTCGCGCCACCCGAGCCAGTGCTGCACGTTGTCGCCGACCGCGAAGGCGTCCGACCGGGACGCGACGACCCGGCCCACCGCCCCGCCCTGCATGGGCTCGTTCAGCGCGAAGGGCGGGGTGTACGACTTGACGTCGTTCATCCGGCCGCGCATCGCCGGGTCGACGGACAGGAACAGGTTGCGGACCAGGATCTGCCCGTCCGCGAGTTCCGGGATCTCGACCTCGCGCAGTGCGAAGTCCTCCTCCTTCGGCCAACCCGTCGGGCGGGCGAGGATGTGCCATTCGCGGCTGGTGGTGGGGGTCATCTCGGGTGGCCTTTCCAAGGTGGGACGCACGGGCGGAGGGGACGGGCGCGGTCGGTCAGGCGTCCACGGACTCCTGGACCCGCGGGTGGGGCACGGCGACGGGTTCGGCCCTGGCGGGTACCCGCTTCAGGCCGAGCAACGCCACTCCGACGACCAGGACCAGCATCACGCCGGCGATCACGAAGCCGAGCGTGAATCGGCTCTCCGCCGGGATCGGCGGCAGGCCCGGGGGCAGGCCCTCGACCGACTTGGACGCGAGCAGCGAGGTGATCACCGCGCTGGCGATCGAGCTGCCGACGCTGCGCGAGATGGAGTTGATCCCGTTCGCGATGCCGGTCTGGTGGTGCGGTACGCCGGCCACGATCAGCGCGGGCATCGCGGCGTAGCCGAACGAGATGGCGATACCGGTGAGCATGCCCGCGAGGATCACCGAGGCGGACGCGCCGTGCCCGAAGGCGAGCCAGGCGAAGCCGGCCACGCCGACGGCCGAGCCGATCGCGAGTGTGGCCCGAGCGCCGATCCGGCCCACGAGCAGACCGCCCAGCGGCGCCGCGAGCAGCGAGATCAGCGCGCCCGGAAGCAGATACTCCACCGAGGCCCGCAACACCGAGGCGCCGAAGCCGTATCCGGCCACCGGCTCGGGCATCTGGACCAGGTAGGAGATGCCGATGAACTGGCTGAACGCGGCGAAGCCGACGAACAGACCGGCCAGGTTGGTCAGCAGGACCGGGCGGTGCACGAACATCCGCAGGTCCACCAGCGGGTCGGCGACGCGGCGCTCGACCCGGACCCACACGAAGGCCATCACCACCGCGCCGACGAAGGAGCCGATGGTGCGGCCGGACGCCCAGCCCCACTCGTGGCCCTGCGAAATGCCCAGGAGCAGCAGGACCAGGAACAGGCCGAGGGTGGCCGCGCCGAGCAGGTCGATCCGGCCGCCGGCCTTGACCCGGCTCGCCGGCACCCGGATCAGCACCGCGACCAGGGCCACGACGGACAGGATCCCGGAGAACCAGAACACCAGGTGGTAGTTCGGGTCGTCACCGCGCGTGAGCAGCCCGGTGGCCACCAGGGACAGGCCGCTGCCGAACGCGAGGGTGCCGCTGATCAGCGCCATCGCGCCGGGCAGCTTCTCGACGGGCACCTCCTCGCGGATGATCGACAACGCGAGCGGGAAGATCGCGGTCGCCGCGCCCTGGAGGACCCGGCCGACGATCAGCAGCGGCAGCGAGGACGTCACGGCCGCGAGCACCGAGCCCGCGATCATCACGATCAGTACGCCGATCAGGGTCGGCCGCTTGCCGTGCTGGTCGCCGAATCGGCCGAGCAGCGGCGTGAACACCGCCGCCGACAGCAGCGTCGCGGTGGTCACCCAGCCGACTCCGGCGGGCGTGGTGTCCAGTTCCTGCTGGAGCAGCCCCAGGATCGGGATGACCTGGGTCTGCGCCATCGCGACGACCATGGCGGCCAGGCCGAGGGCGAGGATCAGCGGTCCACCGGATCGTCGCGTGTCGGGCGGGGTGGGGGTCACGGGTGTTCTTTCTACGAGCGAGAAGCTTGTCGGCCTCGATGGTTGAAGACTTCAAGCAATTGGACGAGATCGACCGTAGACACCCGGAAATTGCTACGTCAAGTTCAATGGTTGAAGTCCTCAACTTTTTTGCGTTACCTTGGGGTCATGAGCAGTCCCGAGCCGAGCACCCCCGAGCCGAGCACCGCCGAGATCATGGACGCCATGGCCGCCGTGGGTACCGCGTACTTCCACGACTTCGCCGCGGTGGTCAGCCGGCACGGCCTCACCTCCGTGCAGGCCAAGACGCTGTCCCTGCTGCGCCGCCCGCTGCCGATGCGCGGACTGGCCGATCGGCTGGCGTGCGACGCCTCCAACGTCACCGGCATCGTGGACCGGCTCGAATCGCGCGGCCTGGTCCGCCGCGAGGCCGACCGCGCCGACCGGCGGGTCAAGAACGTGGTGGCCACCGAGGAGGGGCACGAGACGATCCGCCGGATCCGGGCGGAGATGCACACCACGCGCGCCGCGCTCGACGCGCTCACCCTCGACGAGCGCGCCGCGCTGTACGGCCTGCTGGGCAGGCTGCGCCCGGCGATGGAGGCCCCGCACGCCTGACCGCGCCGGCGGCGGGCTCCGGTCCGCCCCGGGCCCGACCGCGCGAATCGGCTTGCCCGAAGGCGCGCGCGCCCGGCACGCTCGGTCGGTGACCGCGATTCCCGAGATCGAGTTCCCCGCGGCCGCACCGGCCCGGCACCGGTTCGGCAGCGCATGACCACCGATCCCGAAGGCGTGCCATCCGGCCTGCGCTTCGTCCCCACTCCCCTCGAACTCGGCGACCCCACCTGGGTCTTCCCCTCCGTCGCCGGAGACGAGGCGGCCACCGTCCGGGCCGCGCTCGCCGAGGCCGACGCCCGGCTGCGCGAGACGGGCGCACACCTCGGCGTCCCCGGCTCGGTGCACTACGTCGGCCAACACTTCGACGGGATCCACTGCGCGAGTGCGCAGGGCCGGCTCGAACTCCCCAACGGCCGGAGCTTCCTGGCCGCGCTGTACTTCCCCCGGCGCTGCGCCTTCGACCTGCGCTGGGGGCCGCCCTGGGTGAGCGAGGTCGAGATCGGCCGCGCGTGCCCGCCGCCGGCGGACTGCGGCGGTCATCCCGACGCCGAGTGGTCCCGCGAATACGACACACCCCCGGCCGCGGCCCGGGCCTTCGCCGTCGACGCCGCTCGGCTGCGGGACCGGGTTCTGGCCCGGCCCCGGTCCGCGTGGCTCGCGGCCGAACCGGACGCCGGTTGCCGACCGTTCGACCCGGCGACGTGAGCGGGCCGATCCGCTACGGCGCGTCGGGGTCGGCCGGCGGGACCGTGCCGCCGAGGGCGCGCCAGAGCAACGCCGCGGTGCGATACGGCCAGTTCGTCGGGACCGGCGCGCCGGCCAGTTCGCGGCCGTACCAGGAGCCGGTACACATCGTGAGGGCGACCTCCAGGTCGGCGTCGGAGGCGAGTTGGCCCTGGCGGCGGGCCGACTCCAGCGCGGCGAGCAGGCGCGCCCGGCGGGGGGCGATCACCCGGGAGCGGTAGCGGGCGCGCAGTTCGGGGTCGGTGGTGTCCTGAAGCATCGTGCCGACCAGGGACATCCGGCCGGGTTTGCCGACGCCGCGCTGGAAGTCGGCGAGTTCGGCCACCAGCGTGGCGAACGGATCGGCGGCGCCGACGTCGTGCTCCTCCTCGGCGAGCGCGGTGACCACCGCAGCGGCCAACTCGGCCTTGCCGGGCCAGCGTCGATACAGCGCCTGACGGGTCGTGCCGGCCTCCTGGGCGACCGCCGCGAGCGACATCGCGGCGTATCCGTCCCGGGCCAGGTGTCGTCCCGCGACGGCCAGGATACGGGCGTCGATCGCGCTGTCCCGCGCCCGACCGGCACCGCGGCTGGCACTTTCCATTTCAATACACTCCTGTATTGTATTGATCGGCAACGCACCGAGAAACAGGGGTAGCGAGCGTGATCATCGTGTTCAACCGTCCCATCATCCCGTCGGGCCGATCCGCCGGCGGAACCCCGTGACCGGCGCGCCGATCCCGGGCCGCTTGCGGTCGCTGCTGACCCGGGCGCACACCCTCGACCACGCGCTCACCCGCCGGATGACCGACGCCGACGCGGGCGAGCCGCTGCGGGACACGGTGATCCGCCCGCTCGCCGAGGCACTGGCCGAGATCGGCGGGGGCGCCGTCGAGCCGGAGCCGGTCGACCCGACGGCCGCCGACGCGGATCCGGCCGGCCTCGTGCGCACCCTGGCCGCGGACGTCACCCGGCTGCGCGCCGAGGTCGACCCCGAGCCGCCGCTCGGCGTGCAGGAGGCCGCCGCCGCGCTGCAACACCTGGCCTGGCTGTTCGCCGACGAGGCCGATCGGGCCGCGCTGGTCGAGGAGTTCGCCGCGCTCCAGACCGGTCTGCCGACCCGGATCCTGGTCGCGCCGAACGGCCCGTACCTGGTCACCAATGCCACGCGCGTCACCGACCGGCTCGGCGAGCCGATCCCGGCGCTGCCGCAGACCGCGCTGTGCCGGTGCGGCGAGTCGACCACCAAGCCGCTGTGCGACGGCAGCCACGCCCGGAACGGGTTCACCGGCGCCAAGGACCCCGGCCGGGTGCCCGACGAGCGGCGGACGTACCCCGGCGCGCCCGTCGCGGTCACCGACAACCGCGGCGTCTGCGCGCACTCGGGCCTGTGCACCGATCGGCTCTCCACGGTCTTCCGGCAAAAGGAGGAGCCGTTCGTGGCGCCCTCGGGCGACCGCATGGACGAGATCGTGCGCACCGTGCGGGCCTGCCCGTCCGGCGCACTCGACTACCTCATCGACGGACAGTCCCCGCCGCCGCAACCGCGCGACCCCGCGATCGAGGTCTCGCAGGACGGCCCGTACCGGGTGACCGGCTCGATCCCGCTGGTCGGCGCCGACGGCGAACCGGAACCGCGCGGTCCGGGCGCTCCGACCGAGCACTACAGCCTGTGCCGGTGCGGCCATTCGCAGAACAAGCCGTTCTGCAGCGGCATGCACTGGTACGTGAACTTCACCGACCCGCCGCGCTCCGAGGAGCCCACGCTCTACGAATGGGCCGGCGGACTGCCCGCGCTGACCCGCATGACGCACATCTTCTACGACAAGTACGTACCGCAGGACCCGCTGCTCGGCCCGCTGTTCGCCCGGATGGCACCCGACCACCCCGAGCGGGTGGCGGCGTGGCTGGTCGAGACCTTCGGCGGCCCCAGGCTGTACACCGAGCGGTACGGCGGCTACGACCACATGGTGGGCGAGCACGCCGGCAAGGCCCTGACCGAGGAATGGCGCACTCGCTGGACACAGTTGATCGGCCGGGCCGCCGACGACGCGGGCCTGCCCACCGACGCCGAGTTCCGCGCCGCGTTCGTCGCCTACGTCGAGTGGGGCTCACGCATCGCGGTGGAGAACTCCCAGCCCGGGGCCCGGCCGCCGGCCCACATGCCCGTCCCCCGCTGGTGGTGGGTCTGCGGCGCCACCCCCGGCGCCCGGGTCTCCGCACTGGCCCCCGCCGCGACCGAGGAGACGACCGAGACGCCCCTGCCGACCGAGGGCCGGCCGATCGGCTTCGCCGAGCACATCAAGCCGCTGTTCCGGGAGATGGACCGCAAGTCGATGAGCTTCATGTTCGACCTGTGGTCGCACGACGACGTCAGCGCGCACGCGCCGGCGATCCTGGCCCGGCTGCGTCAGGGCAGCATGCCCTGCGACGGCGCCTGGCCCGCCGACCGGGTGGACGTCTTCGCCCGCTGGGTCGACGAGGGCACCCCGGCGTAGCGCCGGTACACGCCGGTGCCGGCGGTCCGCGCCACGGGGGCCGACCGCCGGTACCGATCGTACTCACCCGGCACACGGTCGGTTGCCGACCGGCCTCGGGTATGTCCCGGTTCCTCGACAGCGGTTGCCCGTCGACCCGTACCGTGGACGTCCCCGGTACGCTCGGCGCACGTACGGAATCTGTGGTGCGGAGGCAGGCGGCGTGACATCCATATCGGCGGGGCACGCGGGCGAAGGCGACGAGAACGCTTGGCGGTTGCCGCGACTCGACGAGATCGAGAGCGGACTGCCCACCCGGATCGACACGACCGTTCCGCATACCGCCCGGATCTACGACTACCTTCTCGGCGGCAAGAACAATTTCGCGGTCGATCGAGCCACCGCCGACGCCATCGTCGCGACGATCCCCGACCTGGCGGTCAGCCTCCGGCTCAACCGGCTCTTCCTGCGCCGCGCCGTGCGCTACGCGGCCCGCCGGGGCATCCGCCAGTTCCTGGACATCGGCACCGGGATCCCCACCTCGGGCAACACCCACGAAGTGGCCCACGAGATCGCCCCGGACGCCCGGGTGGCCTACGTGGACAACGACCCGATCGTGCTCGTGCACGGCCGGGCGCTGATGACCGACGCGGATCCGGGCCGGACCACGTTCACCCAGGCCGACCTGCGCGCGCCCGAGGACATCCTGTCCGCGCCGGAGGTGCTGGAGGTCATCGACTTCGACCGGCCGGTGGCGCTGATGCTGGTGGCGATCCTGCACTTCATCCGGGACGACGAGAAACCGCACGACATCGTCGCCCGACTCCGCGACGCGCTGCCCTCCGGAAGCATGCTGCTGCTCTCGCACGCCTCCTTCGACGCCAACCCGAACCAGGGCCGCAAGGGCGCCGAGGGCTGGAAGAACGCCTCGGCCGAGATGACCATGCGCCCCTACGACGAGATCCGCGCCATGTTCGCCGGATTCGACCTGGTCGAACCCGGATTGCGTACCCACTGGAACCCGGACGGGGAGCCCGAACACCCGCTGGACGAGGTCGAGAACGTCTGGGGCTACGGCGCCGTCGGCATCAAGCCCTGACCCTCGCGACACCGCACGGACCCGCGTGCGCGCGGCGAACGACGATGCGGACGGGCCGCTCGCGCCCGACCGAATCCGACCCGCGATACTTACCCGTCGCATTCCCGGGTCCGCAGGCAAGGAACGTCGTGTACACATCCCGAATGGCCGTGACCGCCACGGCGATCGTCCTCTGCTGCGCCGCGCTCGCCGGTTGCGCCGGTGTCGGTGACGCGCTGGAGTCCAACGTCGACCGGGACGCGCGGGAGCTGGTCCGCGAGTCGGCGAGCCTGCTCCGCGGCGCCGACGACATCCGCATCGTCGGCGACCAGGTGCTCACCTCCACCAGGCGCGTCGACTTCGACCTGTGTGTGCGCGAAGGCCGGGACTACCGGGGCACGTTCGAGATGAACGGGCGCCCGGGCGAGGCGATCGTGGTCGGCGGGAAGTCCTACCTCAAGGCCGGCGCCGAGTTCTGGGAGTGGGCCGGCACGAGCCTGCCGGACACCGCCGCGAACAGGCGGACGTACACCGATCGTTACGCGATGCTCGCCTACGACCCGACCAATCCGCTGGACACGGTCGGCGTGGTCTTCGCACCCGGCGCCGACGGCTACACCAAGGGCGAACCGGTCACCATCGACGGACGTACGCTGATCCCCCTCACCCGGGTCGACGGGGAGGGGGACGCGCAGGGTCGGCGGCGGTCGCGCACGGTGTATGTGCGGGCGTACGGCAAGCCGTATCCCGTCGTCGTCCGCTCCGAGGGCACCCGTCCGCAAAACGCGAGGATCACCCGCAGCGAACGCTCGTGCGTGCCCGTCGCACCCCCCGCGGGCGAGGTCGTGGATCGCCTGCCCGCGGGGAAGTAGCGGCTCGTGTCGGTGACGTCAGCCGTGCAGGGCCTCCGCCGGGCGGCGGCCGAGGATCGACTCGGCGATCTCGCCGCTGCGGATGGCGAGATTGGACAGGAGCGAGGAGGTCAGCCCGTGGGTGTGCTCCGTACCGCCTTGGAGATAGATGCCGCAGCGCAGTTCGGGCGAGGTGACCAGTCGGTAGTCGCGGCCCACCCGATGCCGCCCCGCCTCGTCGCGCAGGCAGTACCGGTCCAACTCGCCCAGCAGACGGCTCGGTTCCATCGCCTCGTAGCCGGTGGCGAACACGATCGCGTCCACGTCCAGTTCGCGCGATTCGTCGTCGAGCAGCGACACCAGTGACACGCGCGTCTCGTCGCCCGCCCGCTTGACCTCGTCGACCCGGGTCAGGTTGAGGAAGTGCAACCGCTCGGCCCCACGCACCTCCTCGTCGTACGAGCGGCGGTACAGGTCGCGGATCACCTCGGCGTCGACCACCGAATAGTTGGTGTTTCGGTGGTACCGCCAGAACGCCTCGCGGGTGTGGTCGGTCCCGAAGTAGTACGCGTCGACCGCGCTCGGGTCGAACACCTGGTTCGCGAACGGGGTGTCGTCGGCCACGCAATAGCCGTACGACGGGATGATCGAGTAGACCCGGGCGTGCGGGAGTTCGTCGTAGAGGAACCGGGTGATCTCGGCCGCGCTCTGGCCCGCGCCGACCACCGCCACGGTGCGCAGCCCGGTCGGGTCGGTCCGGCTGTACTTGTCCAGGAACTCCGAGCTGTGCCAGACCCGTTCGTCGGCCTGGATGCCGTCGGGCAGGCGCGGCACCAGGCCGGTGGAGATGGCCACGTTGCGCGCGTCGACCGTGTGGCTCCCGGAGCCGTCGCGGATCTCCAGGCGCAGATGCTCGGCCTCGGCCGGGTCGACACCCGCCGGCAGCCGGATCGCGGTCACCTCCGAGCCGTAGTGCACCCGGTCGGTGAAGCTCGCCTGCGCCCACTCCAGGTACTGGTGGAACTCCTGGCGGGTCGGGAAGAAGTCCTGATTGTTGACGAACTGCGTGAGCCGGCCCACTTCGTGCAGATACGACACGAAGCTGAACCGCGACACCGGATTCCGGAACGTGGCCAGGTCCTTCATGAACGAGATCTGCATGGTCGCGGTCGGCAGCAACATATTGCGATGCCAGCCGAACGCACGCTGCCGCTCGAAGAATATCGCCCCGGGTCCGTCCGGGAGCCCGTCTCCACCGGCGCCCCCGTACTCCTCCAGGGCGATGGCGAGGGACAAATTGGAGGGCCCGAATCCAATGCCCGCCACGTCGTAGATTTCATGTGCAAAAGTACCCATAGAATACTCTCTCGCTAGCGTGGCGGCGACAGGGACTTCGGTAACTTCGACGGGTCGGTCACGGAAACCGGGAAGGGACCCTGGTCGGGCGTCCTGGAATTCAGCGGAAAACTTCGTCAAACGTTGTCGGCTGTTCTCGCATCTCTCGACCGGAGATCCGGGAGAAACGCATTCGGTATTGCGCCGGGAAGCACCGCAGCTTCAACTTAGAGGGGCCGGGCACACCTTTCAAGGGCTCGGTCGCAATGCAGCGGAGTACGCCGTCCTGCCGACGGGACAACACCCCCGCCCCGGCGGCACCCCGCTCGTATCCATACCAAGGACTCCGGCTCCGTCTTGATGGAGCCGCGCCCTGCACCAGGTCACCGAAAGGGTGAGTTCCGGATGTTCGTTCCCCGGCAGTATCGCGAACCGGACGGTTCGTGGATGGTCGAGCTGATCCGCAGTAATCCGTTGGCGCTCGTGGCACTGAACGGCAGCCCCGAGGACGGGCCTTTCGCCACCCACCTGCCGGTGATCCTCGACCCCGAGCGACACACCGAATGGAGCGACGACCTGGTCGGTGTCACGTTGCTCGGACACATGAACCGGGCGAATCCGCATTGGCGGGCGCTGACCGACGGCTGCACCGTGCTGATCACCTTCACCGGACCGCACGCGTACGTCTCGCCGACCGTGTACGAGATCACCCCGGCCGCGCCGACCTGGAACTTCACCTCGGTTCATCTGCGCGGCACGGTGGAGAAAATCGATTCACTGGACGAGACGCTGGGCGTGGTGCGGTCCACCGTCCGAGCCTTCGAGAGCGAGCACGGCACCGGATGGGACATGACCGAATCGGTCGAGTACTTCCGCAGCATCGTGGCCGGCGTGGGCGCCTTCCGGATCCGGGTGACCCGGGCCGACGGCATGTTCAAGCTCAGCCAGGAACAACCCGGCGAGGTGCGGGACCGGGTGCGGCGCTCGTTCGACGAGCGCGGGTGCACGCGGCATCGCGCCACGGCCGAGTTGATGAGCCGCCTGCCCCGACCGTGACCCGACACACCGACGGGGCCCGTGCTCGACCCGGAGCACGGGCCCTTCGGCCCACCGGAGCAAGAAGTCGGGCGGGGCGTACCGGCCTTCGGGCCGCCCCCGCCCGCCCCGTCCGTCCCCGCCCGCCGACCTGCGTCCGGATCGATCAGACGCCGACGCCGGCCTCCTGCGGCACACCCCCCTGTACGTCCTCCAACGCGACCTCGATGGCGTCCTCGAGCGCCCGCTCGGCGGCGTTGTCGAGGGTCGCGAGCACCCACTGCTCGAAGTCGATCCCCGAATGCTCGGCGGCCTTGTGCCACCACTGGATACGATCACCGGGCACCGCGAGACGACGGGTCGCCTCGATCTGCCGGCCGTCGCGCCCCTCGTCCGCTCGCGCGTCGCGGATAGCGTTGCGCAGCTGCTTGGTGGTCCACTTCATCTGTTCCGCGCGATCCAGCCACAGTTCCTGTTCACCGATCGGCAACGAGGCCAGCTCGGCATGGTGCTGGAAACTGAGCGCGGATCGCCGACGATCGAAGTCGAACCTCCTGGAGACCCACGCATAATTCCGGAGCGTCTGGTAGCTTAACCCCGCTGCGCGTATCCCTCGCTGATACAGGTCGGTATAGTGATCTTTTCCGTATACCAACCAGTCGCCGAGCCACCACGACGAGGAATCAAGGATTCCCGAGAGCTTACGCCCGGCTTGCTCCCAGTCCTCGAAGGTCATGTCGGCCGGGATTTGCAGACCCACCTTTGTGGTGAGCAATCGTCCGCAATGCGGCGGGTGTTCCCTGACAGCTCTTCGCGGGCGGGCGACCACTCCCGGCCCCGAGTGCAGCTGTGCCTCGCTCTCACGTTCGTGAACTCTCGTCTGGTTCGCCACCATGCCTCCATGTGCGTGCATGCTCGAACAAGCAAATAGTGCGCAGGCCATAACCGCTGTTTGCGCAGTGCGTTGCCCCAGGGAGTTCTGCTACGGGGTGTGCCCGATATCCGATCTGCATTCAGTGGACCATCGGCCCGCCGCGGGCCCCGGTGTCGCCGGTCGCCTACGGATCACCCCCACCCGGGTGATCGGCGACACGACTTCCGGAAGCATGCGGCTACACCACGCAGAGTGCGCGGTGTCAGGGCCGGACCTGGTCGACATGTGTACGAATGCGTGCATCAACGGTTTGCCCCGTTCGCCTCTTTACAGATCCCCGTTGGCGTTGCGGCTGTCGGCGGCACACCCCCGCCGACTCCCGAAGATCCACATTCAGAGTGGTGCTCTTCGGGCCTACCCGAGTAGATCTCAGCAAGTCCCGGAAATCAAGGAACCAACCACCAACAGTTCGCGACGGATTGACTACGCAACTGTTTGGTTGGTGTTCATCGGCATTTCGCCGACGGCGGGAATGAATCGACCAACCGGATCGTCCCGCAACCCAACCCGCAGGAAAGGCAATCGGTTGGCCGCAGGTGCGGCTCCGGCGTACTCGATCGTTCACTTCGACCGCCTTCGCGGGGCGGTCACTATAGACGAAATGAACCGCTCCCCACTCGGCTACTCATGCGTATTGACGCCTTCCTAACGCACTACCCTCGGATATTAACGATGGGACGCACGCGAGACATCCGATCACCCATCCGGATGGTTTTTTCGAACACCAGGTCGAAGCCCCGAGCGGCGCCGCGCCGGCGGCGCGATCCGGCCGGCGAACACGCGGGGCATCGGGGTCGCGGCGGGGTGTGACCGGACGAGAAGAAGTGCCGCGACGGCCTCGAAGGAGCTCCCGGGGCGTGGGGCGCGTCGCGTGCGGGAGCGAGCACGGGAGGGCAAGGGGGGCCGGCGTGCCGATCGGCCCTGGGGCCGGCGGTGGCGCCGGGTGGGGTTCGACCACCCGACCCCGCCCGTGCCGGTTGGCTCAGGGGGCGTCTTCGCATGACCCGCCGGCCCGGCACCCCCACCCCCACCGCTTCGGGGCGGCGACGCTCGCTTCGGTGCGAAATACGGCCGCGAGTCCGCCGGAATGCGCGATTGTCGATCTCCGGCGCGACCCGTCGTGGAGCGCCTTCACGGCGTCGCGCCGACCGAAACGGCGGCTGTCCTGTCAACGGGACGGATATCGGTCGGACCTCGTGCTAGTTTCGATCGGCGGCAATCCCGCTCTTTTCCGGTATGCCCGCATCATCGGGCGCACACCGTGTTTTCCTCCGGTGTCGCACACCGCCGAATTCGGCATTGATTTCATCCCCCGGACACAATCACGGAGAACAAGGGAATCAACGTGCCCCAGTCAGAGATCGAACGACCCACATATGACAACCGAACAGTTGGACCGCGCCGCTATCTCATGTGCCGGCCGACCTACTTCGACGTCACCTATTCGATCAATCCGTGGATGGACCCGAGTGTGCCCACGTCGGCGGACACCGGTCTGGCCCAGTGGAAACGCCTGCACGACGCCTATGTCGCGCTCGGGCACGAGGTGGCGCTGATCGAACCGGTGCCCGGACTGCCCGACATGGTGTTCTCGGCGAACGGCGCCACCGTCGTGGACGGCCGGGTGCTGGTGGCCCGGTTCCGCCACCCGCAGCGCGTCGAGGAGTCCGCCGCCTACCTCGACTGGTTCCGCGCCGACGGCTGGGCCGAGGTCCACCAGGCCGAGTACATCAACGAGGGCGAGGGCGACTTCCTCCTGGTCGGCGGGCAACTGCTGGCCGGCAGCGGCTTCCGCAGCGATCCGCGGGCGCACGACGAGGCCCGCGAGTTCTTCGGCGTGCCCGTGCTCGGCCTGACCCTGGTCGACCCGAGGTTCTACCACCTGGACACCGCGCTGTCCGTGCTCGGCCCCGACGAGATCATGTACTACCCGGAGGCGTTCGACGAGGCCGGCCGCCGCGCCCTGGCCGAGCGCTTCCCGGACGCGATCCTGGCCGACGAGGCCGCCGCCGCCACCTTCGGGCTCAACGCGCTCTCCGACGGCCGGCACGTACTGCTGCCCGAGCGCGCCGTCCCGCTCCTCGGCCCGCAGTTGCGCGAGCGCGGCTACATCCCCCAGGGGATCGACCTGACCGAACTGCTGAAGGCCGGCGGCAACACCAAGTGCTGCACGCTGGAACTGCGTCGCTGATCGACCGGTTGTCGAAACGGTGCCGGCCGGGCCACCCGAAATGCCCCGATCTCGTCGACGAGGCGGGCCCTCGGGCCACGCGCCGGCACCGTCGCGGCGGACCCCGATACCGCGTTGCCATCCCGGCGCCGGGCCGAGGCGGGCTCCCGGTTCCCCTAGGGTATTGCCAGTTCCGGGGACGGTGAGTGCGGTTCCGGGGACTCGGATCCCGACTACGGGGTGAGGAGGCCGTCGCGGATGTCCGATGTGGACACACCGGGGTCGGGCCCGCCGGGTGCCGACGACCCGCCGGGTGGCGACGAGGAGACCAGGTTCGTCGCGATGCTCTACCGCGAGTATTCCCGACCGCTGCTCGCGGTCGTCTCGCGGTTGAACGGCGGCGACCGCCAGCGGGCGGAGGACAGCGTGCAGGAGGTGCTCGTCCGCGCCTGGCGCAATCGGGAGAAGCTGGATCCCGCCGCTCCGCTGCTGCCGTGGCTGGTCACCGTGGCCCGCCGCCTGGTCATCGACGAACAGCGGGCCCGATCGGCCCGCCCGCCGGAGGTCGGCGACGAGCCGCTGGCCACGCTGCCCACCGGCGACGAGGTCGACCGCCTGCTGCGTTCGGTCGTGGTCGGCGACGCGCTGGACGCGCTTTCCACATCGCACCGGGAAATTTTGATCGAAACCTTCTTCCGCGACCGTACTGTCAATCAGGCGGCCGACGTACTCGGCATCCCGGCCGGTACGGCGAAGTCGCGCGTGTACTACGCGCTGCGCGCCCTGCGGGTCGTCCTGGAGGAGAGGGGGGTGTCGTCATGAGCGTCCAACCCGAACACGCGGATGTCGGCGCGTATGCCCTCGGACTGCTGGAACCGGCCGACCGGGAGGCGTTCGAGGAGCACCTGACCACGTGCGACCGCTGCCTGGACGAGCTGGCGGATTTCTCCGGCATGGCCACGCTGCTGACCGAGCTGCGCGACGAAGGGGTGTACGAGCTGCCGGAGGCGAGGGGTGAACCCGAGCCGATCGGGTCGGCCGTACCCCCGCCGGCGGCGGCTCCGCAACCGCCGACGCTGCGGGTGGCCGCTCCGGCTCCCCCGGCCGGCTCGACGCGCTCGGACTCCTCGGCCGACTCGGCCCCCTCGGCGCACTCGGCTCCCGTGGACGAACTCGCCGCGCGCCGGGCGGCCCGCCGGGCGCCGCGGCGCGCGCCGTTGGTGGCCGCGTGCGCGGCGCTGCTGGTGATCGGCCTGGGCGCCGGCGTACTGACCGGGCGGACCTGGTTCAAGGACGACTCCTCCACCGCGACGCGGGCGGTGCCGGGCGACCCGATGGCGGTGATCGCCGCGAACGGGCAGGTGGTGAGCGCGACCGGGCCGAACGGCGGCGCCGCCGCGCGGATCGCCCTGGAGAGCAAGGCGTGGGGCACCAACCTGGCGCTCGAACTGCGCAACGTCCGCGGCCCGTTGAAGTGTTCGCTGGTCGCGGTGGACAAGGCGGGGAAGGAGCAGCAGATCTCCTCCTGGATGGTGCCGCCGAAGGGCTACGGCGTCCCGGGCTCGGAGGCCCCGCTGGTGCTGCAGACCGGGACCTGGACCACGAAGGACGATCTGGCCCGCTTCGACGTACGCACGTCCGACGGGGGCACGCTGGTCAGCGTGCCGGTGTAGCGGCGGCGATACCGGTGCCGGTGCCCCGGGACACCCGTCCCGAGGCACCGGCACACCGGGCGGGTTCTAGGCGAAGCGGCCCTGGAGCAACCAGACCCCGGGCGCGCCCGGGTCGGCGACCGGGTCGCCGAGCAGGCCCCAGAATCGCTCCACCACGGCGGCCCGCGGCACGTCGGCCACGTCCATGCCCTCGGGGAAGACCGAACTCAGCACCTCGAGCACCTCGCCGATGCGCTTGCGGCGCATCCCGATCAGCCGGGTGATGTCGGGCAGTTGCGTCTTCCACCGGCCGACCACGGCCTCGGCCAGCAGGTTCTCCAACTCCGGTCCCACGCCCGATACTTCGGCCAGGTCCTGCATGGACAGGCCGAGCGCGCGGACCAGGAATCCGGTGCGCTCCTCGTCGGCCCGCCACTTGTTCGCCCGTTCGAGCCGGGTATAGCCCACCTCCCGCATCCGCACCCGGTTGGCGAGTTCGGCACGGGTGAGGCCGGCCGCGATCCGGTGGTCCTGGAGGTTGGTCGGCCGGCCGCCCATCAGTCGGCTCACGGGCACGACCAAGGACTTGGCGAGGGCGAGCAGTTCGGCTTCGTTCGGGCGTTCCGTACCGGCTTCCCACTGGGCCACGGTCGATGGCATCACCCGCAGCTCGTACGAAGCCAATGTCGCGGCCACACGCTCGCAGGTTAGCGCCATCACCCCCCGTGCGGAGGCGGCTGCGGACGGCGAGAACGCCGGTGGGACATCGAGGTCATTGGGGTCGGTCACGCGGCAAGCATAGAAAGTCCGGGCCGCGACTCCGAGCCGACGTCCGGCTGTTGGGGCGGAGCGGCGCCGACGGCGAGCCGGACCGACCGGCCATCCGGTCCGGATCGATCGACGATCGATCGGGTCCGGATGGTTCACGGATGGTATACGGATCGCCCACGGTCGGTATGCACGCTCTTGGCGACTTCCGCGAAGCGTCCGAGCGACGTGCCGATCACCCTCCGCACACCGACTCGGGCATAAATCCGGAGAAAGCCCAACACTGTTCCGGTGCGCTCCTGTTCGGCCGTCGAACCGGCCACAATTCGACGCCGGAATTCCCCCGTCTCGAATTGACTAAACATGCCGTCGCCACGATTCTTGCGTGCGGTGGCCCAGGGGTGGGGAGCCCGGTGAACAGGCCCGGGCTGCGGGGGCCGCTTTTTCGTGAGGGAGTCGTCTTTTCATGTTCGTGGCACAGCGGGGTATATCCCGCGCGGCGTCGGCGTGTGCCGTCGCCGGTCTGGCGGCCGTCGCGCTCGTCGGGTTCGCGCCCGTCGCGCGGGCGGACACGGCCGCGCTGCAATTCCGTGGGCACGTCGACCGCACCGAGGGCGAGGTCGCCCTGGCCGGCTACTGGTGGAAGCAGCAGACCGAGTTGATGGTGCTGAGCGCCGAGGGGCGCAACGCTCCGCAGGTCCTCGTGTACTGCATCGACCTGGAGACGACCGTCCGCCAGGGTGTCGACTACCGCGAAGGGGCGTGGGCCGACTCCTGGCTCAAGGACACCGCCAAGGTCGCGAAGATCAACTGGGTGCTGAACCACTCGTACCCGAAGATCAACGACCTCGACGCGCTCGCCAAGGCCGCCGGCCTGCCGGACAAGAAGGGCCGCAAGCTCGACGCGCAGGAGGCCGTCGAGGCCACCCAGGCCGCGATCTGGCACTACAGCAACGGCGTGAACCTGTCCGATTCGGGCAACGGCCAGGACGTCGTGACGCTGTACAAGTACCTGACGGGCGACGCCAACAAGGGCGAGGCGGCCGAGCCCGGGGCCTCCCTCGAACTGGCGCCGACCACGACCAGCGGCAAGGACGGCGACACGCCCGGCGTGGGTCCGGTCACCGTCAAGACCACCTCGACCGAGCCGGTCGCGGTCAAGCTCGACGGCACCGTCCCCGCCGGCGTCTCGCTGGTCGGCAAGGACGGCAACCCGCTCGGCACCGCCGGCAACGGCACCGAGATGTACGTCAAGGTGCCGAAGAGCCAGAACCCGGGCGAGGCCCGGATCTCGGCCTCGACCAAGGCCGGCGTCAACATCGGCCGGGTGTTCCTGGCCAAGGACCGCAAGCACTCGCAGACCCTGATCGCGGCCGGTTCGCAGCCGTTCTCGGTCAGTGCCGCGGCCCAGGTCAAGTGGAGCCACCAGCCGGTTCCGGTCCCCTCGTCGGCGTACAAGGAGGACTGCGTCCAGGGCGGGGTCACCGTCACGCTGAACAACACCGGTGACGGCCCCGCCGACTTCAAGCTCAACGGCGAGAAGGTGACCGTTCCGCCGAACTCGACCAGGACGCAGTTCGTCAAGGTCGCCGAGGACACGAACTACACCATCACCGTGACCGGTCCGGGCGGCTACGCGCAGACCTACACGGGCCGGCTCGACTGCGTCGAGACCCCGACGGTCCCGCCGACCACGACGCCGCCGACGGCTCCCGCGAGCACGACGCCGCCGGTGGCGACCACGCCGCCCGCCACCACGAAGCCGCCCACCACGACGGCCCCGCCGACGTCGAACACCTCGGCCCCGGCGACCACTTCCGCCCCGGCGACCACTTCGGCTCCCCCGGTCACGCCGACCATCCCGCCGAGCACGTCGGCGCCGGCCACCACGGGCGCGCCCGCCACCACGGGCACACCGGCGACCTCCTCGTCCGCCCCGGTGGGCAGCGCGAGCCCGAGCGGCAGCCAGGCACCCACCAAGCCGATCGTGGAGCCCGGCACGGACAACCCGCCGATCGAGGTGCCCTGGCTCCCGGTCGCCCCGGCGGGCAGCCGCAAGGACCTGGCCAACACCGGTGGCGACGACTCCGATGTCGTCCTCATCACGGGCGTGGCCGCCGGCCTGCTGCTGGCCGGTGGAGGCGCGCTCTACCTGAACCGCCGCCGCGGCCGTCACGAGGTGTGACGCTCCACCGAGGCGATCGCACCACCACGCAAGGCGATTGAACCGGGTCCCGTCGCAAGGTGACCCGTTCCGACGACGAAGGCCCCGCCGGTACACCGGCGGGGCCTTCGTCGTCGCGCGAACTCCTTTTCCGCGCCGCTTCGAATGCGATCCCTATTTGTCGACAGCACGATTCATTTCCTGAATCACACCGCGCGAGGACATTCGAAATCAGCCATACGAGGCCGCGGTTCGCACCGTCCCGAAGCGCGGAAAGATGCGCTCGACGGTGAAGTCGTGCTCGTCCGCCGCGAATCCGGACATCGCGTCGGCCACGAACTCGACCTCGTAGCCGTGGTCGTCGGCGGCCCGGGCCGTGGACTCCACACCCATGGTGGTGACCAGGCCCGCCAACACCAGCCGTTCCACACCGCGCGCCCGCAACCGCGCGTCCAGATCGGTCCCGTGGAACGCGCCGACGGTGTGCTTGACGATCGTCACGTCGCCGGGGCGGACCAGCCCCTCCGCGAAGTCGCTTCCGGGTGGCTGCTCGACGACGCCGGGTCGGTCCACCCGCACCAGGACCACCGGGTTCTTGTCGGCCCGGAAGACGTCGGCCAACCGGCGGCAGCGGGCGAGTACGTCCTCGCCGGAGTGCGGTGCCACCGGCAACGCGACGATGCGCGGCATGAGATCGATGAGAATCAGGGCGGTAGTCACGGTCGTGATCGTAGACACGCCGTGCGCTCGGCGCCGGACTCGGGCGGCCGGCCGCCGTGACGGGCCGGCCACCGGTGGCCGGCGCGTCGGTGCTCACCGGCCGGTGGCCAGGTTCGCGCCCCCGGTGCAGTCGATCACCGTGCCCGTCATGAAGCCGTTGCCCACGAGCATCCGGATCACATCGGCCACTTCGTCGGCGTGGCCGACCCGGCCGACCGGGGTCGCGGCGGCGATCCCGGTGAAGAGTTCGGTGCGGGCTTCGCTGGGGATCGTGTCCCACCACGGGGTGTCGATCACGCCCGGCGAGACCGCGTTGACCCGGATCGGCGCGAGTTCGACCGCCAGCGGCGGCACCATCGCCGCCAACGCGCCGTTGATCGCGGCCAGTCCGGCGGTACCGGGGAAGGCCGCCCGCGCCGAGGCCGCGGTCACGAACGTCACCGAGGCGTGCGCGGCCAGCCTGGGCAGCGCCGCCTGGACGATCCGCACGAACGGCCAGAACTTGCCCGCGAAGCCGGCCGCCAACTGCTCCGGGTCCAGACCGGCGATCGGGCCGCTGCCGGCGGCGCCGCTCAGCGCCAGGACCAGGTGGTCGATCGGCCGGCCCGACGCCGCGAAGAACTCGGCCACCTCGGCCTGATCCGCGCCGTCGAGCCGGTATCCGGTGGTCTTGCCGCCGATGCGCTCGACGGCGGCGTCGAGCCGCGCCCGGTCGCGTCCGGTGACCACGACCTCCGCGCCGTCGGCGGCCAGCAGGGCCGCGGTCGCCTCGCCGATTCCGGAGGTGCCGCCCATGACGACGGCGCGCTGACCATGCAGGGAACGGGACAGAGCCATGACGGTGCCTTGCCTTCTCTTCGTACGACCCGATGCGGACGACGGGAGGACTCCCGCTTACCGAGACCTTCCGTCTCGACAAAGCATTACCGAGACCGTCGGTCTCGTCAAGCGGCTATGCTGATCCCATGACGAACCCCGACGACGACATCCCGCGCCGCGCGCACACCGGTAGGCGCCGCAACGAGGACGCCCGCCGCGCCATCCTGGACGCCGTGCTCGTCCTGCTCGCCGAGTCGGGCGGCGCGCCCGTGACGATCGACACCATCGCGCGCGCGGCCGGCGTCGGGAAGCAGACGATCTACCGCTGGTGGCCCTCGAAGGGCGCGGTCCTGCTCGAAGCCCTGATCGGCCTGGCGGGCGATGTCGTGTCACCGCCCCGGGGCGAGACGCTGCGCGCCGATCTGACGTCCTTCGTCACCGCCACGTTCCGCGGTGCCCGGGCCGAGTCGACGGCCGCCGTACTGCGCTCGTTGGTCCGCGAGGCGGCGCGCGATCCGCATGCCGCCGACCTGGTCCGCACCTTCACCGAGACCCGCCGGGACGCGCTGCGCGCGCTGCTGGCCGGGCACCCCGACGAGCTCGCGCCCGACGCCGACCTCGACCTGATCGTGGATCAGATGTACGGACTGTTCTGGTACCGCTTCCTGCTGGCCCACCGTCCCCTGTCGGACGAGGCCGCCGCCGCCCTCGGCGCGGCCCTCGCCGCCCAGGCCGGAGCGGGATCCGCCCGCCCCTGAAGACGGCCCCGACCCCGCCTCACGCCCGTACGGCCGACTCCGCCGGTCGTCGGTGGGTCGCCGACCCCTCGGCCGCCGCCGTCACGACGAGGATCGCGGCGGTCGCGCCGATCAGGCCCGCCACCGGCAGCACCCCGGCGGCAGGCAGCAGCGCCGCCACCACCACCGCGGCGGTGATCCTGATCCACACCGTCGCGTCCCGCGAGCCGGCGAAGGCCGCGCGTACCGCCGCCCCGGCGACCAGGAACAGCACGATCCCGCCGAGCAGGCACGCGGCGGTCGCCGTGGACACGTGCCGGTCGTCGCCGCCGACGACCGTACCGATCGCCGCGCCGGTCACCGCGATGCCCGATTGCATGGGCAGATGCCCGAAGACGTACACGTCGCGCAGGATCGCACTGGTGGCGATCTCCTCGTGACCGCCCACCCGGGTCGCGCTCGCGTTGAAGTACATCCACCAGACGCACGCGCACAGCGCGAACGCGCTCAGCCCGATCAGCCCCGTGGACACCGCCCCGCGCCCGCCGTCGGCGAGGCCGCCGGTGCAGCCGAGCACCGCCTCGCCGATCACGATGATCGTGAACAGCCCGAAACGCTCGCGCAGGTGCTCCGCGTCGTGCGAGGCGGCGGCGATCCGGCGGCGGGCCAGGAACGGCAGCGACAACTCGCCGACCATCGCGACCGCCCAGAGCCCGTAGCGCACCGAGTCCCGGGGCACCAGCAGACCGAGGACCCACACCGAGCCGGTCAGCGTCGACATCGTGCCGAACGAGCGCAGGATCGGCCTGAAGCTCGGGTCGGACCGAGCACCCCAGGCGTACGAGAACACGATCACCCCGCGCGCGCCGAGGTATCCGGCGACGAACCCGACATTCGCCCCGGTCCCGTGTCCGACCCCGCCGACGAACACCGCCATCGCGGCCACGGCGGCCATCCCGACCATGGTGATCAACCGATGCGCGGAGTCGTCCGGATCGAAACGATTGGCCCGCACCGTGTACAACACCCAGGTCCACCACACCGGCACGAACAGCGCGGCGGCTCCCACGACCGAACCGCCCGTGGGCTGCTCGCCCACCCGGTGCACGACCTGCCCGACGGCCGCCACGAACACCAGGTCACAGAACAACTCGAACCAGGTGGCCCGCCGCTCCCCCACCGCCTCGGTCACCCGAATCCCCCTACACACCGGCCCGATACGCCGGCCGATCCTACGACCACCCCGTGCACGCGGGAGACGCCGGTCGGGTGCTCCCCCGACCGGCGCCCCCGCGGCGTGCGACGTGCGTCAGGCCTGGACCAGATGCGACCGCTGCCGACCCAGTCGGTCGATCTCCAGTTCCATCACGTCGCCCTCGGCCAGGTACGGGAACCGGCCGGACAGCGCGACGCCCTGCGGCGTCCCGGTGTTGACGATGTCACCGGGCTCCAGCACCAGATACTGCGACAGGTGGTGGATCAGGTACGCCACGCCGAAGATCATGTCGGCCGTGGTGGAGTCCTGCCGGGCGTCCCCGCCCACCCACGAACGCAGCCCGAGCGTCTGCGGATCGGGCACCTCGTCGGTGGTCACCAGCCACGGGCCGAGCGGGTTGAACGTCTCGCAGTTCTTGCCCTTGGACCACTGCCCGCCCGACTGCTCCAGCTGGAAGGCGCGTTCGGAGACGTCGTTGCTGATCGTGTACCCCGCGACGTGTGCCAGGGCCTCCTTCGGCGAGGCGAGGTAGCGGGCCCGGCGGCCGATCACGACGGCGAGTTCGACCTCCCAGTCGGTCTTGACCGCGCCGCGCGGGATCAACACGTCGTCGTAGGGGCCGACCACGGTGTGCGGCGTCTTGTAGAACAGGATCGGCGTGGTCGGCGGTTCGGCGCCGGATTCGGCCGCGTGCGCCGCGTAGTTCTGGCCGATGCACAGGACCGCGCCGGGCCGGGCCACCGGAGCGCCGACGCGCAGGCCCGCGACGTCCAGCTCCGGCAGCGTGCCCGCCGTCGCGGCCTCGCGGACCCGCTCGACGCCGTCGGAGGCGAAGAACGCGCCGTCGATGTCGGCGGTGAGCCGGCCCAGGTCGAAGTGGCGGCCGTCGGCGGCGAACAGCACGGGGCGTTCGTTGCCGGGCTCGCCTACGCGCATCAGGCGCACGGTGAACTCTCCAGATACGTATGGGTACAGGGGTAGGGGGATGACGACCGGAAGCAGACCACACACCGCACACGGCAGATGCCGTACACCACACGGCATTCGGCACACGGCAACGAACGGCCTGCTTCAGCCGACGCGGATCAGCGCCTCCGGGCCGACCTCGTGGTTGAGTGGACGACCCGTCAGATAGCGCTCCACCTCGTCGACGACGATGTCGCCCTGTCGGCGGCGACACTCGACCGTACCGGCGGCCTGATGCGGAGTCAGCAGCACGTTGGGCAATGCCCGAAATCCATGCCCGACGGGCAACGGCTCGGCGTCGTACACATCCAGCGCGGCGTCGATCCGCCCGGTGCGCAACGCGGCCAGCAGCGCGTCCTCGTCGACCAGCCACGAACGCGCGGTATTCACCAGGCCGGCGCCGTCCGCCAGCAGGGCCAACTCGCGGGCTCCGATGAGGTGTCGCGTCTGCGGCAACGAAGGCGCGTGCAGCGCGACGATCCGGCTCGTGGCCAACAACCGGTCCAACGGGACGAGTTCGGCCCCGATCCGGGCCGCATCCGGCGCACTCAGGGTGGGGTCGGCGACCTGCACCCGAGCACCGAGGGCGCGCACCACCTCGATGTACGCCCGGCCGGTGCGGGACGCGCCGACCACACCGATCCGGGCGCCGAACACCTCGTGCCGCGGCGGTGCCACCGATGCCTCGGCCCATTCCCGTCCGCCGCGCAGCGCGTGGTCGTAGCGATGGGTCCGGTGCAGCAGCGCGAGCGTGAAGGCCAGCGCGACCTCGGCCACCGACCGCGCCATGCCCTGCCCGGCCTGGGTGACCCGCACGCCGCGCGCGAACGCGTCGGCGCCGACGTACGGGGCGATCGCGGCGCCGGTGTGCGCGAGCAGCCCCACCCGGGGCGCCGCCGCGAGCAGTTCCCCGGTCAACCGCGGCATGCCCCAGGAGGACACCACCACGTCCGCCCGCGCGAACGCCGCCCGCAGGGCCGGGAGATCCCGGTGATCGTCCACGACCACGATCCGCCCGACATCCCGCAGCCGCTCGGTCAGCGCGCCGACGTGGGGTTCACCCGAGCCGCCGCCCGCCGCGTCGCCGAAGAACTCCGCCCGCAGTCCCGGCGGTACGGCGACCGCCACCACGGCCGGCCCCCCGTCCGCCCCGGTGCGGTCGAAACGCGCCTCACCCGAGCCAGGCATCGAGGTGCTCCCGGACGAAGGTGTCGTCGGTCAGCCACGGATACGCCGAGGCCACCCGATCGATCTCCGCGGCCTGCCCCGGCGACAACGTCTCGGCCGGGTCCAGACACCAGGTCCCCGCCAACAACCCCTGCCGCCGCAGCACTTCGTGCACCCCGGCGATGCAGCCCCGGAATCCGCCGCGCACGTCGAAGACCGCCGAGTTCGCGTCGGTCAACTCCGGTGCCTGCCGCAGCAGTTCGACCATCGTGAGGTGATCGCCCGCGCGCGCCCGGCGGACCCGTTCGAGCAGGGTGACCGCCGTCGACGTCCACACCGCCCACTGGCCGAGCAGCCCGCCGGCGAACCAGCGGGGCCGGTCGCCGGCCCGATACGGGGTCAGCAGGTCGGTGATGATCGCGTCGTCGTTGCCGGTGTACAGCGCGACCTCGCCCGCCCGGTCCGCCGAGGCGATCGCGCCGAGCACGTCGGCGGTCCGGTAGCGGTCGAACGGCGCTATCTTGATCGCCGCCACCGACGGAATGTCGGCGAACGCGCGCCAGAACCCCGGGGTCAGGAATCGCCCGCCCACCGCGTCCTGGAGGTAGAAGCCGATCACCGGCAACACCTCGCCGACCGCGCGGGCCCGGTCCAGCAGCCCCTGCTCGTCGGCGCCCGGCACCGCCGGGCTCAGCAGCACCGCGTCGTAGCCGAGCGAGGCGGCGAGTTCGGCCTCGGCCACCGCCTGCGCGGTATAGCCGCACGCGCCGGCCACGCGCACCACCGGCCGCCCCGCCTCGCGCGCCACGGTCTCGGCGGCCAGTTCGAGCACCGGCCGCAGCAGCCCGATCTCGGGTTTGCGGATCTCGAACTGCGTGGTGTGCACGCCGACCGCGATGCCGCCCGCGCCGGACGCGAGGTAGTACCGGGTCAGCGCCCGCTGCCGCCGCTCGTCGAACCGCCCCTCGGCGTCCAACGCGAGCGGATGCGCGGGAATCACCGTGCCCGAAAGCAGCAGCTCGATCGGCGAGTCGATCGGCGAGTCGGGAGCACTCGACGCGGCCGTATCGGAGTTGATCACGTTGTGCCTCAGAACTTTCCGTCGCGGACCTGGAACTTGGTGGCCTTCCCGGACAGCGGATGACCGCGCCGGATCCAATCCGCCTGCCAGGCCACGAGCGTGCGCAGGGGGACGTCGGGATAGCCGAACAGCTCGTGGCAGCGGCTCGCGTCCGACAGCAGCGCACTGCCCGACTCGACGCCCGCCACCACCGCTTCCCGCCCGAACTCCGCACCGAACAGGGCCGCGAGGCGTCGCACCGACGCGGTCTCCGGACCGGTGAGGTTGATCGTGAACGGTACCGCCGCCGCGTGCCCGAGACAGCGCAGCGCGACCTCGTTCGCGTATCCCTGCCACACCACGTTGGCCTGACCCGTCGTCACATCCACCGGCTCGCCCGCGTACACCGCCGCCGCGATGTCGGCGAGCACCCCGTAGCGCAGATCCACCGCGTAGTTCAGCCGGATCAGCGCCACCCGGGTGCCCCGAGTGCTCGCCGCGTGCGCGAACACCCGTTCCCGGCCCAGGCACGACATCGCGTACTCGCCGACCGGCCCCACCGGGTCGGTCTCCACGCTGCCCCCGGAGCCGACCGCGACCAGCGGATACACATTGCCCGTCGAGAACGCGGCGATCCGCGCGGCCGGGTAGCGGCGCGCGATCCGGTCCGGCAGCGCCGCGTTCACCGCCCACGCGTGCTCCGGCGCGCCGGCCGAGCCGAACTTGGCGCCGACCATGAACACCACGTTGCCCGCGTCCGGCAGTTCGGCCGGATCGCCGTCCATCAGGTCGAATGCGACCGTACGTACGCCGTCCTCCTCCAACGACCGGGCCGCCGCCGGGTCCGACCAGCGCGAGACCGCGTACACGCTCACGTCGCCGCGACCGCCCGCGTCCAGCGCCCGCCGGGCCAGTCGGCACAGGCTCGGGCCCATCTTGCCGCCGGCGCCGAGCACGACCAGGTCGCCCTCGATCCCGGCCAGGTCCGCGATCAGCCCGGCCGACGGCGTCGCGAGCAGTTCCTCCAGCGCGGCCTCACCGTCCGGGAACACCGATCCGGTCGGCCCCGCCTGCGCCGATTCCGCCATCCCTACACCATTCATGACGCGTGATCAGCTCTCAGCCCTTGATTCCGGTTGCGGCCACGCCCTCGGTGACGTAGCGCTGGCCCACCAGGTAGGCCATGAAGATGGGAACAAACGCGACCACCGAGCCCGCGAGGACCACGTTGAGCGGCACGTTCTGTTGTTGCAGCGAGGCGATGCCGACGGTGAGCGTGCGCATGTCCGTGCTCTGCCCGACGATCAGCGGCCACAGGAAGTCGTTCCAGTGCCACAGGAAGACGAACGTGCCGAGCGTGGCCATGATCGGCTTGATCAGCGGCAGCACGATCCGGACGAAGATCTGGAACTCGGAGGCGCCGTCGATCTTCGCCGCCTCGAACAGCTCGTCCGGCAGGCCCTGGATGAACTGCCGCATCAGGAACACCGCCTGCGCGTTGGCCAGCGACGGCAGGATCAGACCCCAGTAGGTGTCGACGCCGTTCATCTTCGCGATCAGGACGAACGTCGGGATCATCGTCACGTGGTACGGGACCATGACCATCGACAGGAACGACCAGAACATCGCCTCGCGGCCGGGGAAACGCTTCTTGGCGAACGCGTAGCCGGCCAGCGCGGAGAGCAGCAGCGTGCCGAGCACGCCGACGATCGAGTAGATGAGCGTGTTGATCAGCCACTGGGGCACGTCCTGCGAGCCGAGCACGTCGCTGTACGCGCTCGTGGTCAGGTTCCACGGCAGCAGGCTGCCCGGGAACTCGACCGCGCCGGACGGCTTCAGGGACAACACGACCATCGCGTAGAACGGGAAGATCGTGGCCAGCGCCACCACGCCGAGCAGCACGCCTCGCAGTACCTTGCCGCGCCGGGTGCCGCGCAGCGCGTAGGGCACGGTGTCCTGTTCGCGTCCCGCGCCGAAGCGCTCGCGCCGGCGCAACCCGAGCCGCGAGCGCGGGGGTTCGCCCCGCACCGCCGGCACCGACGGCGACTCGGTCACCGTGTGGGCCTCGTGGGTGCCACGTGTATCCAGGGACATGGTCACTTCTCCTTCCCGATCACCAGGCGCTGGATGACCGCGACGATGAGCGTCAGTACGAACAGGGCCAGGCCGATCGCACTGGCGTAGCCGAGATCGAAGTACTTGAAGCCGGCGTCGTAGAGCTGGAAGACCAGCGTGTAGCTGGCGTTCGCCGGACCACCGCCGGTCATCACGTACACCGCGTCGAACACCTGGAAGCTGGCCGTGGTCTCGATCACGGCCAGGAAGAACAGCGCGGGCTTCAGGCTCGGCAGGATGATGTACCGAAAGCGCTGCCAGGGGCCGGCGCCGTCGGTGAGCGCGGCCTCCTCCAGCTCGCGCGGCACGTTCTGCAGGCTCGCCAGCAGGATCAGCATGCCGTAGCCGAACCGCGACCAGATGCCCACGATGGCCAATGCCGGCACCACGAACACGTCGTCGGCCAGCCAGGATCCGGTGTGTCCGCCGACCCAACCCATCACCGTCGACCACGGGCCGTCGGTGGAGAAGATCCAGATGAACACCGTGGAGGCGAGCACCAGGCTGGTGACCACCGGCAGGAAGAAGATCGAGCGGAACAGCTTGGATCCGCGGAACGCGCGCCGGGTCAGCAGGGCCAGACCCATCGCGGCGACGATCGTGCCGGGCACGGTGATCACCGTGTAGAGCACGGTGACCTTGAGCGAGGACCAGAAGACCGGGTCGTCCCACAGCCGGGTGAAGTTGTCGAGGCCGGTGAACGTCGGCGAGTCCATCAGCGAGTAGTCGGTGAAGCCGAGCAGCACGCCGGCGATGCTGGGGCCGAAGCGGAACAGCACGAACAGCACGAAGGCGGGCAGGACGAACAGCAGCCCGATCCGGGCCTCGCGGCGTGCGTGCGGCCCGCGTCGGCGGAGCCTGCGGGGTTGTTCCGCGACTGCGGCCACGGGGACCTCCTGGGGCTGGGAAGGCGGATGGAACAACGGGAGGGTGGGCGGCCCGCGCGGGGGGCGGGCCGCCCGTTCGGGTCAGCGCGCGAGCAGCGCGTTCGCCGCCTTGGCCGCGTCGTTCAGCGCGTCCTTGGGGCTCTTGTTGCCGATCAGCGCGGCCTGGATCTCCGGCGCGAGCACGCCCATCACGTCCCGCGACTTCTCCTTGAGCGGGCCGGAGCTCATCACGTCGAGCGTCTTGGCCACGTCCGCCTGGAGCGCGTCGCCCGGGTACGGATCGGCGGCCGAGGTGCGGGCCGGGAAGTAGCCGTTGGACTTGACCAGGGCCAGACTGTTCTCCGGCTTGGACACGAACGAGATCCACTTGCCCGCGGCGTCCTTGTTGGCGCCCTTGAGCATCGCGAACGAGCCGACCGTGCCGTAGCCCGCCGACTTGGCGTCCTTGAGCGGGGGCTTGACCACGATGTTGTCCTTGCCCCAGAACTTCTCCACGTCGGCCGGGGTGTTCTGCCAGGTGCAGGCGACCTTGCCCTTGGCCACCGGGGTCTGCTCCAGCTTGGGCGTGGTGGTGACCTGGTCCTTGTCCGTGTAGCCCTTCTCCACCAGGGTCTTGAGGTAGGTCAGCGCCTTGACGCCGGCCTCGGAGTTGAACGCGACCGACTTGCCGTCGGCGGCGAACACGTCGCCGCCCGCCTGCCAGAGCATCGGGTACCAGGTCAGGTTCAGCGTCTGCTGGGTGTCGCCGCTGTAGCTGGTCGCCTGGTAGCCCTTCTCCTTCAGCTTCGGCGCCAGGTTGAGCAGGTCGTCCCACGTGCTCGGGTAGTTCGTCTCGCCGATCGCGGCGAACACCCGCTTGTCACAGATCAGCGGGTTGGCGCTCATCAGCAGCGGGGTGGCCATCGGCTTGCCGTCCACGCTCACCGAGTCCAGCGCGGCCTTGCGGAAGTCGGCCTTGTCGGCGGGCGGCATGTAGTCGTCGGCGGGCACCAGGCTGCGCGCGTACTTGGGCAGCTGGTCCGGCACCAGGTAGACCACGTCCGGGCCCTTGTTGGCCGCGATGGCCGTGGCGAGCGCGGTGTCCCGGTTGGCCCAGGGGTAGGTCTCGACCTTGACCTTGTAGCCCGGGTTGGCCTTGCTGAACGCGTCGCTCAGACCGGCCCAGTACTCCTTGTTCTTCGCCTCGTCGGCGATCACCGGGTACATCCAGGTGGTGACGGTCTTGCCGCCCGAACCGGGGCCGGACGAGCCGCCGCAGGCGGCCAGGCTCACGGTGAGGGCGGTGGCGAGCACCGGGAGGGCGATCATGCGGGCGGTGCGCGGGCGGATGGTTCTTCTCATGGGGATCGCGTCTCCTGACAGCGAGATGTGACGGGGTGTCAGTTCTGGGGGCCGGGCCGGCGAGGTCGAGGCGGCGGGGTCTCTCGTCCCGCGCGGGCGCTCAACTCCGCGGCACGGTCTCGGTGTTGCCGCCGAGTCGGGAGCGTTCGACGGCGAAGGCGGCGAGGTGGCTGCCGAGCGAGTCGGCGCCGTTGGAGCGGATGTGCGCGGGATCGCCGGTGGCGAGCGCCGTGACGAACGCGTCGATCAGCGCGGTGTCCCCGCCGCCGTGTCCGTCCGCCGCGTTCGACCCGGACGCGCCCGCGTCGTGGGTGACCACCCGGTCGTCGGCGAAGGTGTGCACGGTGACCTTCTCTCCGTCGCCGCGCAGCCAGCCGTGGCTGCCGAAGATCCGTACCTGCCGGTGCGTCTGCTCGGTGAACGCGGTCATCGTGAAGGTCGCGGTGATGCCGCCGGACAGCCGCATGGCCACCACCTGGTGGTCCACCACGTCGTTGTCGCAGTGGTAGACACAGCGCCCGTACGGCCCTTCGCGCAGTGCCCGGACCAACTCCGCCTGATCCTCGGGCCCGTGCGCGGCGTCGGTGACGTGGTTGATCGGCCAGGCGTCGCCGCTCTCGCGCAGCGCCGGGAAGTACAACTTCGGTCCGGAGTAGGGGCAGTCCGGCTCCACCGCGCAGTCCAGGCAGTTGCGGGCCGAGCCCGCCGGCGCGTTCTCCGGCTTGAAGTGGGCGAGGCCGCCGAAGCTCGCCACCGTCTCGATCCGGGCGCCGGTGACGTATCCGATCCAGTCCAGGTCGTGCGAGGACTTGGCCAGGATCATCGGCGACGAATCGGCCTCGCGGCTCCACGGGCCGCGCACGTAGCTGTGCGCGTAGTGCCACCAGCCGACCGGCTCCAGCAGGTCCAGGCTGACGATCGAGCCGAGCACGCCGGAGTCCAGGACCCCCTTCACCAGGTCGGTGTAGGGGGTGTACCGGAGCACGTGGCACACCGCGAACGGCACGCCGGCCGCGGTCACGCCGTCGAGGATGCGCCGGCAGTCCGCCTCGGTGGCGGCCATCGGCTTCTCGGTGAGGATCGCGTAGCCGGCCTCGGCCAACGCCAGGATCGGCTCGACGTGTTCGCGGTCCTGGGTGGCCACGATCACCGCGTCCGCGATGCGCTCGTCGAGCAGCGGTCGCCAGTCCTCGAACTGCGTGCTCGCCCCGGACGCGGTCCGGGCCGAGGCGCGCGGGTCGGCCACCGCGACCAGTTCGGCGCGGTCGGGGTGCCGGCGGATCCAATCGGTGTAGGTCAGACCCCGGTTGCCCGCGCCGACCAGCGCGAACCGTACGGGTCGGTCGGTGATGGCCGGTCGGTCGGTGCGGGCCGGCGTGGCGGTGTTCGTGGTCGAACCGGTGGCGGTCATGGTGCTTCCCGTGGTGCGAGGGCGGTGCGGATACGAGGGTGCTGCGGGCCCGTACGGGCGGGTCAGATCAGCTGGTTGCCTACGGTGTGCGCGACGCGCGGGCCCTCGTCGGGCATCGCGGTACGGGTGACGCCGTCCTCCACGCAGCCGCTGTGCAGCAGCGCGCCGGCCCCGCCGAAGGCCGCGCCGGCCAGTTCGAGTCGGCCGCCGGCGAAGGTGTTGCCCGCCGCGCGGTAGCGGTTGGTGCCCTCGCCGATCAGCACGTGTGCGGTGGCCGCGTCGGCGGCGCTCGACACGCAGCCGTCCAACTGCCAGCGGACCGTGCGGGCACCGCCGGTGCGCGAGAGCAGTGCACGGGCCGCGTTGGTGCCGCCGAGCCGGGTGCGCGACAACGCCACGCTTTGTTCGCCGGTGCCCGCCAACCGCAGCCCGGTGTCCCGCAGTTCACCGCCGGACACGGCCAGCGCGGCACCGGTGACGGTGACCGGCGCGGCGTTCGGCGCGCCGATCAGGGTGCACTCGGTGAGGACGAGTCGACCGGCGTTGCGCAGCGCCGCGTTGTCCAGTCCCTTGAGCGTGACCCGTTCCAGGTGCAGGTCGCCGGTCACGTTCGCCTGGGTGATCTCGGCGTCCTTGGCCAGGGTGAACGTGGAGTCGGCGATCACGTTGGCGCGTTGCGACCGGTTGGAGGCCTGCGAGACGATCAGCGGCCCCGACGCGGTGCAGCCGCGGATCTGTACGCCGTCCGCGTTGACCCAGAGCATCCCGGAGCCGGACAGCGCGGGTTTGCCGATCACCTGCATGTCCTCCAGGGTCAGATCGGTGATCTTCACCCGGGCCACGAACCACGAGCACACGTGCTTGCGGACGGTGATGCGTTTGGCCACCGACCCCCACGCGGCACCGGAGTTGGCGAAGGTCATCAGGCCGGAGTTGCCGGTGTAGACGAGGTCGTGCTCGAACTGACCGTGTGTCACGAACGGGCCCTGGTCGTCGCCGTCGCCGTGACAGTTCGTCACGTAGCAGTAGGCGGAGGCGGTCAGGTCGTTGAGGTGCCGGCTGTTCGCCACGTGGCAGTCCTCGACGTGCCCGTACAGGCAGTAGATCTGCTGGGTGAGATAGCCGGCGCCGCCCCAGGTCACGCTCGCCGGGTTGCGCAGCGAGCAGGCGCGGGTGCGGTAGTGGGTGCACCAGCGGCGCATGATCACCGGCCAGAACGTGCCGACCGCGTCGACGTGTTCGACGTCGCAGTTGGTCGTGTACTCGTAGGCGATCGGGTGCGATCCGGTGTACTGGTCGCCGTCGGCGATGCCCTCGAAGACCATGTTGCGCACGTGCGCCCGGTCCACCGGTTCGATCCGGGTCCAGGTGAAGGTGCGGCCGGCGGCGAGGTCCCAGCCGATCTTGTAGCCGACCCGGATGTGCGTGGCGTCGACGAGTTGGGTGATCTCGACCAGGCGCTGCACCTCCTGCTCGTACTTGCCCTTGCCGGGCTCGGGATCGATGGTGACCGCCCACCAGTCGCCGACCTTGAACGCCGCGCTGTCCGGCACCTCGAAGACGTCCGCGAGGTCCGGCATCGGCTGGGACAGTTTGGCCTTGACCACGGTGTCGGTGACCTTGCCCTTGAAGTACAGGACGGCGCCGAACGGGTTGTCGTGGGTGTTCTTCTCGATGCCGGTGGTGCGCACGGTGTGGCCGCCGAAGTCGAGCACGATGCGCGAGCGGGCGAAGGTGTGGCGTTTGACGAAGAGCAGGTCGCTGTGCGCCTCGACGCGGTGGATGTACGGATCGTTGACCATCGCGTCCAGCGCGGCATCCGCCGCGACCTTGTCGTCCAGGATGCCGAACCGGCGGAAGTCCATCACCCCGTCGTGCACCTGGATCCACCGGCCGTCCCGGCCCGCGGCGGGATCGGCGAGCACGGTGCCGCCGTTGACCGCCAGCCTCGACCGCGGATCCCAGCGCACCACCATCCCACCACCGTCACCCGCCGCGTGATAGCCGGCCACCAGCACCATCGCGTCGGCCTCGAGCGGCCTGACGTTCATCCGCAACAACGCGGCCACGTTCGGCACACTCATCGACACATCACGCGAACCGACACCATGCCGGTCGTCGTCCGACGACGCCGACGCCGAACCCACCGCAGCGGTACCGGCAAGCAACAACCCGCCGAGACCGCCGGCGGCGAGCAGCCGCCGGCGCGACGACCCGGGAGCGGGAGCCGACGGCGTGGCGGTGGAGGTGGAGGTGGAGGGAGTGGGGGACGTGCTCATCGGGGAACCTCGGCCTTCGACGGAGGATGCTTCCCGTGGCGCGTGCCGATGACGTCGTTTCCCGACCGGGGAGGGAAACGCGCGGCGGATGGCAGGGGGTGGGCTGCGGGGCCGTGGTGACGGACCGTCAACCCGGGGCCGGCGATCGGGCACGATTCGTGGCAGCGAACGTGCGGGCCCTGATGAGTCCAGGAACGTAGGCCCGGACATCGATCCTGGTCAAGCCCTCCTGGCCGACTTTCATCGTCCGTAATCGCGGGAACACGAAGGGGTCGCGACGGATTGTTCCGCCACGACCCCTTCGCCCGGTTGTTCACCCACCGGTTTCAGCCGGCGCCGATGTCGCCTTCGCCACTCTCCGTGCTGCCCAACTCGCGGCTGACCCGCAGCGCGCCGGCCCGCACCTGGCGGCCCAGTTCCTGGAATCGCCAGCCGGGCAGGTCGAGCTTGAGGCCGGTGATGCTGATCGCGCCCACACACTTGTCGCGGTGGTCGCGGACCGGGCTGCCGATGCAGAAGATCCCGTCCGCGTCCTCCTCGTCGTCGAGCGCGTAGCCGGTCGCCCGGACGTCGCGCAGGTGAGCGATCAGGGTCTCGGTGTCGGTGATCGTGTGCGAGGTGCGCCGGGGCAGCCCGGAGCGGTGGATCACCTCGCGCGCCTCGGCCTCGGGCAACGCGGACAGGATCGCCTTGCCCAGGCCGGTGCAGTGCGGCAGCTCCCGCACCCCCATGCGCAGGTCCAGGCGGACCCGCTGCTCTATGCCGACCTGGTCGACCACCACCGCGAGCCCGCCCTCGGGCACCGCGAAGCGGGCGGCCATGCCGGTCTGCCGGGTCAGCTCGGCCAGCACCGGGCGGGCCACGTCGCGCAGCGACACCTGGGCCTGGGCCCGGTCGCCGAGTCGGGCCAGGCCCATCCCGAGCCGGTAGCGCCGATTCATCCCCTCGCCGTCGTCGGATACGAGGCCGTAGCCGCGCAGGGTCTGGAGCAGTCCGAAGGTCGCGCTCTTCGAGATCCCGCAGGCCTGACCGACCTCCGTGACGCTCATGCCGTCCCCCGGACCACGTGCGGAGAGCACTTCGAGGATGTCCGCGGCCCGGGCGACGGACTTCACCCAGTACTTCGACTCCTCGACATTCTCGTTAACGCTGTTCGACATAGCAGAACACTTTACCGGTCCAGACCTCTTGACTGCTTTGTACATCCAAATGTAGAGTCCTGCACTGTTCGGCTCTGTCGAACAGTGTTCAGAAAACAAAAACGCATCACCTGCGACGCGTGCCGAAGGCGGATGGCGCCGGAGGTCCACGGCCTGGCAGGGCCGCGGACCCGTACGGTCACGAACGACGCAAGGAGCCCACCGATGAGTGTCGGCACAGCCGCCACCGACTCCCTTCCCGCCCGAGCCCTTCGGGTCATTCCGGGCGGGGTGAACAGCGGTCAGCGCCGGATCCCGGGCCTGACCGACCTGATCGTCACCGGCACGAGCGGGGCGAACTTCACCGACGCGGAGGGTCGCGTCTACACCGACTACCACTCCGCGTTCGGCCCGCCGCTGCTCGGCCACAACGACCCCGACGTACAGCGCGCGGTGGCCGAGGCCGCGACCCGCCTGGACCTGACCGGCGTCGCCGTCACCGAGGACGAGGTCACCCTCGCCGAGACCCTGGTCGAACTGGTCCCCTCCGTCGAGAAGGTGCTGCTCACCAGCACCGGCAGCGAGGCCACGTTCCACGCGCTGCGGGTCGCCCGCGCGGTGACCGGACGGCGACTGATCGTCAAGTTCCAGGGCTGCTACCACGGTTGGCACGACGCGGTCAGCCTGAACGTGATCTCCTCGCCCGAGGCGGTCGGCGCGCCCGACCCGATCTCCACCGGGATCCTGCCCGAGGTGCTGGCCGCCACCCTGGTCCTGCCGTTCAACGACCCGGCCGCGGTGCGCGCCACGTTCGCCGAGCACGGCGCGGACATCGCCGCGGTGATCCTGGAGCCGATCCCGCACAACGTCGGCTGCCTGCTGCCCGACGCCGAGTTCCTCACCACGCTGCGCGAACAGTGCACCGCACACGGCTCGGTGCTGGTCTTCGACGAGGTGATCACCGGCTTTCGGCACGACCTCGGCGGCTACCAGAAGATCGCCGGGATCACCCCCGACCTGACCACCTTCGGCAAGGCCATCGCCAACGGCGCCCCGGTCGGCGCGCTCGGCGGCCGGGCCGACCTGATGGAGCAGTTCAGCACCCGCCCCGGCGCGCCCGCGTTCTTCGCCGGCACCTACAACGGCCACCCGTGGGTGGTCGCCGCCGCCCTGGAGACGCTGCGCAAGCTGCGCGAGGAGCCGGTCCACGAGCATGTGTTCCGCCTCGGCGAGCGGGTGCGCACCGGCCTGGCCGCGATGTACACCCGGCTCGGCGTCCCCGCCGTGGTCACCGGCTACGGCTCGGTGTTCGTCACCTACTTCATGGCCGGCGGCGTACCGCGCAGCTACGACGACCTGCTCGCCAACGACGCGAACCTGTTCATCGGCTACCGCCGCCGACTACTCGAACACGGCGTGTTCGAACTGCCGTTGAACCTCAAGCGCAGCCACATCTCGTACGCGCACACCGACGCCGACGTGGACCACCTGATCGCCGCCACCGAACTGGCCGTGCGGGACGCGATCAAGGACGGCGGCATCGACGAACTCGCCGGCACCTCCACGATGGGCGGCGCGACCGAGGGGACGGCCCGCTGATGCTCGTCGTCGACCGCACCCGACCCACCGGACCCGCCGGCCGGATCACCCACGTCGAGACCCTGCTCCTGGGCACCGCGTGGCGCGACTTCGGCTACGTCCGTGTACACACCGACCAGGGCCTGTCCGGCGTCGGTGAGATCACCCACCCCTACCGGGTCGCCGAGACCGCCGCGCTGGCCGAGGCGATGGCGCGGCGGCACCTGATCGGCGCCGACCCGTTCGACACCGAGGAGATCTGGCTGCGCCTGTACCAGGGCGACTTCCTGCGCGGCGGCGACATCGGCGGCATCGTGCTCTCCGGCTTCGACCAGGCCATGCACGACCTGATGGGCAAGGCGCTGGGTGTGCCGGTGTACCGGCTCACCGGCGGCGCCTGCCGGGACAGGGTCCGGGTGTACGCGAACGGCTGGTACAACGGCGAGCGCGACCCGGCGGTGTTCGCGGCCAAGGCCAAGGAGACCGTGGCCAAGGGGTATTCGGCGCTCAAGTTCGACCCGTTCGGCGCCGGACTGCACGAGTTGTCCCGGACCGAACTGCGCCAGTCGGTCGAGTTGGTCGGCGCGGTCCGCGAGGCGATCGGGCCGGACGTGGACCTGTTCGTCGAGGGGCACGCGCGGTTCGCGATGACCACCGCCTCCGCACTGCTGCGGGCGCTGGAGCCGTTCGACATCGGCTGGTTGGAGGAGCCGATGCCCTGGACGCACATCGAGCGCTACGCGGAACTGCGCGCCCGCGCGCCGTTCCCGATCTCCGGCGGCGAACACTTCCACAACCGCTACGAGTACAAGCAGTTGTTCGCGACCAACGCGGTGGACATCATCCAGCCGGACCTGTCCATGGCCGGGGGCCTGACCGAGGTGCGCAAGCTGGCCGCGATCGCCGACACGCACGGCGTGATGGTCGCCCCGCACAACTCCAACTCCCCGCTGTGCACCACCGTTTCGGTGCACGCCGCGCTCGGGATCACCAACTTCAAGATCCTGGAGACCTTCGACGGCCTGCTGGAGTCGTACGTGTTCGACGCGGTGCGCGGCGCACTGCCGGTGACCGCCGACGGCCACGTGGAGATCCCCACCGCGCCCGGCTTCGGCGTCGAACTCGACGACGACGTGTTCGCCGAACACCCGCCGACGCACCGGTTCTGGAACATGTTCTCGGCCGGCTGGGAGAAGAGGAACCGCACATGACCTCCGCGCCGGCGGGCCCCGGCATCGTCGACGTGCACTCCCATCTGTTCCGGCAGTGTTGCGACTTCGACGACGCGTTCAAGGCCGAGTCGGCCCGCGCGCACGCGGGCGAGGTGGACCTGACCGTGCGCTGGGCCGACTACGCGGCGAGCAGCCCGGCGGACACCCGCACCATCGTGGTCGGCGGCAAGGCACGACGCAGCGGGTTGTGGGTCGAGGACAAGGCCGTGGCCGAGTATGTCGGCGCGCAGCCGGAGCGGCTGATCGGCTACCTGTCGATCGACCCGACCCAACCCGGCTGGCAGGACGAACTGCGGTTCGGACACCAGGAGTTGGGACTGCGCGGAATCAAGCTGATGCCGATGTACGCGGGCTTCGACCCGGGTGATCCGCAATACGACCCGCTGTTCGCCTACGCCGAGGACAACGGCCTGCCGATCCTGGTGCACACCGGGACCACGTTCGTCTCGGCGGCGCCGATCGCCTACGCGCAGCCGAGGTTGCTGGACCCGGTGGCGATCCGGCATCCGGAGCTGCGCATGGTGCTCGCGCATCTGGGCCATCCGTTCGAGGGCGAGTGCATCGCGGTGATCCGCAAGCACCCGCACCTGTACGCCGATCTCAGCGCGCTGCACTACCGGCCGTTCCAGCTGTGGCACAGCCTGCGGCTCGCCCAGGACTACGGGGTGCTGCACAAGCTGCTGTTCGGCAGCGACTACCCGTTCACCACGGTGGACGCGTCGGTGACCGGGCTGCGCGAGGTGGCCGCCGTGCCCGGGATCCCGGGTCTGCCGCCGCTGGACCGGGACGCGGTGGAGGCGATCATCTTCCGTGACGCGCTGCCCCTGCTGGGGTTGTCGTGACCGGCGGCGAGGCGGAACGCGCGGTGGACTTCGCGCTGACCGACCGCACCGCGCTGGTCACCGGCGCGGCCGGCGGCCTGGGTCGGGCGTTCGCGGTCGCGCTGGCCGGGGCGGGCGCCGACGTCGTGCTCACCGACCTGCCGGGCGTCGACCTGGAGCCGACCCGCGCGGCCGTCGAGGCGACCGGCCGCACCGCCCGGGTGATGCCGTTCGACCTGGCCGACACCGCCGGGCTGGCCGGCTTCGTGGACGAGGTGCGGGCCGCGGCCGGGCCGCTGCACATCCTGGTCAACAACGCGGGCACGGCCGCCCTGGAACGGTTCAACGAGATCTCCGTGGCGAGTTGGCGGCGGGTGCTCGCGGTGAACCTGGACGCGGTGTTCTTCCTGTCCCAGCGGGTCGCCGAGCACCAGATCGCGGACCGGGTCGCCGGCCGGATCATCGCGGTGACCTCGAAGAACGCCCACGTCGCCGAGGCCGGGTTGGCCCACTACAACGCGTCCAAGGCGGGCGTGGACCTGCTCGTACAGAGCCTGGCGGTCGAACTCGCCCCGCACGCGATCACGGTCAACGCCGTGGCGCCCGGCATGGTCGAGACACCCATCGACGGCGAATTCCCGCTGGACCGGGAGCCGTTCGAGGCCGCCTATCGGGAACGAATCCCGCTCGGCCGCTACGCCACCCCCGACGAGTGCGCCGGCGCGGTGGTCTTCCTGGCCTCGCCCGCCGCGTCCTACGTGACCGGCACCCGCATCGTCGTCGACGGCGGCGTGCTCGCGGACCAGATGCCGCGCATGCGCCACATGCCGCCGTACCGCAGCTCGCTCTGATCACAGGTGTGTGCCCGTCGGCCCGAAGAGGGCCGACGGGCCCGCACCCGACCCCACTTCGTGCACGGATCGAGAAAGTGAGCGGGACCCCATGTCCTCACTCGGTTCTTCCCCTTCGTCGTCCCGCCGCCGGCTGCTCGCCGCGGGCGGATTGGGCGGGTTGTTGCTTGCCGGTACCGCTGCGGTGGGTTCGGCGTCGGCGTCGTCGGACGACGACCGGCATGGTGTCGGTTCGCGTGATGTGTCGATGAGTGTGCCGAATGTGGCCGCGTTGTTGCGGATGAACGTCAGGCCGCTCGAGGCCGACGCGATGGTGCTGGTGGCCGGCTATCACGCGGCGGGTGACGGTGGTGGGATGGTGGTGCGCTGGGATCCGCGGTCGAGGCTGGCGGTCAACGGCGGCACCGTGCTCGCCGATCCCGCCGCGGGCCGGGACGGCCGGTGGATCCAGGTGCACGACGGGGTGATGGACTTCCGCCGGTTCGGCATCCTGGACGACAAGGTCGCGGCGGATGCCGCGCTGGACGCGATGGTCAACGATCCGTACATCCACCGCGTCGAGGCGCACAGCGACCTGCTCTTCGTCAAACGCCACACCTTCGCCCGCTCGCGCATCGTGCTCGACTTCGGCGGCCACACCGTGCGCACCACCGGCATCGAGAAGAACACCCACGACAACCCGTTCGGCGCCGTCCTGTACTTCAAGGGCAAGGTCACCGACACGGTCGTGAAATACAAGCTGCCCGAGACCGTCATCGAACTCACCGACGCCTTCCCGGTTCCCGACGCCGGCGCGTTCAAGGTCGGCGAGTGGTGGACGGTCGAGATCGACCCGATCGCCGGCGGCGGCACCTACGAGCGCGAATTGCAGAAGCTGGTCGAGATCACCCAGATCGTCGACGGCAAACACATCCGGGTCGACTACCTCAACGGGTGGGAACTGGCCGCCGGGCGCGGCATCACCTGGACCCGGGTGGAACCCGTGCGGCGCGCCGACGTCCGGAACATGGTGTTCTTCGGGGCCGGTGCCGGCGACGACGAGTACACCGGCTCGCACCCGATCGCGTACGAGTACGCGGTGCGCTGCGACGTCACCGGGATCGAGGCGACCGGCTCGTTCTGGCCGGTGGTCATGCGCCGTTGGTGCACCCACTTCGTCACCGCCCGCTCGTCGTTGAAGAACCCGCCGACGGTGATGTACGGCGGCGCGGGCTATCTGACCCAGCAGATCTACTGCCTCTACGGCCGGGTCGAGGACTGCGTCTCCAGCAACGCCCGACACCTGAACGACCTGACCGCGTCCGCCTACTGTCATGTCGTCAACTGTCACGGCGACGGCGACGACCAGGGCGGCAACCCGTTCACCACGCACGGCCAGTACGAGCACGACCTGCTCTTCGAGGGCAACTCCGGCCTGATGGACATCGCCAACTCGGGCGTGTTGTGGGGTACTTCGGCCAAGCGCATCACGGTGCGCGACCACACCTGCTCGTGGTTCGTCGCGGGTACGAAGATCACCGACCTGACCCTGGAGAACGTCCGGGTGATCCCACGTCCGACCTTCGACCCGGGCGGCACGCTCCAGGTCAACGCCGACGGCGTGCAGATGCGCGGCTGCGTGGCCCGCACGTTCGCGATCGGCCAGCGCTCGAACCGCTCGACCCGGCCGAACATCGTCGAGGGCTGCACGTTCGACCTGCCCGCGAAGCAGGTGCTGGTCCAGACGCCGGTGAGCAACACCGTGCACTTCCGGGACTGCCTGTTCACCGGCGTCGACGGCGCGATCCTGCGCGGCTCGGGCGAGGTCGACTTCGACTCCTGCACCCTCGTCGGCGCGGGGCCGACCGCCGCGCCCCTGGAGGTCGGCTCGGCCGTACTGCGCCTGACCGCGAGCACCCTGACCGACACCGGGATCCTGCTGTCGGCCGTCCGCGACCAGAACCTGCACGTGAGCGCCGGCACCCGGCTGACCGGCGGCAACGGCGCGGACGCGCTGTTGTCCCGGGGCGCCGGGGCGGGCGTGTTGCGCTGGCACCTGACCGGCGCGGCCTCGACCACCGACGGTGCGCACGTGCGCCTGGTGGGCGGGGTCAACCACTGGATGGCCGGCCAGACCCGGTTCACCGGCGGCCGGTTGGAGCTGCGCCCGGAGGCGTTCGGCGGCGCCTCCTCCGCGCTGCACACGGGTTGTGTCGAGGACGGGGTGACCCGGACCGCGATGCCGGCGGACGGCGCGCGGGTGGCCACGAGCGGGAACCTGGCGATCTGAGATGCGGCTGCGCCCGAGCACCACGGCCGACGAAACCGCGCTCCGCGCCCTGTGGGCGGTGGCCTTCCCGAACGCGCCCGATCTGCCCGCGCTGTACGCGCGCGACGCGGGCCGGCATCCGCGCACCCTGGTGGCCGCCGGCGACGACGGCGGGATCGACGCCGTCGTGCACTGGCAGCCCCGTCCGATCCGCAATCCGGCGGGCGGGGTGGACACGGTCGGCTGCGTCGGCAGCGTGGCCAGTGCGCCGCGGGCCCGTGGCCGGGGGTTGATCCGGCGGCTGCTCGGCCTGGCCGTCGACGACATGACGCGCCACGGTTGTGCGTGGTCGTTGATGTTCAGCGGCACGCCGGGGGTGTACACGGGATCCGGCTGGGAGACCTTCGCGGCCCCGTATCTGCGCGGCGTGGCCGGCCCCGAGGCGGCGTGGGGGGATCGTCGGGTGCGCCCGGCCGCCCCCGCCGACCTGCCCCGGATGGTCGCCACGCACGCCGCGTGGAACTCCGACCGGCCGCTGACCACGGTGCGTTCCGCGGCCGACTGGGCGCACCGCTTCCCGCACTGGTACGCGCCGCCGAGCCGGGTGCTGGTCACCGAGGAGGGGGACTACGTGGTGGTCCGGCCGGACACCGGCGACGTGCTCGAACTCGCGCTCGGCCCGGGCCGCCCGTACGCGCTGCCCGCGCTGTTGCGGGCGGCGGCGTGCGAACTCGGCGGCCCCGGCACGGTGGTGACGCTGCACGTGCCGATCGACGCGGCGCTGACCCGGGCGGTCGGCGCGGTACTCGCCGACCTGAGCACCGGGCACACCACGTTCGGGCTGGCCCGGCCGATCCAGAGCGACCGGGCCCGGGTGCGCGCCACGATCACCGCCCCCGGTGCGATCCACTGGCCGGCGGACGCGTTCTGATGAGCCGTCAGGATGCCGCGATGCCACCCGACTCGGCGAGAATTCACCCCGTGCCGCCGAGTCGGGTGCCGGTCCTGGTCGGCGGCGCCGGCACGCTGGTCTGCGCCGCCGACCCGGACACGGGCGTGCTGACCCCGGCCGGCCGGCCGGCCCCGGTCCGCACCGCGTACGCCGCCGCCCATCCACGTCTCGACCTGGTTTACGGCGTCGACGAGGCGCCGGTCGGCACGATCACCGTGATCGCGACGACCGACGGCGCCCGGATCCGGCAACAGGCCCCGTCGCACGGCGCGATCCCCTGCCATCTCGCGGTCTCCCCCGACGGCGGCCGACTGGTCACCGCCAACTACGGCAGCGGCGACCTGGTCGTACACCGGCTCGCCCCGGACGGCGCGCTCGCGGGTGTGGCCGCCTCCGTCCCACTGCCGGGGTCGGGCTCCGGCGTGGTCGCGAGCCGGCAATCCGCCGCGCATCCGCACCAGATCGTCTTCGCGGACACCGACACGTTCACCGTGGTCGACCTCGGCGGCGACGCGCTGCTGACCTACCGACTCGCCGACGACCGGCCGCAATTGCTCGCCACGCGGCCCGTGCCGCCCGGAACCGGCCCCCGGCACCTGTCCGGTCGCTGGCTGCTGGGCGAACTCGACCCGGTGATCCTGGCGTTGCCCGACCTCACCCGCCACCCGCTGGCCGCGCCCGGCCTGCCGTCCGCGATCGTCACCGCGCCCGACGGGGCCCACGTATACGCGGCCAACCGCGGCCCGGGCACCATCACCACCCTGGCCACCGGCGCCCCGCATACGATGTCCGACCTCCCCGTCGGCGGCGCCGCACCGCAGGACCTGGCCTTCGTCGGCCGGGTCCTGTACGCGGCCGTCCCCGACGCCGACGCGGTCACCGCGTTCGCCTGGACCCCGGGCACCGGCACACTGCGCCCCCTCGGCGTGGCGCTGCGCGTCCCGGATCCGCGCTGTGTCCTGCCGCTGCGCCGGGGCCTGCCGGCATCGCGGATCACCCCCGGCTCGACCGGAAGACCTCGGTCAGGCTGGTGAAGCTGTCCCCGGCGTGCCCGGCCGCGATCCCCCGGCGGAAGATCTCCAGGACCGCGGCCGGCAGTGCGGTGTCCACGCCCGAGTCGCGCGTGGTGTGCAGCACGTGCTCGACGCTCGCCACGCCCATCGCCAGGTTGTCCATGTCCCCGCGGTGGTCGTCCGCATCCAGGCGGGGCGCGCAGAAGGCGAGGAAATCCGGCACCGACGCGGCCGTCGAGGACGCGTACGGGAGGAACTCCTCGGCCGAGATGCCGTTCGCCCGGGCCACCGTCAGGGCGTGCGTCGCGCTGAGCATCGAGGTCCAGAAGATGTCCATCTGGAGCTGGTAGAGCAGCGCGGCCAGACCCGGGTCGGCGCCCCGGTAGTCGGTGCCGGTGAGTACGGCGAGCGTGTCCCGATGTGCCTCGAAGACGTCGGCGGGGCCGCTGTAGAAGGTCGACATCTCCGGCGACCCGATGCCCGAGGGCGGCGACTGCACCCCGCCGGTCAGCTGCCGGCCGCCGTGCCGATCCACCCACGCGGCCGCCTTGCGGGCCTGCTCCGGGGTGTCCGAGCTCAGATTGACCACCACCCGCCCGGCCAGCGCCGCGGCGACCGGTTCGAGCAGCGCGTACATCGCCGCGTAGTCGGTCAGGCTCAGCACCACCAGCTCGTTCGCGGCCAGCGCCGCCTCGATCGTGTCGGCCCGTACGGCCCCCTCGGCCACCAGCGCGTCGGCCCTGCTCGCCGTCCTGTTCCACACCGTCGTCGGGTGGCCGGCCGCCAGGAACGCGCGGGTCATCGCCTGCCCCATCGGACCGAGACCGATGACCGTGACCGCCTGCTTGTCGCCCATGAGTACTCCCGTTTTCGCGATATGAGCAAAGGGATGCCCGGACTAGAACGAACGCTCTATCCAGTGAGAGAAACGTAGCACTCCTCTGGAGCGAACGCTCTATTCGGTAGACTCGGCCCGTGCAGACCAAGACGCGGCAGAGCCGACCCGATCCGTCCGAGGCCGCCGGGGCGGCCCCGCTCGGCACCCGCGAGCGCATCGTGCGCACGGCGTCGCGGCTGATGCAGCGGCAGGGCTACGACGGCACCGGGATCAAGCAGATCTCCACCGAGGCCGGCGCCACGCTCGGCTCGATGTACCACTTCTTCCCGGGCGGCAAGCAGGAGTTGGCGGTCGCCGCGATCCGACACGGGGACGCGGAGTTCGTCGACATCCTGGGCGCCGTACTGGCGGCCGAGCCGGACCCGGGCGCGGCGATCCGCGCGCTCACCCGGAGTCTGGCCGAGGGGCTGCGCGCCTCCGACTGGGTCGACGGCTGTCCGGTCACCGCGACCGCGCTCGGCACGGCCGCCGGCCTGCCGGACATCCAGGCCGCCGCGGCCGAGGCGTTCGCGCACTGGCGGGAGGCGGTGCTCGCCAAGCTGATCGAGGCGGGCCTGGCCGAGACCGACGCGCGCGAACTCGCGCACACCGTGATCAGCACGCTGGAAGGCGCCGAACTGGCCGCCCAGGTGACCCGCAGCGAGGAGCCGCTGCTGCTCGCCGGCACCCACCTGACCCGGCTGATCGACACCTACCCGCGCACCACCGACGGCGGCTGAACCCCCGCGTCAGCGGCGCTCGCCCGCCCGCACCACGCCGTTCTCGTACGCGAACACCGCCGCCTGCGTGCGGTCGCGCAGGTTCAGCTTGGCCAACAGCCGGCTGACGTGCGTCTTGACCGTCTGCTCCCCGATCACCAACCGCGCGGCGATCTCCGCGTTGGACAACCCGTGGGCGATCAGCGACAACACCTCGGTCTCCCGCTCGGTGAGCTGCTCGACCCGCGCGCGCGGGCCGGCGCCCGGACCGCCGAGCCGGGCGAACTCGGCGATCAGCCGCCGGGTCACGGTCGGCGCGAGCAGCGCCTCACCGGCCGCCACCACCCTTACCGCGTCCGCGAGTTGCCGCGCCGACGCGTCCTTGAGCAGGAACCCACTCGCCCCCGCGCGCAGCGCCTCGTAGACGTACTCGTCCAGATCGAACGTGGTCAGCACCAGGACCCGGGTCGCGCAGTCGGGATCGGCGGTGATCTCGCGGGTGGCCGCGAGGCCGTCCAGGACCGGCATCCGTACATCCATCAGCACCACGTCCGGGCGCAGCGCCGCGACCTGTGCCACCGCGTCGCGTCCGTCCACCGCCTCGCCCGCGACCTCGATCCCGGGCTGGGCGCCGAGCAGGACCGAAAAGCCCTCGCGCACCAGCATCTGGTCGTCGGCGATCAGCACGCGGATGGCCATCGTGTCCCTACCGTTCGGTCGTGGTCGCGGTCCATGGCGGGTGTCTCGGCGCACCCACCGGTGGACGGCGTCATTGCCCGTCCGTCGGCAGGAAGACCTCGACGTGGTAGCCGCCCTCGGGAGTATGCCCGGCCTCGAGGGTGCCGCCGATCATCGCGGCCCGCTCGCGCATGCCCATCACGCCCTGCCCGGAGCCGTCACGCGCGGGCGGCGTCGGGTGCGGCGGCGGTTCGTTGTGTACGCGCAGGCCGAGTCCGGTCGGCACGTAGGCGACCTCGACCCGCACCCGCGCGCCGGAGGCGTGGCGCAGCGCGTTGCTCAGCGCCTCCTGGGCGATCCGGTACGCGGACAGGTCGACGCCCTGGGGCAGCGGGCGCGGGGCGCCGACGGTGACCCGCTCCACCGTCATCCCGGCCGCGCGCACGTTGTCGATCAGTTCGGGCAGTCGCTCCAGCGTCGGCAGCGGGGCGGGCCGCCCGTCCCGGTCCACCGCCACCGCTCCCTCGTCGTCGCTCTCGGTGCGCAACAGGCCCAGCACGCGGCGGAGTTCGGCCAGGGCGTCGACCGCGTTGGCCCGGATCGTGACGAAGCTGCGCACCAACTCAGGTGGCGGGTCGGCGACTCGGTACGGGGCCGCCTCGGCCTGGATCGCGATCACCGACATGTGGTGCGCGACCACGTCGTGCAACTCGCGGGCGATCCGCGCACGTTCCTCCAGGAGTGCGCTGCGCTCCCGCTCGGTGGCGGTCAGGTCGGACTGTACGGCGAGTTCGCGGCGCGCGTCGCTGCGGCCCCGGAAGGCGACCACGACGATCATCACGGTCGCGGTCAGCAGCGCCACGGCGGGCATCGTGTCCCAGCGCGACGGGTCGTCCTGCGCGTTGCGCACCAGCACCACGCCGAGCAGCGCGGTGCACACCCACGTCTCCAGCACGATCCGCACCGGGGTGTGGAAGGCGACATGGGCCATCACCACCACCTGGGCGACCACGCCGACCGCGCTCCACGGCCACTGCATGCCGCCGGCTCCGCCGGACCCGTCCGGCGTGGCGGCCAGCGCGCACACCGCGGTCGAGCCGAGCGACATCCACCAGGCCACGATCGGTCGTTGTGGCGCGAGCAGGATCGGTACCCCGGTGGCGAGGCCCAGGGCGAAGGCCGCCCCGCCGGACACGCCGGGATAGCCGGCGAACACCGCCCCCTGGATGCCCACGACGAGCACCACGGTGAGGTAGTGCAGGGCCAGGGCGACCGCGCGGCTGCTGAACGGGGCGGGCGGGCGCTCCGTGCGGACCCGGGCGTCGAACAGGTCGTCGCGCAGTGTGGTCAACCCCCGCCGCACCCGGCGGGCCGCGCCGGCCCGGCCGGTGGTCGAGGTCTCGGCGCCGCCCGCCCCATGCGCGACGTCGATGTCCGGCCCGCCCGATCCGCCTGCCTTCGTGCTCATCCACAGCAGGCTAGGGCCAGGCCCGGGGCCCGGCGTCCCCGGCTCGGTTGATCCGGGATGTCACTCTCGGGAGCTACGTGAGGCCGCCGAGGCGCCCCGCGATCGTTTGCCGGCGGCCTCCCACCGATGGAACACCGTCCACAACACGAGCAGCACGGCGGCGAACACCGGCATCCAGCCGATCCGCGCGGCCACCCACGGCAGTCCGTCGGGCGCGGTGCCCAGGCCGGGCAGTCCGCCGAGGGCGATGCCGACCGCGGTGGTCGCGAGCATCGCGCTCTGGTGCCACAGGAACACCGTCATCGCGGCCAGATTGGCCAGCGCCACCGCCGCCCACGTGCGCGGACGCCGGCTCAGCGCCCGGCGCAGCGGGGCCCGGACCAGCAGTGCCAGGCCGCACTGGGCGAGACCGAAGGCGACCGCCGCGAGGGTGGGCGGGTTGAGGTTGGAGATCGCCTGGCCCGGGACGCCGACCATGCTGACCGGATAGCCGCCCCAGCGGATCAGCGCGGCGCAGCCGAGCGCGCCCACCACCAGGAGCGGACCGCCCAGTCGCTCGATCCGGGCCCGATGCGGACCGGCCCAGAGCACCCCGAGGCCGTACGGGACCAGCCAGCCGGCGAGCACGTTGACCCAGCCGAGCGCGGCGGGCCCGTCGGCGCCGAACCTGGTCAGGTCCACCGCGGCGACCACGGCGAGCGCGAGCGGCGGTCCGGCCCGGCCGAGGCGGACCACCAGTGGGGTGAGCAGGGTCAGGCCCGCGTAGACGAGCACGAACCACAGCGGGGAGAGCACGAGCCTGCCGAGCGTGTAGAGGGTGTCGCCGGGCACGAAGTCGGCGAGCAGCGCGATGAGTACGGTCCACACCGCGAGCAGCGCGGCGATCGGTCGGCCGAGCCGGATCATCCGCCGCCGGGCCCACGTGCGCCGGCTCCTCGCGTGGGCGTACGAGCGTGCCCCGACGTACCCGCCGACCAGGAAGAACACCGCCAGCGGCTGGAGCAGCCAGGTGGCCGGGGCGAAGTCCGGCAGCCGGCGCAGCGGGCTGTCGGTCCGCCAGTGGTCGGCGCCGGCGGACACGCCCGTGACGATCCAGTGGCCGATGACCACGCCGAGGATGGCGAACGCCCGCAGACCGTCCACCTCCCGCTCGCGGTCGGCGGGGGTCGATTGCTCGATCCGGCGTACCAGCACGCCCGATTCAGCCATGGGTCACCTCCGTCGCGCGGCCTCGTACGATCAGCGCGAGGTTGGACAGGGCCCGCCCGCCGGGCCGCAGGTAGTCCGAGTGGCCACCGCCGCCGGCCGCGAAGTCGCGGGCGCCGAAGCCGCGCGAGGTCGGGTCCGCGCCGAAGCCGACGGTGGTGTCGAAGAACGGGATGCTGACGTGCGGCACCACGTCGATCCAGTCCGAGCCGCCGCGACCGGCCCAGACGCGGGCGCCGGTGCCCAGGTCGTCCCGGTCGTCGACACCCAGGCCGGGGCTGCCGAACACCGCGAGGTCGGCCACGTCGATCGTGGAGACCGCCCGCCCGCACACCACCGAGCCGTAGGAGTGGCACAGCAGTGACACCTGCGCGGCGGGCGCGATCGTGTACAACCCGGCGACGAAGCGGCGCAACTCGCGCGCGCCGGCCTCGGCCCGGCCGGTGGTCAGCACGTCGAGGCTGATCGTGTGCGGCGGGGAGTAGCCGAGCCAGGCGATCACCGCGACGCGGGCGGTGGGGTCCTGGGCGTGGATCTGCGCGTACAGGGCGCGGGCGCCGCCGCCGGGGGCCGAGTACGGCTTGTCGCCGCGCGTGTCGAAGTGGTCCAGGTCGGTGTCGGCGCCCGGCACCAGGACGGCGATCCGGTCGGCGGCGGCCAGGTCGCCGACCACCTCGACCGCGCGCACCCGGCCCGCGCGGCCGTCGAAGGACAGGAAGGTCCGGGCCGGGTCGGCCATCCGCGCCAGCTTGTCCGCCCGGCCGGTGTGTCCGGTGCCCCGGGCCAGCCCGGCCGCGTCGGCGATGGCCCGCTGGTTGGCGGTGTAGCGCTCGCCCAGGGTGGTCGCGGACATCGCCGGCAGCGTCGGCGGGGCCGCCGCGGCGGCCTCCGCCGCGCCCACGCCGGGTCCGGTCAGCCCGGCCGCCACCAGCACCGAGACCAGGCCCATTCGCAGCCGACCACGCATCTCCCGCTCCCGTCCTCGAAGTTCCGGACTCGAAGCTAGGAATCGGCGTCCGTAGCCCGCGTCGCGCCAGGGAGTGGACCCTGCGGGTAGCTCTGGGGGACTACATGGGTCACTCGCGTGGTCGGGAGTCGTCGGGGACGGTTCCGGGGCGGCCCGCACCGGGGGTGGATCGCGCCTCAGGTACCACGCGTGCTCTCCTCCGCTGGGCTGACGGCGCGCCGGGTGCGGCCGGCTACGGTGGCATCCGTGACTTTTCGCTCCGCCGCCGAGTCGATCCGCCGCCCGTTCCCCTCCTGGCCGCAGGCCCGACGCTCGTTCGCCTTCGACCTCACGGTGGCGATCGTGGTCGGGCCGCTGGTTCCCGCGATCGCCCTGGCGGTGCACCTGCACGAGTCGGGTGCGGACGTCGCGAACGCGTGGCTGACGTACGTGGCCCAGGTGATCGCCGGGTTGATCCTGATCGTCCGACGCCGGCATCCCGAGGTGTGCGTCGCGGTCATCGCGCCCACGCTGCTGCAGGGCCAGTCCTTCGGCGCCCTCTTGGCGGCCTACGCGGTCGCGGTCTACGTGAGCGACCGCCGGCGGATGTGGTTGTTGATCGGCGTCCTGTGCCTGGCCACGTGGCAGCCTTGGGATTGGCGGGATCTCGCCAACAACACCGGGAACACCTTCGGAACACTCACTCCCGCGTGCTACGGCCTCTACATCGCCTCACGCCGCCGGCTCATCGCGGCCCTCGGCGAGCGTGCCGAACGAGCCGAGCGTGAACAGGAGTTGCGTGCCGAACAGGCACGGGAGGAGGAGCGCAACCGGCTGGCCGGGGACATGCACGACATCGTCACGCACCGGGTGAGCCTGATGGTCCTCCAGGCGGGCGCGATGCGTTCCCGGGCGGTCGACGACGCGACCCGGCGGGCGGCGGAGGACCTGCGTTCGACCGGGTGTCAGGCGCTGGCCGAACTGCGCGATCTGGTCTCGGTGCTGCGCGCCGCGCGGGAGCGTGACGCGCGCGCCCCGGTGGAACCGGCGGTGCTGGACGCGTCGGCGCTGGTGGAGGAGTCGGCGGCGGCGGGGGTGGATGTGCGCCTGGAGGTGGAGGGTACGGCCCGGCCGGCCTCGCCGGTGGTGGTGCGCACCGCGTATCGGGTGGTCCAGGAGGCGCTGACGAATGTGCACAAGCACGCACCGGGTGCCTTCGTCCGGGTCCTGGTGCGGCACACCGACGACGAGTTGCGGATCACCGTGACGAACACCGCGCCCACCCGGCCGCCCGAGATCGAACTGGGCGCGGGTGGCACGGGATTGGTCGGGCTGCATCGGCGGATCGAGCTGACGGGGGGCACGTTCCGGGCGGGGCCGCGGGCGGATGGGGGCTTCGCGTTGGACGCGCGGTTGTCCGTGGGGGCCGGCGCGACGACGGCCGTGGATTCCGGTGCGCCGGGTGACCCGAACGAGCGGCCACGGGCCGAGACTTCGGCCGAAGCCGAAGCCGAAGCCGGAGACGGAGCCGAGCCCGGGGCCGCGTCCGTCGAGCCGCCGAGCGGGGTCGCGTGGGTGTCGCGCGCGCGTCCGGTACGCCCGGCTCGGGAGCGGTCGGGCCGGGATCGCTCGAAGGCGGGTCGGCCCGCGCCGGAGCACGTGGACCGCCCGGAGCACGCGGAGCGTTCGGGCCGTTCGGATCACCACGATCGCTCGGATTCCACCCCCGCGTCGACACCGGGAGTACTGACGGGATCACGCCCCGAAACCGGCTGATACCCGGAGGATCCGGCCGCGCCGGCTTCTCGATCCTCGACACGTGTCACCCACCTTTCGGTGTTGACTTGCGCGGCCCCCGGATGGACCCTCGGGCCAGCCGCGTCGCACCGTTCGACCGACCGGCCCCGGGTTTCGGAACCACCCCGAACCCGCCGCCTCGGCACGCCCGGCACGGCCCGCACCGGCACGGCATCGCACGGCGCCCGGATCCGTTTCTCCGCTCCCGCGCCGTGGTGTTCGACAGCACCGCTCCACCTCGCTCCTCGGCACGCAGCAGATCGATCTTCCGGAACCGGAGCCACCGATTCCGCATGTCGAATTCCCCCGGGCTGCAGGCCCTCGGGACGCCCCGAAAGGCATCCTGATGCCCCGACCGAACCACCCGAACCCGAACCGCCCGAACCCGAATCCCGGCCCCGACCCGAGCCCGTCCCGCCGCGCGGTGCTCGGCGGCCTCGCCGGCGCCGCGCTCGTCGCGGCACAGTGGACCCCCGTCGGCCTGATCCCCGCCGCAGGGGCCACCGCGCCGCCGGCCCCGCCCGACTTCCCGGCCGGCATCACGCTGGGCGTGCAGCAATACCGGAACTGGTCCGGGGAGATGCGCGCCGACGACGTCTGGACGGCGGTCCCCGCGCACCCCTCCGACGTGGTGACCCTGGCCAACTGGGCACGCGCCAAGGGCTATCGGCTCCGCCCGCGCGGCATGAGCCACAACTGGTCGCCGATCCTGATCCCGCCCGGCGCGGACACCTCGCGCACCCTGATGGTGGACACCACACGAAACCTGACCTCGCTGGTGATCAACCCGGGTTCGCCCACCACGGTCACCGTCGAGACCGGATGCAGCATCGAGCGCCTGCTGACCAAACTGGAGGAGGCCGGTCGCGGGATGATCGCCACCACCGCGCCGGGCAAGCTGAGCGTGGGTGGGGTGCTGGCCATCGGCGCACACGGCAGCGGCATCCCGACACCGGGCGAAACCCTGCCCCAGGGCGGCACTTACGGCACGTTGAGCAACCTGGTGACGGCACTGACGGCCGTGGTGTGGGATCCGGCGGCCGGCGCCTACGTCCTGAAGAGCTTCCGGCGCGACAACCCCGAGATCGGCCCCTTCCTGGTGCACCTGGGCCGGGCCTTCGTCACCGAGGTCACCCTCCAGACCAACACGAACCAACGGCTGCGCTGCCAGAACTTCTACCACGACCAGATCGGCACCCTGCTCGGCCCGCCCGGCGGCTCCGGCAGGAAACTCGCCGACTACCTGCGCGACTCCGGCCGGGTCGAGGTGATCTGGTTCCCGTTCACCACGGTGCCGTGGCTCAAGGTGTGGAGCGTCGCGCCGAGCAAGCCGTGGGTGTCGACCCAGATCAACGCGCCCTACCCGTACACGTTCGCCAACTTCGTCACCGAGGACCAGGCGAAGTTCCTCGCCGACATCGCCACCGGCAACGTCGGCGGCACCGAGGTGTTCACCAACGCGGAGATGGCGGTGGTCGGTTCGGGACTGATCGTGACCTGGACCTGGGACATCTGGGGTTGGTCGAAGAACACCCAGCTCTTCGTCGAACCGACCACGCTGCGCATCCACGAGGGCGGCTGGGCGGTGCTGACCGCGCGCGCGAACGTGCAACGGGTGCTCAACGAGTTCTTCACGCGCTACACGGGCCTGTTGAGCGCGTACAAGGCCAACGGACAGTATCCGTGCAACAGTCCGATCGAGTTGCGGGTGACCGGCGTGGACCGGGCGAGCGAGGTCGTGGTCGCGAACGCGGTCGAGCCGACCCTGTCCGCCGCCCGCCCGCGCCCCGACCATCCCGAATGGGACACCGTGGTCTGGCTCGACGTCGCCACCCTGCCCGGCACCCCCGCCAACCACGACTTCTACCGGGAGATGGACTCCTGGATCTGGGCCAACTACACCGGCGACTACGCCTGTGTCCGCCCGGAGTGGTCCAAGGGCTGGGCGTACGGCGCGGGCGGCGCCTGGACCGACACGGCCGCCGTGACCGGCCGCATCCCGAACGCGTTCCGCACGGGCCTGCCCACGACGGCGAACTTCGACACGGCCCGCGCCACCTTGAACAAGTACGACCCGAGTCGCGTCTTCGCCAACCCGTTCCTGGACGTGCTCCTACCCTGACCGCCCACCCAACCAGCCGTCATCCAGCGACCCGTTGTCGTCGTACACCACGAACTCCCGCTCCACCGAGGCGATCTCGTACCCGGCCAGGGCGGCCACCAGGTCCTTTGCGGCCCGGGTGGCCGCCACGTCCCCGACCCCGTGGCAGCGCTGCGTGACGAACCGCTCGGCCCGCCCGTCCACCCGCACCCGTCGCGCGTTGTACGACAGATGCGCCCCATGGCGCAGCACCTCGGCCGTCAACCCGCCCGACTCGGCGGCACCCTCGGCCAACACCAGCTTCACGTGATGCTCGAAATACATCCCGGGCCCGAGCTCGCGCGCCCGCGCGTCCGTCCGAGGCACCCCCGGATGCGACGGCGCCACCTCGATCTTGGTCCGCGTCACCCGATGCCCGCCCCGCGCCAACACATCGGCCAACTCCGCGGCCCGCTCCCGAGCCGCCGGCAGGGTGGTGGTGGCCCGCTCGGTGACCATAGGCTGCGACACGCTCCGCCCTCGCGCCAACACGATGTGCGTCACCCCGAGACCCGCCTCGGCGGCCCACCGAACCAACCCGTCCACATCCGGGGTCCCCACGGTGACGTGCGTCTCGAAAAGCCCGACCGCCGCACCGGGAAACCCCGCGCCATCAACCTCACCCGACCCGTACACGCGCCCATCCTCCCAGGTGGGAGCAGCACGAACGACGCAATAATCGACGGCACCCCGAGCGCACGGGTCCGCATAACGGCCCGCCGGTACCGGCGGCGGGGCTGTTCGGCTGCACGCTGGTCCGGACCGTCGGCGCCGCCGCCGGTTGGCCGATCGCATGGCGGGCCCTTCTCCGCGTGTTGCGCGCCCATCCCGATCCGGACGTGCGCGAGACGGCGTTGGCGGTGAGCACCGGACGCGAGTAGGCCGAACGGCCAGGTCAGCTCTGCTCGGTGCGCAAAAGCCGCAGGAACGCCTTGATGCCGGAGATGACTTCCTGGTTGTCCGTCAACCGGCTGATGGTGTCCTCGAAGCGGCGGCCGAGGGCGTCCACCTTGCGGTCCGCCTCCTGGAAGCGCCTCGTGGTGTCGGTCGCCGCGAAGACCGTCGTCTCCTTGAGCTGCTCGATGCTCTCCAGCAACTCCTTGGTGCGGGTCTCCAGGGCCTCGACCTTGGCCTTGAGCGCCGTGACGTCCTGGCTGACCGCGAGCACGTCGTCGCGGGGGTGGGTCACCTCGCGCAGCATGGTGCGCAGCCGCTGGGACAGGTGCTCCGCATACGCCTGACCGGGTCGAAACAGGGTGCTGAGCAGGTAGAACCCGGCGAACCAGTAGCCCACCACACCACCGGAGATCCAGGTGATCAGCGCGATCACCGCGGCGGAGAGCACGTGTGCGCCGATCGCGCCGCAGAGCAGTCGGCGGGCCATCCGCCGGGCCTCGACGTCACGCCCCTCCGGCACCGCCAGGCCCCGCTCCCGGCTGATCGCGATCTCCGTGATCACCCGCTGGGCCCGGAAGTACAGGTTCCACGGCGCGGTCAGCACCAGGATCAGCCAGAACAGACACACCGCCCCCGCCCCGAGCGAAAGCAGATCCGCCAGTGACGTGTCCTCGACGAAATACAGCACGATGCCCAACGCCGTCGTGCCGACGAACAGCAGAACCGCAAGCAGCCTGGTCGCACCCACCCGAATCGCACTCCCACCCCACCCGGCGCCCGGCCCTCCCGAGCACGCTGCTCGGACTGTAGAGCACGGAGATCACCGTGATCGGGTTCAGCCGTCGGCAACCGATCCGTCAGGGTCGGGAATCCACGAACCGTGGACGCCGGCCGGCACCCGGCGCGGCAGTTCGACGGCCGCGATCGGGGGCGCGGTGATCCTGCGCGCGTCCAGCACCAGCAACTCCGAGGCGTTTCGGGCAAGATCACCGACCACGGTGAGCAGGTAGCCGTCGTCCTCGGCGGTGCCACCCTCGGCCGGCACGAACACCGCCTCGCCGGGCATACGGTCGCGCCCCTGCCCGGCGATCCACCGCTCCCCGCTCACCCGGTCGTACTTGACGATCGCGTACTCGCGCAGCCCCGCCCCGGGAAAGGCCGACGCGTAGCCGAATCGGTGCGGCCGGCCCACCGCGCGGGCGTCGATCGTGGGGAACTCGACGACCAGCGAGTCCAGTTCCTGCTCGCCCGCGACACCCGAGGCCGGGTCCAGGATCCATCGGTGCGAGATCGCGCCGACCACGGGTGACTCGGGATAGCCGGGCGCGCCCACCCACCACCGCCAACTCGTCTCCCACGCGGCCCGATCGAACCTCGGCGCCTCCAGCACGATCCGACCGCGCGCGTCCTCGTACGCGTTGGCCACATGCAGCACCATCCCCGGCGACACCTCGAACCAGGTCGGCACGGCAGGGCCGGTGCGCGGCATCACGCCGATCCGGGGCGCGTAGGACTCACTCCAGCGGTAGGGCACACCGGAGGACTCGGCCGGGTTGAACACCACCGGCAGGTCGAGCCAGACCACATGACGTCGCGTCAGGCCGAAGTCGTGCATCAGCGAGGGCCCCGCGCCGCAGATCACCTCGCTGCGGATGATCCGCCCCCGGGGCGACGCGACGTGGTACGTGAGATACGGCGGGGTCGGCGAGTAGCCGAAGAAGTGCAGTTCGCCGGTGCCCGGATCGGTCTTGGGATGCGCGGTCATCGCGGTGGTCAGGCTTCCGGCGAAGTCGTACGGGCCCACCGTGTCCAACTCGCGGGTCACCTCGAACGGGAGGTTGGCCTCCTGGAGCGCGAGCAGCCGACCGGCGTGTTCGACGATGTGCGTGCCGGCGATGCTCGCGGTCAGGTCCACGCTGCCGTCCGCGCGCACGTACGGCGCGCCGTTCCACGCGGGGGTGCGCACCCACCGGTTGCGGTACCACTCGGCCCGACCGGCCCGCAGCCGGATGCCGTGCAGCATGCCGCTGCCCCGGAACCAGTGCGACGGCACGTCACCGGGTCGCGGGTTGTGCCCGTTGCGGATGTAGCGACCGTTCAGCTCCGGCGGAAGTGTGCCCCGGACCTTCAGGTCGCGCCGGTCGATCTCGTCGGCGACGGGTGCGAAGTGCTCGGCGAGGTAGGGCTTTCGCAGGTCCACGACGGCGCGCTCCGATCACCTGGGTCGGCGACTTTAGCACCTGCCGCCGTCGATCCGGCACCCGAGGCGAACACGCCCTCGCCGAGCCGTGCACCCCGAAAGAAGTCCGCAACCGGCCGGAAACCGGCACCACTTCGAGGTCGACCCGACAAAGTCCCGGCACTACGCGGAAGGCGGGCCGGGGCACCCGCCCCGACCCGCCCCCGCCGTGCGCCCGTTCGGCTAGCGCGCGCCCAATTCCTCGGCCAGCGCGGTCGCGAAGGCCTCGATGTCCGCCTCGGTGGTGTCGAAAGCCGTCATCCAGCGCACCTCGCCGATCGACTCGTCCCAGGTGTAGAACCGGAACCGCTTCTGCATCCGCTCGGTCACATCCGTCGGCAGCACCGCGAACACCGCGTTGGCCTGCGGCATCCGGGACAGCGTCACCCCGTCCAGGTCGGCGACCTTCTCGGCGAGCAGCGCCGCCATCGCGTTCGCGTGCCGCGCGTTGCGCAGCCACAGGTCGCCCGAGAGCAGCGCCTCGAACTGCACCGACACGAACCGCATCTTGGACGCGAGTTGCATCGCCGCCTTGCGCAGATACTTGATGCCGCGCGCCGCGTCCGGGTTGAGCACGACCACGGCCTCGCCGAACATCAGGCCGCTCTTGGTGCCGCCGAAGGACAACACGTCCACGCCCACGTCCGTGCTCAGCGCGCGCAGCGGCACGTCCAGCGCGGCGGCGGCGTTGGCCAGGCGCGAGCCGTCCAGGTGGGCGAGCATGCCGTGGTCGTGCGCGTGCGCGACCAACGCGGCGATCTCGTCCACCGTGTAGACCGTGCCCAGTTCGGTGCTTTCCGCGAAGGAGACCACCCGCGGTTGGGCCCGGTGTTCGTCGCCCCAGCCCCACGCGTGCGTGTCCACGAGTTCGGGGGTGAGCTTGCCGTCGGGGGTGGCCACGGTGAGCAGCTTCAGGCCCGCCACCTTCTCCGGCGCGCCGCACTCGTCCACGTTGATGTGCGCGGTGGCCGCGCAGATCACCGAGTCCCATCGGTCGGTCATCGACTGCAGGCCGACCACGTTGGCCCCGGTGCCGTTGAACACCGGGAACACCTCGGCGCGTTCGCCGAAGTGGGCGCGGAAGACCTCGGTCAGGTGCTCGGTGTAGACGTCCTCGCCGTAGGAGATCTGGTGTCCGCCGTTGGCCGTGCCGATGGCGGCCAACACCTCGGGATGTATGCCCGCGTAGTTGTCGCTGGCGAAACCGCGCGCATCGGGGTCGTGACGCGGGGTCAGGGGACGTTCAGGCACAGTCGTTTCCCGTTCAGGTCGATGGCCGGGGTGTTCCACAGACCCGCGATCTCGGCGGCGAGATCGGCGACGTCGGTGAATCCGGCGAACTTTGCGTTGGGGCGGGCCTCGCGCATCTCGTCGTTGACGAGCGCCTTGACCACCAGGATCGTGGCCGCCGCCTCGGTGTCGGTGAACGCGTCGGCGAGCGCGAGGGTCCAGGTCTCCGCCGCGGCCTTGGCGGCGGCGTAGCCCGCGTTGCCCTGGGTCGGCTGTCCGGCCGCGGCGGCGGAGATCAGTACGAACCGGCCGCGCGGGCTGCGCGCGAGCGCCTCGTGGAAGGCCAGCGTGGTGTGCTGGAGGGTCCGTACGAGCAGGTTGTGCAGCAGGGCCCAGTCGTCGAGCGAGTTGTCGCCGAACTTCTTGCCGCCGCGCCAGCCGCCGACCAGGTGCACCAGCCCGTCCACCCGGCCGTGCTCGCGCTCGACCTCCTCCGCCCAGCGGCGGGTGGCGTCCGGGTCGAGCAGGTCCACCACCGCGCCGTGTGCTCCGGGCGCGGCGTCCACGCTCGCCCGCAATCGTTCGGCGTTCGCGTCCGCGCCGTACACCCGGGCGCCGGCGCCGACCAGCCGTTCGAGCACCGCTCGCCCGGTGGGTCCACCCGCGCCCGCGACCGCGATCACCGCGCCTTCGAGACCGTTCATCACTGCGACTCCTCGTTCACGTGCCGTTCGTCCTGCCCCGTACCCCGGTGGGCGCCTGCCGCACCCATCACGTCGGTCGCGTCCGTCGCATGCGCACGGTCACGACACCGCGGCCTCCCGCTCGGGCGCCTCGATCGGGCCCGCCGGCGGGGCGTCGGCGGTGATCCCGCGCGTGGACGCGATCACGTCGCGCAGCCGCCGGTTCAGCGCCTCGTAGAACATGCTCAGCGGGAACTCGTCGGGCAGCACCGCGTCCACGAGCGCCTTCGGCGGGCCGTCCATCGGCAGCGCGGCGGTCCCCTTGGCCCACACCGACCCCGGGTGCGACGGCACATACTCGGCGACCAACCGGTAGCCGGCCAGCCAGTGGCCGACCTTCGACCGGTCGACACCCTCGCGGTAGAGCCGGTCCACCTCGTCGAACAGACCGAGCACCGCGTCGGTGATCCGGTCCCAGTCGATGGTGAGCCGGTTGTCCGACCAGTCGAGCACACCCGCGCGGTGCAGGTAGGCGAACAACAGCTGCCCGCCGAGCCCGTCGTAGTTGCGCACCCGCCCACCGGTGACCGGGAAGCGGAACAAGCGGTCGAAGATCACCGCGTAGCGCACCAGCGGCGCGGTCGGCTCGCCCTCCGCGGACAGCGCGACCGCCTCGCGGAACGCGGTCAGGTCGCAGCGCAGCTCCTCCAGGGCGTACATCCAGAACGGCATGCGCTGCTTGATCATGAACGGGTCGAACGGCATGTGCCCGCGCATGTGGCTGCGGTCGTGGATCAGGTCCCACAACACGAACGCGTTCTGGGCGAGCTGCTGGCTCTCGACCAACGCCTGTGCCTCCGGCGGCAGTTCCAGGCCGAGGGTGTCCGCCGCGGCGGTACCGACCCGGCGGAAGCGGGCCGCCTCGCGGTCGCAGAAGATGCCGCCCCAGGTGAACCTGGGGACCTCGCGGACGGCCACGGTCTCGGGGAAGAGCACCGCCGAGTCGGTGTCGTATCCGTCGGTGAAGTCGACGAACGCGAGCGGCACGAACATCGCGTTGTCGTAGCGCGTCGCCTCCAGGTCGGCCAGCCACTGCGGCCACACCACGCGCAGCAGGACCGCCTCGACGTTGCGGTTCGGATTGCCGTTCTGGGTGGTCATCGGGAAGACCACCAGGTGCTCCAGACCGTCCCGCCGGTTCTGCTCGGGGCGGAAGGCGACCAGCGAGTCCAGGAAGTCCGGACGAGCGAAGTCGGCCTCGGCCCAGCGGTGGAAATCGGCCACGACGGCGTCGAGGTAGGCCTCGTCGTACGGGAACAGCGGGGCGAGCGCCGCGATGGCGGCGGTGATGTCGGCGACCAGGAGACGGGCCGCGGCGTGCCCGGACGGCTCGATCGAGCCGTCCTTGGCCTGAAGCGGACGCAGGTCGGAAACGGCTTCCTTGAGCACCGGCCACTGTGGGTGGTCGACGGCGGTACGGACGGCTACGCGGGTCATGTCGGACATGAAACCCCCTCAGGGAAACGCAGGAACCACGGCCAGGCGAACCTATGTCAAAAGAATTTCACGTGGCAAGGCCGATTCAAACGCAATCTTATCGTCTCCAGTGCGTTTTGCCCGAATAAGTTGAGAATGCGATCACTGGTTCACCGACCGAGCCGCCGACAGCTGTGGCTATTGACCGCCGATCCGACCCCTCCCTACAGTCTCGTTCTGTTCAACGGAATGTTGATTCCGCATCACGAAAACGGTCGGTCGGGGGAACGCCCCGGATCCGCATCCACTCCCGCTGCCCGAACCTGCGATCCCGTACGCCAATGGGCCGGACCGTCCCCGCGACGGCACCCGCATGTGGAGGCACGGACATGGGCTGGAAAATCACCGGAAGATCCGCGCAGGCGACCACGCATCCCGTCGACGAGGTCCTGCCGCCCGGGCGCATGCTGGTCGGCGCCCTGCAACATGTGGCCACCATGTACGCCGGCGTCGCCGCCCCGCCGCTGATCATCGGCGGCGCGCTCGGCCTGCCCCCCGCCGAGACGACCACGCTGCTGGGCGCGAGCCTGCTGATCGCGGGCCTGGCCACGCTGCTCCAAACGATCGGCTTCTGGCGGATCGGCTCGCGACTGCCGTTCGTCAACGGCGTCACCTTCGCGGTGGTCTCGCCGATCCTGGCGGTGGCCGCGGCCAAGCAGGACGCGACACTGCCGGTGATCTTCGGCTCGACCATCGTCGCCGGCGTGTTCTGCTTCGTGCTCGCCCCGGTCTTTTGCCGACTGGTCCGCTTCTTCCCGCCGGTGGTCGGCGGGACGGTGATCACCCTGATCGGCGTGTCCCTGCTGCCGGTGGCGGGCAACTGGGCGCAGGGCGGCGACCGGAAGGCGGCCGACTACGGCTCGATGACCAACCTGGGCCTCGCCGCCGCGACGCTGGTGGCGATCCTGGTCCTGCATCGGGTGCTGACCGGATTCGCGCAGCGCGTCGCGATCCTGCTCGGGCTGCTCGTCGGCACGCTACTGGCCATCCCGTTCGACCGGGTGGACGGGGACGCGCTGAGCGGGCTCGCGGTGTTCGAGGTGCCGCGGCCCTTCGCCTTCGGGGCACCGCAGTTCGACGTATCGGTGACCGTGTCGATGCTCGTGGTGATGATCGTGTGCATGACCGAGTCGACGGCCGACATCATCGCGCTGAGCGAGGTGGTGGACAAACCCGCCGACGACCGCACCATCGCGGGCGGGCTGCGTGCCGACGGCCTGGCCACCGCGTTCGGCGGCGTGTTCAACGGCTTTGCCTGCACCGCCTTCGCGCAGAACATCGGACTGGTCGCGCTGACCCGGATCCGCAGCCGGTTCGTGGTCGCGGTCTGCGGCGGCTTCCTGGTCCTGATGGGCCTGATGCCGATCGTCGGCGGCCTGGTCGCGCTGGTCCCGCAGCCCGTGCTCGGCGGCGCGGGCGTGGTCCTGTTCGGCACCGTCGCGGTGGCCGGCATCCGCACTCTGGGCAAGGCCGATCTGAACGCCGGCTCCAATGCGCTGATCGTGGCGGTCGCCCTGGCGTTCGGCGTCTTCCCGATCGCGTTCCCGGACTTCTACCACGCGTTCCCGGAGAAGGTCGCCATGATCGCCGAGTCCGGCATCTCGGCAGGGTCGATCATCGCGGTCGTGCTCAACCTGCTGCTCAACCACACCGGCCGCGCGGGCGGCAAGGCTCCCGCCGAACCCACCGACCCCGCCGTCACGTTGCCGGCCCAGTCCGCCCAACAGCCCACCCGAGCATGACCACATGCACGTGGGCCCCGCCGAAGTGTTCGGCGGGGCCCACGTGGTGAGGGTGGATCAGACGGCGAGCTTGGTGCCCACGGCGATCACGTTCGGGTTGTCGCCGATGACACCGGCGTTGGCCGTGTGCAGGGCCTTGTAGCCGCCCTTGACACCGAGCTTGGCCGCGATCGCGGACAGCGTGTCACCGGACTTGACGGTGTAGGTGCCGGAGCCCGACGCCCGCTCGGTCGCGGCCGACTTCGGCGCGTCCTGCTTGGCGACGTCCTGCTTGGGCTGCACGTTGAGCTTCGGCGCGTTGCCGGTCGCGGGCTTGGCCTCGGACGCCGGCGCGGCCTTCGGCTCGACCGAGGACTTGGTCTTGCCGGTGGTCGAGGACTCGGCCGTGGCGTTGGGGTTGCCGCCCTTGCCCAGACCGGCCTTCACGGAGCAGACCGGCCAGGCGCCCGGGCCCTGGCTCGCCAGGACCCGCTCGGCGACGGCGATCTGCTGCGCCTTGGAAGCCTGCGCGGCGCTGGCCGCGTACTGGCTGCCGCCGAACGCGTTCCAGGTGCTCGGGGTGAACTGCAGACCGCCGGAGAAGCCGTTGCCCGTGTTGATGCTCCAGTTGCCGGTGCTCTCGCACTGGGCGACCGAGTCCCAGGTGGACGAAGTCGCGGCGTTCGCGCTGCCCGCCATGCCCACGAGGGGAAGGACGAGACCCGCACCGGCGGCGACGGCGATGCCGGCGCGACGGCCACGAGAGAGCGAACGAACCGGAGCGGTGATGGCACGGAAGGTCATTGATTACCTCGTCGGGCGCCTACGAAGTTAGCTGTCGGGTTCGGACGATTGGCCCGGCCTCGCCTGTCACAGGCATGGCTTCACCCCAGGCATCGGCAGTGCCGATGTCGGCTCACTTGGTTCCCCCGCTCCTGCCGCCAGTCGATATCGACTGCTTCCCTCGGGCGGCGGCAGGATTCGGCGTACCGCCCGGGGAGTTCGCTTGTGCGAACAACCACGAAGCTACGCACCGGTTCGCCGGGTTGGCAAACATTTCGGGCGGTTTGTGACGTCCCCCATAGGGAGGAATAACACCTATTTGCCCGATTTGTCGCCGTCCTTGCAGGTCACGGTCCGGCGTACGCGGTGCGCGGCCGCGTGGTCACGCGTGCGTCAGCGACGGGCTATTCCGTCGCGGGCAGCTCTACCGGAACCACTACCCATTCCTCGTCCCAGAGGAACGTCGCGCCGCCGGTCGCGAAATTGGGCACATCGGCCACCGTGGCCCGCCCCTCGGGCGAATCCAGCACCGCCTCGAGTTCCGCGCGCGAGGGCGCGTACAGCGCGACCACCAGGTAATAGGGCGGCTCCGCGCCGGACGGATCCGGCTCGCACTTGCCGATGGTCCAGCCGGTCAGTCCCGGCATGGTGCGCGCCAGTGGGACGTGCTTGTCCCAGTAATAGGCGTCGAACGCCGCCGGGTCGTCGGGGTGGCCGTAGAGCACGGTCAACTTGTACATGCCGGGTCCTCACGCTCGTGATGGTCGGACGGACGGACGTGCGCTTGCGCCACGCGTTGGCTGCCGGGGGCGTGGGTTACGGATGGGCCGGAGTGTCGCCCGCCGTGGCGACGCCCCCACTCGGAGTGATGCTCTTGAACGCCCGCGCCTGCTCGGTGATGGCCACCTCGGTCGGCAGGCGCTCCATGCTGGAGGCGCCGAAGAAGCCGACCACGCCGGTGGTGTGGGCCAGGACGTACGCCGCGTCCTCGGGTTCGGCGATCGGCCCGCCGTGGCACAGCACCAGCACGTCGGGGTTGACCTCCGCGGCCGCGTCGCGCATCTCCTGCACCCGCTCCACCGCCTGATCGAGGGTGACCGCGGTGGTCGCGCCGATGCTGCCCTTGGTGGTCAGCCCCAGGTGCGGGACCAGCACGTCGGCGCCGGCCGCCGCCATCGCGCGGGCCTGCTCGGGGTCGAAGACGTACGGCGCCGTGAGCAGACCGCGCTCCGCCGCCAGCCGGATCATCTCCACCTCCAGGTCGTAGCCCATCCCGGTCTCCTCCAGGTTCTGCCGGAAGACACCGTCGAACAGGCCGACCGTCGGGAAGTTCTGCACTCCCGCGAAGCCCATGGCCGCGAGTCGGTCCAGGAAGTGCGGCATGATCCGGAACGGATCGGTGCCGCACACCCCCGCGAGGACCGGGGTACTGCGCACCACCGGCAGCACCTCGCCCGCCATCTCCACCACGATCGCGTTGGCGTCGCCGTACGGCAGCAGTCCCGCCAACGAACCCCGGCCGGCCATGCGATAGCGGCCCGAGTTGTAGATGATGATCAGGTCCACACCCCCGGCCTCGGCGCACTTGGCGGACAATCCGGTGCCCGCGCCCGCGCCGATCACGACGCCGCCCTGCTCGACCGTCGTGCGCAGTCGGCCCCGCGCCTCGCGTCCGTTCATCTCAGTCCACGTGTCCCTTCGTGATCAATTCGTGCAATCGATCCGCCGCCGCCTTGGCGAACGCCGGATCGTTGATGTCCGTCGCGACCTCGCGCACCTCGACGGCGGTCCCGTCGAGGCCGGCGCGCAGCGCGTCGAACAACGCCGTATCGGCGTCGGAATCGTAGAAGGGTCCGCCCTCGACGTCGATCGCCGAGACTCCGCGCAGCGGCAGGTACAGCGCGGTGGGCCCGGTCGCGTCGATCAGTTTGGCCGCGATCCGCCGTCCCAGTTCGGCGTTTTCGGCCGGTGTGGTGCGCATCAGCGTCACTGTCGGGTTGTGCACGTACAACAGCCGGTCCTCGAAGCGAGGCGGAACGGTGTCGCGGGGGCCGAAGTTGACCATGTCCAGCGCGCCCACGCTGACCACCTGTGGCAAGCCCATCCGCCCGGCCGCGGTCAGCCGTCGCGGCCCCGCGCTGAGCACCCCGCCGACCAGGTCGTCGGCCAACTCGGTGGTGGTCAGATCGAGGACCCCCGCCAGGAAGCCGCCCTCGGCCAGGTTCTCCATCGACCGGCCGCCGGCCCCGGTGGCGTGGAACACCAGTACCTCGTAGCCCAGTTCGTTGAGCCGCTCGCGCGCCGCGTCCACCGCGGGGGTGGTCACCCCGAACTGGGTCGCGGCCACCAGCGGTCGGCCCTCGCCGGTCACCCCGGCGACCGCCGCGCGGTCCTCGGCGTAGCCGCCGGCCATGCCCGCGATCGCGTCCGCCGCGTTGCCCAGGATGCGTTCGGAGAGCCGGTTGATCCCGGCGATGTCCACGACGCTGTACATCATCGTCACGTCCACCGCGCCGACGTACGGCGACACGTCGCCCGCCGCCATCGTGGACACCAGCAGCTTGGGCACGCCCACCGGCAGCGCGCGCATCGCGTGGGACGCGATCGCCGAGCCGCCCGAGCCGCCCATCGCGAGCACCCCGTCCACCCGTCCCTGCTCGAAGAGTTCGCGCAGGATCGAGGCCGCGCCCTCGGCCATCGCGGTGGTCGCCGCGCCCCGGTCGGCGCGGGTGCGCAGGTCCTCCAAATCGGTGCCCGCCGCGGCCGCGACCTCGCCCGCCTGTACATCGGCCTGGGCCAACGAGTCGCCCAGGACGCCGACGTTCATCAGCAGGACCTCGGCGCCTCTGGCCCGCAGCCGGTAGGCCAGCCACGCGTATTCGGACCCCTTGGTGTCCAGCGTTCCGATCAGTACGACGGTGGGCATCGGTGCCTCCGGTGGTGTCGGTACGGCTTGCCGGGTTGACGCTTCGGCGGCGAACGGCCGCGCACAGTAACCCAACCGGATGATCATGGCAATGCAAAGCACCGTGCGATAGGACGGGTGGCGAGTCGCGGATTTCACGCACGGGAAAGGGGTGTCGATGGCGGAGGAACCGGACGCACGGGTCGCAATCGTCGCGGGAGCCGGAGCGGGCATCGGGCGCGCGTCGGCATTGGCGCTGGCCCGCGACGGCGCGGACCTGGTGCTGGCCGCCCGCCGCCCCGAACCGCTGCGCGAACTCGCGGACGAGATCCGACAGCTGACGGGCCGTCGGGTGCTCGCGGTGCCGACCGACCTGGCCGACCAGGACGCCTGCCGCGCTCTGGTGGACACCGCGGCCCGGGAGTCGGGCCGGGTGGACGTGGTGGTGAACGTGGCGACGTACAACCCGGCGGGACGTCTGGAGGAGTTGGACCCGGACGAGTTCCGGCGCGCTTTCGAGCTCAACGTGCTGGGCGTACTGGCCGTCTCCCGGGCCGCTTTGCCCCATCTGCGCGCGGTCGGCGGCGGGTCGATCGTGCAGATCTCCTCGGAGGCGCCGCGCGCGAAGCTCGTCGGGCTGGGCGCTTACGCGGCGACCAAGGCCGCGATGGAGGTGGCCTCCGGGGTGCTGGCCAAGGAGGTCGGGCCGGACGGCATCCGGGTCAACGTGGTCGTCGCGGGCTACACCGAGAACGCCAAACTCGCCGGGTACATCGCCGACATCGCCGCGCGCCGGGAGGTGCCGGAGAGCGAGGTGCGGGCCGAGCTGACCCGGTCCTCGGCGCTGCGCCGGATCACCCGTCCCGAGGACATCGCCGACGCGGTCGCCTTCCTGGCCTCCGACCGGGCCCGGGCGATCACCGGCACGGTCGTCCCGGTCACGTCGGGGGTCTCCTTCGGCTGACCCGGCCGACCCGATTTCGACGCGTGTGCGGGTAACTCGGGCGGCCGGTATGCCCGCTCGCGCCCGCTCAGCGCAGCCGCAGCGCCAGGAAGAAGTCCACCTTGTCCTCCAGACGAGCCAACTGACGCCCGGTCAGCTCCTCGATCCGGCCGATCCGATAGCGCAGCGTGTTCACGTGTACGTGCAATCGCGCGGCACACCTGGTCCACGACCCGTCGCAGTCCAAAAACACCTCCAACGTGCCGATCAGATCCGCCTGATGGCTCGCGTCGTACGCCCGCAGCGGTTCCAGCAAGCGGCCCCGGAAGGCCCGGCGCACGTCCTCGGGCACCGCGGCCAACAGCGCCACGTGCGAGGCGAGTTCGGCGTGCCCGACCACCTCGATCCGGCCCGTCCTGGTCCCGGCGATCCGGCCCGCGTGCCAGGCCTCCTCCAGGGCGCCGCGCAGCGCGTCGGCGCGGGCCACCCGGGCGCTCACCCCGATGTGCGCCCGCAGGTCGTCCGTCGCGGGCCCGTCCAACGCGGCCAGCCGCTCGCGCAGCAGGCCCGTGGTGGGATCCGGCTCCGCGCCGTCCCGGTCGTCCCCGCTCTCGCACGAGATCAGCGCCACCGCGCCGGTGCCCGCCGCCGACACCAGGGCGGGCGTCGGCCGATCCGCCAACGCCTCCTCCAGGAGCACCCGGGCCAGCCGGGGTGCGTCGCGCACGGGCACGTCGGGCAGCGTGAGGGTGACGAACTGCCGGTGCCACGTGTCGCCCCCGTCCGGCTCGGCCACCCGCAGGCGCGTCGCCACCTCCAACGGATCGGCGCCGGTCGCGAGCAGGTTCAGCACGTCCTCGGCCAGGCGTCGGGTGTGCCGGCGACCGTCCTCGACCCGCTCCCGGCCCACCGAGACCAGCCGGACCAGTTCGCCCAGCAGCGCCTGGTGCCGGTCGGGCCAGTCGCTCACGTCGTCCTCGACCGCCAGGAACCAGTCGCCCCACGCGTCCGGGTCGGCCGCCCCGCCCGCCTCGGGCACCGGCAGCAGCGAGAACGAGCGCCCGTCGACCCGGTGCCGGAACGGCACCCGGGCCCGGCGCTCGCGGGCGGCGAAGTGCGCGCGGGCCAGCTTGATCCGCGACCCCGGCGCCAGGTCCGGCCCGCCGGCGGCGGCCTGCCGCCCGGTCAGCGAGAGCACCCAGCAGTGGATGTCGATGTCGGCCGCGACCAGCCCGAGCACCCCGTCCAGCCCGGCCCCGCCGGCCGCCGCCTGGACCAGGCGCCGATGCCGGTCGACCACCGCGGTCAGGTCGTCGGCCCGCTCGGCGGAGATCCGCCGGACCACGAACTCGGTCAGGTGGGCGAAGGACAACTCCTCCTCGACCGCGAACAGCGGCAGGTGGTGCCGCTCGCAGGCGTCCACCAGATCGGCCGGGATGGCGCCGATCTCGGCCTCCCCCGCGGCAAGCGCGGTGGCGCCGCCCCGGGTCAGCACCCGGACGAAGCGGTCCGAGTCCGCCGGACCCGAGCGCCAGCCCATCCCGGTCAGCACCAGGGCCCCGGCGGTCAGGTAGCGGCTGGGGTCGTGCAGGTCGGTGGTCATCACCGCGCGCACCGTACGATCCAACTCCCCCTCGCCCACCAGCAGACGGATGCCGGCTATGCCGACGCCGGTCGTGCCATCGCCGAGAAGCGCGCGCAGTCGCATCGACGGCCCCCTCTCGATCGAGCCGGCCGCGGCGTCGGCCGCGCGGCGGATCCGTCATACCGGTTCGGCGACCGGACGAACACTTGGAGAAAAGTACGGGAACACCGCCCGTGTGACACGCCTGGGTCATGTCTTTGGTGGGTACTCACAGTGACCCGCGTCTCGGTGTACTGGTGCGCACCCTCCCCTCCACAAAAACGACCGGTCACGAAACGACCGGTCACCACACCCCGAGCGACGCGCCCCCCGCGACGGGTACAAGGACGGTAGGGCCATACGCAAGGCAGAAGGAGACACCCGACATGGAATTCCTGCGGCCCGCGACGTGGGAGGAGGCGCTCGCCGTCAAGGCGCAGCACCCGTCCGCGGTCCCGATCGCCGGTGGCACCGACGTGATGGTCGAGCTGAACTTCGACCGGCGCCGCCCCGATGCCCTGGTGGACCTCAACCGGATCCGCGAGTTGCACGAATGGCGGATCGAGGACGACGACACGGTGCGTCTGGGCGCCTGCGTACCGTACGCGCGGATCATCGAGTCGCTGCACGACCGGCTGCCGGGGTTGTCCCTCGGCGCACGCACCGTCGGCTCACCGCAGATCCGCAACCGGGGTTCGGTCGGCGGCAACCTCGGCGGCGCCTCGCCGGCGGGCGACGCGCACCCGCCGCTGCTCGCCTCGGGCGCCACGGTGGAGGCGGCGTCGGTGCGCGGCACCCGGCTGATCCCGATCGACGACTTCTATCTCGGGGTCAAGCGCAACGCGCTGGAGGCGGACGAGCTGATCCGGGCGATCCACATCCCGTCGGCGACCGGGCCGCAGCAGTTCGCCAAGATCGGCACCCGCAACGCGATGGTGATCGCGGTCTGCTCGTTCGCGGTCGCGCTGCACCCGCGCACCCGGGACGTGCGCACCGGGATCGGCTCCGCCGCGCCCACCCCGCGCCGGGCGCGCGAGGCGGAGGAGTTCATCCGGGCCGAACTCGACGAGAGCGGCCTGTGGACCTCCGGCGGCGAACTGCCGCAGGCCACCGCGCGGCGCTTCGGCGAACTGGTGGCGGTGGCCGCCGCGCCGATCGACGACGTGCGCGGGTCGGCCGCGTACCGGCGCCACGCGCTGGCCGTCATGGCACGCCGAACCCTGCTCTGGACCTGGAACGACCACCGCACCACCGGGAGGGCCGCCGCATGAGGGTCACATTCACCGTGAACGGCCGCCCGACCGAGGCGGACGACGTGTGGGAGGGCGAAAGCCTGCTCTACGTCCTGCGCGAGCGGGTCGGGCTGCCCGGGTCCAAGAACGCGTGCGAGCAGGGCGAGTGCGGCTCGTGCACGGTCTATCTCGACGGCGCCCCGGTGTGCGCGTGTCTGGTCGCCGCCGGACAGGTGCAGGATCGTGAGGTCGGCACGGTCGAGGGACTGGCCGACGGGGACACGCTGGATCCGGTCCAGCAGGCGTTCGTGGACGCGGGCGCGGTGCAGTGCGGGTTCTGCACGCCGGGCCTGCTGGTCCAGACGCACGACCTGCTGAACCGGGCGCACCACCCCTCCGACGCGGAGATCCGCGAGGCGCTGTCCGGCAATCTGTGTCGCTGTACGGGCTACGAGAAGATCATGGACGCGGTCCGGTTGGCGGCCGCGCGCAGGGCCGACGCGCGCGGTACGGCCCCGGCCGGTTCGGAGGGCTGACGCCATGGCCGGTCCGACCATGCCGAAGAACCTGCTCGACGTCGCCGCGCCCGGTCGGGACGGCATCGGCGCGTCGCCACTGCGGCCCGACGGGATCCTCAAGGTCAAGGGCGACTTCGCCTACGCCTCGGACCTGTGGCACGAGGACATGTTGTGGGGCACGACGCTGCGCAGTCCGCACGCCCGGGCCCGGATCCGGTCCCTGGACGTGTCCGCGGCGCTGGCCCTGCCGGGGGTGTACGCGGTGCTCACCCACGAGGACATCCCCGGCAGCAGGTTCTACGGCCTGGAGATCGCCGATCAGCCGGTCCTCGCCATCGACGAGGTGCGCTTCCACGGCGAGCCGATCGCGATCGTGGCCGCCGACCACCCCGAGACCGCGCGGCGCGCGGCGGCCCGAATCGTGGTGGACTACGACGTGCTGCCGGCGATCGGACCGGTCGAGGCGCTGGATCCGGAGCGCTACGGCTACGTGCACGCGCCGGCCGACTACAAGGCGCACGCCTTCGGCAACATCGTGCACAGCCAACACATCCACCACGGCGACGGGGACTCGGCGAAGGTACGCGCACGGGCCGATGTGATCGTGCGCGGCGAGTACGAGGTCGGCATGCAGGACCAGGCGTTCCTGGGCCCGGAGTCGGGGCTCGCGGTGCCCGCCGAGGACGGCGGGATCGATCTGTACATCGCCACCCAGTGGTTGCACGTGGACCGGCAGCAGTTGTGCCCGGTGCTCGGTCTGCCGCCGGAGAAGGTGCGACTGACGCTGGCCGGCGTCGGCGGCGCGTTCGGCGGGCGCGAGGACATCTCGATGCAGGTGCACGCGTGTCTGCTCGCGCAGTACACCGGCAAGCCGGTGAAGATCGTCTACAACCGCGAGGAGTCGTTCTTCGGCCACGTGCACCGCCACCCGGCGACGATGGTCTTCGAGCACGGCGCCACGCGGGACGGCCGGTTGGTGTTCGTCCGGGCGGAAATCGTGCTGGACGGCGGCGCGTACGCCTCCTCCTCCCCCGCCGTGGTCGGCAACGCGGCCTCGCTGGGGATCGGTCCGTACGTGATCCCGAACGCCTCGATCGACGCGACCGCGGTGTACACGAACAACCCGCCGTGCGGTGCGATGCGCGGCTTCGGCGCGGTTCAGATGTGCTTCGGCTACGAGAGCCAGATGGACCGGCTGGCCGCGGAACTGGGCCTGGATCCGGTGGAGTTGCGCCGGCTGAACGCGATGGAGCAGGGCTCGGTGCTGCCCACCGGGCAGGTCGTGGACGCGCCCGCGCCGGTGGCCGAACTGCTGCGCCGGGTCGAGGCGATGCCGCTGCCGGCGGCGGAGCACCGGCACACCGGCGACGGTGTGGACGTGCGCGAGCTGCCGGGCGGGGTCTCCAACAGCACGCACGGCGAGGGCGTCGTGCGCGGGATCGGCTACGGGGTCGGGATCAAGAACGTCGGCTTCTCCGAGGGCTTCGACGACTACTCCACCGCGCGGGTCCGGCTGGAGGTGGTGAACGGCGCGCCGGTCGCGCTGGTGCACACCGCGATGGCCGAGGTGGGCCAGGGCGGCGTCACGGTGCACGCGCAGATCGTGCGCACCGAGTTGGGCGTGGACCTGGTGACCATCGCGCCGGCCGATACACGGGTGGGCTCCGCCGGGTCGACCTCCGCGTCGCGGCAGACGTACATGACGGGCGGGGCGGTCAAGCTGGCCGCCGAGGCGGTGCGCGGCACGGTGTTCGAGCGCGGCCGGCTCCGTCACGGCTGGCCGGCCGATCTCGTGGCGGGCCTGCGCCTGGTCGGCGGCAAGGTGGTCGATCGCGCCGACGCGGTGGTCGCCGACCTGGTCGACCTGCTCGGCGACGAACCCGCGGACGAGACCGTCGAGTTCCGGCACCGCCCCACCCAGGCGTTCGACCGGACCACCGGACAGGGCTTCGGACACGTCCAGTACACCTTCTGCGCACACCGCGCGGTGGTGGACGTGGACGTGGAACTGGGCCTGGTCAAGGTGGTCGAGCTGGCCGCCGCACAGGACGTCGGCAAGGCGATGAACCCGCTCGCGGTGCTCGGCCAGATCCACGGCGGCAGCACCCAGGGGCTGGGCCTGGCGGTGATGGAGGAGATCGTGGTCGCCGAGGGGCGGGTGCGCAATCCGTCCTTCACGGACTACCTGATCCCCACCATCCTCGACACCCCGCCGATGCCGGTGGATCTCCTCGAACTGGCCGACCCGCACGCCCCGTACGGGCTGCGCGGCGCCGGCGAGGCACCCACGTTGTCCGCGACGCCCGCGATCGTCGCGGCGATTCGCGCGGCGACCGGCCTGGCCCTGAACCGGGTGCCGGTCCGGCCGGAACACCTCACCGGGCTCTGAGACACCGTCAGTTCCCGTTCTCATCACCGTAGTACGGTCCCGGCGGCGGCGCAGACGCGGCCCCCGGGGCCGGACCGGCTCGACCCCGCGCGGCCGATCGCCGCGCCGTCGAGCGGACGCGCCCCCACGCAGGAAGGTCGTCGCGCCCGCCTGCCCGGAACAGGCTCCGGGCGGCCGTGCCGCGGCGACCGGCTCCACCCCAACAACACCTAGGACACTTGGGAGTGGGAAAGTGGCTCAGACATCGGTTCCGACGGAACCCGGCGAGAATCCCCCGAATCCGCCGCGCGGATCCGGGGCGACCGGGGCCGGCGACCCGCCGCCGGCCGGCTCGTCCGGTTCGGGCGCGTTGGACACGTACTTCCGGATCAGCGCGCGCGGCAGCTCGGTGGGCCGCGAACTGCGTGGCGGCCTCACCACGTTCATGGCGATGGCGTACATCCTGTTGCTCAATCCGATCCTGCTGGGCGGCAAGGACGTCAAGGGACACCAGCTCGACCCCGCGCAGGTCACCACGATGACCGCGCTGGCCGCGTTCATCACCACGGTGGCGATGGGCCTGATCGGCAACGTGCCGCTGGCCCTGGCCGCGGGCCTGTCGGTGGCCGGCGTGGTGGGCAACCAGGTCGCGGCCGAGATGACCTGGCCGCAGGCGATGGGCCTGTGCGTGATCTACGGCCTGATCATCATGCTGATGGTCGTCTCGGGCCTGCGCGAGCGCATCATGAACGCCATCCCGATGGCGCTCAAGTACGCGATCACCATCGGGATCGGCCTGTTCATCGCGATGATCGGGCTGAACAAGGCGGGCGTGGTGACCGAGAACGCCGCGCCGGGCGGACCGCCGGTGACGCTCGGGCCGGCCGGTGAACTCGCCGGCTGGCCGGTGCTGATCTTCGCGGTCACGGTGCTCACCATCTTCATGCTGATGGCCCGCGGCATCCGCGGCGCGATCCTGATCGGCCTGGTCTTGGGCACCGTGCTGGCGATCGTGGTCAACGCGATCGTCGACATATCCGACAAGACCTGGGGCGGCGGTGTGCCGAACCTGCCGGACAAGGTGGTCGATGCGCCGGACTTCGGGCTGTTCGGCGAGGTGAGCGTGTTCGGCGGCTTTTCCGAGGCCGGCGGCATCACCGCCTCCGTCCTGGTGTTCACCCTCGTCTTCGCGGGCTTCTTCGACGCGATGGCGACCATCATCGGCATCGGCAACGAGGCCGAGCTCGTGGACGACAAGGGCCGGATGCCCGGGCTGTCCAAGGCCCTGGCCATCGACGGTGCGGGGGGCATCGTCGGTGGGGTGACCAGCTCGTCGGGTCAGACCGTCTTCATCGAGTCGGCGACCGGCGTCGGCGACGGCGCCCGCACCGGGCTGGCCGGCGTGGTCACCGGCTCGATCTTCGGCCTGATGTTGTTCTTCACCCCGCTCGCCGGCGTGGTCCCCGACCAGGTCGCCGCCGCCGCGCTCGTGGTGATCGGCTCGATGATGATCACCCAGGTCAAGCACATCGACTGGGACGACAGGGCCGCGGCCATCCCCGCGTTCGCGACCATCGTGCTGATGCCGTTCACGTACTCGATCACCGCGGGCGTCGCCGCCGGCGTGATCGTCTACACGCTGATCAAGGCCGCCCAGGGCAGGTTCCGCGACGTCGGCCCGCTGATGTGGATCCTCACCCTGGCCTTCCTCGTGTTCTTCGCCCTGCATCCGATCAAGGAGTGGTTGGGCGTCGGCTGACGTCCGCATACCGCACCACCCACACCCCAGGAGACGTCGATGCTCGACCTCGGGAGCGAACTCGCGGCGTGGCGCCGTACGGGAACGCCGTACGCCCTGGCCACCGTCGTCGGCGTCGGCGGGAGCGCCCCCCGCCCCCCGGGCGCGGCGCTCGCGGTGGGCGCCGACGGCACGGTCGTCGGCAGCGTCTCCGGCGGGTGTGTGGAGGGTGCGGTGTACGAGTTGTGCCGCGAGGCGCTGGAGAGCGGCACCCCGGTGCTCCAGCGCTTCGGCCACCACGACGAGGACGCCTTCGCCGTGGGGCTGACCTGCGGCGGAGTGCTCGACATCTTCGTACAACGCGCCGGCGACGCGACGGTGGAGGCGGCCCTGGCCGCGGCCGAACGGGACATCCCCGTGGCCGCGGCCCGCGTCGTGGCCGGACCGGCGGCGCTGGTGGGGCGGGCGATCACGGTCGTGGGCGCGGCGCGCGCGGTGGCCCCCGCGGAGTCGGCGGTGACCGGTACGTTCGGCGCCGATCCCGCGCTGGACGCGTCCGTGGTCGCCGAGGCCCGAGCCATGCTCGCCCTGGGCCGCACCGGCCCGGTGACGCTGCGCCCGGACGGCCGTCCGTGTCCGGAGTCCGCCCCCGACGACGTCACCGTCTTCGTGGAGACCCGCACCCCGCCGCCGCGCCTGCTCGTCTACGGCGCGATCGACTTCGCGGCGGCGGTGACCCGCATGGGCAACCTGCTCGGCTACCGGGTGACGGTGTGCGACGCGCGGGAGGTGTTCGCCACGCGGCGGCGTTTCCCCGACGCGGACGAGGTGATCGTGGACTGGCCGCACCGCCACCTGGCCTCGATCGCGAACACCCTCGACGCCCGCACGGTGATCACCGTCCTGACCCACGACCCGAAGTTCGACGTCCCCCTCCTGGACCTCGCGCTGCGCCTGGATGTGTCCTACGTCGGCGCCATGGGCTCCCGCCGCACGCACGAGGCGCGCCTGACCCGGCTGCGCGAAGTCGGGCTCACCGAAGAGCGGTTGGCCGCGCTGCACTCCCCCATCGGCCTGGACCTCGGCGCCCGCACCCCCGACGAGACGGCCCTGTCCATCTTCGCCGAGGTGGTGGCCACGCGAACCGGCGCCACGGCCCGCCCCCTGCGCACCGCCACGGGCCCGATCCACCCCGCCGCGGCCTGACCCCGCCACCCCGCCATGCCGACGCCGACCTCGTCGACGCCCCCGCCCCGGGCCGGCCCGCTCGCCCACGCCGCGAGGCCCCCGGCGCACCGGGGGCCTCGCGGTTGCCCGACTCCCGTCGCACGCGGCGACCGGGCAGGCCCTGCGATCAGTCCCGCTTGAGCGAGCCCTTGATCTTGTTGATCGCCTCGTTGGCCTTGTCCTTGGCGCCCTCGACGGCCTGCTTGGCCTTGGCCGAGCCCTGATCCTGTTGGCCCTCGTCCCGCAGGTCCTCGTTGCCGGTCGCCTCGCCGACCTTCTCCTTGGCCTGGCCGGCTGCGTCCTGGGCCTTGTTGCGGATGTTGTCGTCGATGCCCATGTCTCGGGTCTCCTGTCGCGGTAGACCGCGCGCGTCCGTTGATCGCGCGACGTCCGGCCCGACCTATAACCGAAAACGACCGGTTTGACACCCATACATGGTTTTCGTGATCCTTCTCATCCGATCACCCCTGCCGCACACGGGGTGATCTCTCCCGCTCATCGGGCCCGGGAGATCTCGACGTTCTCCAGGACCCCCAGGGCGTCCGGAACCAGTACCGCCGCCGAGTAGTAGGCGGTGACCAGGTAGGAGATCAGCGCCTGCTCGTTGATGCCCATGAAGCGCACCGACAAGCCCGGCTGGTACTCGTCGGGCAGGCCCGTCTGGTGCAGGCCCACCACGCCCTGGTCGTCCTCGCCGGTACGCATCACCAGGATCGAACTGGTGTGCCCCGCCGAGATCGGGATCTTGTTGCACGGGAAGATCGGCACGCCGCGCCAGGCCGGGATCTGGTTGCCGCCCACGTCGACCGTGGTCGGGTACAGGCCGAGCCGACTGCACTCGCGGCCGAACGCGGCGATCGTGCGCGGGTGGGCCAGGAAGAGCCTGGAGCCGCGTCGCCGGCTGAGCAGTTCGTCCATGTCGTCGGGGGTGGGCGGGCCGGACCGGGCCTGGATGCGCTGATCGTAGTCCGCGTTGTGCAGCAGCCCGAACTCGCGGTTGTTGATCAGCTCGTGCTCCTGGCGCTCGCGCAACGCCTCGATGGTCAGCCGCAATTGCTGCTCGATCTGATCCATCGGCTGGTTGTACAGATCCGCCACCCGGCTGTGCACCTTGAGCACGGTCTGTGCGGCGCTCAACTCGTATTCGCGCGGCTTGAGTTCATAGTCCACGAAGCTGCCCGGCAACAGCGCCTCGCCGTGGTGGCCGGCGGACATCGGGATCTCCGCCTCGCCCTTGGCGTTCTGCGGCCGACTGGTGTCCTCGGCGTATTCGGCCAGGTGCGTGCGCAACGCGTCGGCCCCCACCGCGTCGAACGCTTCCCGGGTCATCTCGAGCACGATCACCGAGGTGGCCGCGGTCGCCGTGTACCCCCACGTCGCGTCCCGGTCGACGAGCATGCGCTCGCCGAAGTGGTCACCGTCGCCGTGCAGTCCGAGCACCGTGCGGTCGCCGTAGCGGCCCTCGCCGAACCGGTTGATCTTGCCGTGCACGACCAAAAAGACCCGGTCGGTCGGCTCCCCCAGGGTCGCCAGCGTCTCCCCCGCCGCGAACTCCCGCCGCACGAACCGGTCCGCCAGCGCGCGCAGCACCTCCTCGTTCCCGAATCCGCGCAGCGGCGCCAACTCGCCCAACTCCGCCGGGATCACCCGCACATCGGAACCGGTCTGGACGAACTGGACCCGGCCGTCCCCCACCCGGTAGCTCAGCCGTCGGTTGACCCGGTACGTACCACCCGATACCTGGACCCACGGCAGCATCTTCAGCAGCCATCGCGACGTGATGTCCTGCATCTGCGGGACGGTCTTGGTGGTCGTCGCGAGATTTCGCGCCGCCTCCGTCGCAAGACTCGAACGGGCCTGCGTGTCCTGGGCGTCACCTTCCGTGCGCGCCCCAGCATCGATCGACAACGATTCCGCCTCCCCTGGATGAACCCGTTTGCGCGGTCAATCGTCGCCGCTGCGCCGATGGCCGGCCATTACCCGAACGAGTGAGACTGGTGGGGGTGCGAACGGGCTAAGTAGCCCTGACGGAGGCTTCCCGCGGGATCTGCTCGCTCGTCTCGGATCCGACTCCCTCGTCGGCTATGCGGGTCCGGCGGTGTGGAGGCGGTCGCGCAGGGCGGTCAGGGCCGCCTCGGTCAGTCGGCCCGGCAGCCGCAGTCGGGCCACCCCGCCGTCCGGGAAGACCTCGATGCGTACGTGCGTGACCGGGGGCACGTCGGTGAAGCGGAATCGGTGTCGGGTGTCCGGCTGGACCCTGGTGCGCGGCAGCAGTTCGAACCAGGCGTCGGGATCCACGGCCGCGTCGCTCCCGGCCAGCGCGATCCAACCCGGCGCGTTCCCGAGGTAGTTGTCGATGTCGATCTCGGCGCCCAGGAGTTCGGCCCGTCCGACCAGGCGCAGCCGCACCCAGTCGTGGCCGGCGTCGCGCCGCCTGCGGGTCTCCCAGCCCTCGCCCATCACCCGCGAACGGCCCGGCGCGTTGAGGTTGTGCGGCGAGGAGAAGTAGCGGTCGCTGGCCGCCTCGGCGACCCCGCCGTACTCCTGCGCCGCGAGGTCCACGGTGAGCCCGTCGAGCCAGGCCGGATCCGGTACCGCCTCGCCGTGCACGCGCAGTCGGGCCACCCCGCCGTCGGGGAAGATGTTCAGCCGTACGTGGGTGAACCGCCGTGCCACGGCCACCTCGAAGGGATGCGCGGTATCGCCCCGCAGCTCGGTGCGGGCGACGATCGTGGTCCACGCGACCGCCGGGTCGAGCAGTTCCTCGACCGAGGGTGTGCCGGGCACGGAGGCGGCCTCGATCGAGGCGCCCGGCGGATGGTTGCCGGTGAAGAACGCGGTGTCGATCACGACCCCGCGCACGATGCCGGGCACGCCCAGGCGCACGATCGCCCAGTCGTGCGCGTCCGGTTCGGGGTGCGGGTGCGCTGCCGAGGGGCCGCGCCGGCGGCGGGTCTCCCAGCCGTCCATGATCTGCCCCCTGGGGCCGAACGTGTGCGGCGCGAAGACCGGCGGTTCGGCCCGGAGCAGGTTCTCCTTCTCCGCGAACCACTCGTCGTTCGCGGCGACCACGCCGGCGCCGAGCGCGCGCGAGGCCAGATTGACGTATGCGGTGAAGTCGGTGGTCATGGGGAATCTCCTCGCCCGGAACGGGAGTCGACAACCGCGGGCGGGCGCTCGCGGCTACGGGAGACCGCTCGGGGAAGGTGGGCCGTGGCCGCGCGGGCGGCGCATCGCGGGGGTGATCACGCGGCCGTCCCCACACGATCCAGCAGGCGCCCGCGCGGGGTGCCGTGTACGTTCACCGGCGCGCCCGCGAGCCACGTGGTGCGGACCACGCCGGTGAGCGTGCGACCGGCGTAGGGGGTGGCCGGATTGCGGTGGTGCAGCCCGCCCGGGTCCACCGTGAACACCGCGTCCGGGTCGAACGCGACCAGGTCCGCGTCGTATCCGGGCGCGATCGTGCCCTTGCGGGCCAGGCCGACCAGGCGTGCCGGTCCGGTCGACATCAGCGCGACCACCTCCGCCAGCGCCAGGCCGCGCGCCCGGGCCGCGGTCCACACCGTGGGCAGGCCCAGTTGCAGGGAGGCGATGCCGCCCCACGCGGCGGCGAAGTCGCCGACGTCGAGCCGCTTGAGGTCGGTGGTGCACGGCGAGTGGTCGGAGACCACGGCGGCGAACGCGCCCGCCTCGACCCCGCGCCACAGCCGCTCGCGGTTGTCCTCGGAGCGGATCGGCGGGCAACACTTGAACGTGGTGTCGCCGGCCGGCACCCCCTCGGCGACCAGGGTCAGATAGTGCGGACAGGTCTCGGCGGTGACCGCGATCCCGTCCGCGCGCGCGGCGGCGAGCAGCGGCAGTACGTCCGCCGAGGACACGTGCAGCACGTGCACCCGCGCGCCGGTGCGCCCCGCGGTGTCCAAGAGTTGCCCGACGGCGACCGTCTCCGCCGCGTCGGGTCGGGACGCGAGAAAGTCGGCGTAGGCCCGACCGGGCACCCGCGGCGCGGCGTCCAGGACCTGCGGCGCCTCGGCGTGGATGATCGCGAGCGCGCCCAGCCGGGCCTGTTCGGTCAGCGCCTCGGTCAGCTCGGCGGCGTTCACGTGCGGGAACTCGTCCACGCCGGAGGGCGCCAGGAAGCTCTTGAAGCCGTACACGCCGGCCCGGTGCAGCGCGGCCAACTCGCCCGTGTTGCCCGGGATCGCCCCGCCCCAGAAGCCCACGTCCACGTACACCCGCCCGCGGGCCGCGTCCCGCTTGATTCGCAGCGCGTCGACCGTGACGGTGGCCGGGATCGAGTTGAGCGGCATGTCGATCAGGGTGGTCACCCCGCCGGCGGCCGCGGCCCGGGTGGCGCTGGTGAAGCCCTCCCACGCGGTGCGGCCCGGCTCGTTGATGTGTACGTGGGTGTCCACCAGGCCCGGCAGCAGGGCGACGTCGCCCAGATCCTCGACCGGCGCGCTGCGGGCGGTGCCGTGGGGCAGCACCTCGGCGATCCGGTCGCCGGCCACGACCACGTCGGCGGGCCGCTCGCCGATGGGGGTGAGCACCCGGCGCGAGCGCAGCACGAGGGTGGGGGTGTGGGTCACGGCGCGTCCTCCGATGCGGTGAGCAGGTCGCGGGCCAACCGCTCGCCCGCGATCTCGGCGAGGGCGCCTGCGCGGGACGGGCTGTCGGGGCCCAGATCGGTCAGCGCGTAGGCGGCGACGATGCCGGCCGCGTCGAGTCGCTCCCGGCTCAACTCGACGCGGCCGCACACCACCGCCACGGGCACCCCCCGGGCCCGGGCGGCGGCGGCCACCCCGGCCGGTGCCTTGCCGTGCAGGGTCTGTGCGTCCAGGCTGCCCTCGCCGGTGACCACGAGCCGGGCCCCGTCGAGCAGTTCCGCGAAGCCCAGGAGGTCGAGCAGCAGGGCGATGCCGGGGCGCACGGTCGCGCCGAGCAGCGCCAGCGCGCCGAATCCGGCGCCGCCGGCCGCTCCCGCGCCGGGGGCGTCGGCCAGGTCCGGGGCGACCACCTCCGCCCAGCGCGCGAGGGCCGCGTCGAGCACGGCCACGTCGTCGGGTGTGGCGCCCTTCTGCGGCCCGTACACCGCCGCCGCGCCCTTGGGGCCCAGCAGCGGGTTGTCCACGTCCGAGGCGATCACCACCTCGACGCCGGCCAGCCGCGCGGCCAGGGCAGAGGCTCCGTCGATCCGGTCCAGCTCGCGCAGCGCGGCCCCGCCCGGGGGCAGGTCCGCACCGGCCGCGTCGAGGAGGCGCACCCCCAGCGCCCGGGCCAGGCCCGAGCCGCCGTCGGTGGCGGCGGCGCCGCCCAGGCCGAGCACGATCCGGGTGCAGCCCAGTTTGAGCGCGCGGGCGATCAACTCGCCCACCCCGGTGGTGTCGGCGGTCAGCGGCTCGGGTCCGCCGGGCAGCCGGGCGAGCCCCGATGCCTGGGCCAGTTCCACCACGGCGGTGGCGCCGCGTACCGCGAAGGCCGCGTCGACGGGCCGCCCCGTGGGACCGCTCACCCGCGCCCGGATCCGGGTGAAGCCGGCCGACACCGCGGCGTCGACCGTGCCCTCGCCGCCGTCGGCGACGGGCACCTCGCGAATCCGTGCGTCCGGGCGTGCCCGGCGGATCCCGGCGCCGATCCGGGCCGCGGCCTCCGCCGCGGTCAGGGTCCCCTTGAACTTGTCGGGGGCCAGCACGACGACCGGGCCCATGCGCTGCTCCTTCGGGTGAGCTGTCGGGTGGGCTGTACAGAGGGCACAGTCAACTACGCGGCCGCCGTTTCGGGCAGGACCGACGGGGACGGCAACCGCCCGGTGACGCGGGCACGACACCGGAATGGGTCGACGCCACCGGACGGAGTCGATGGGAGCGGCGGTCCGCTACGGCACCGGCTCGAACTCCTCGACCGCGTCGATCGCGGGCCCGTGCGGCGTGTTCGCCTCGCGCTCGATCATGATCTCCACCAGGACCGGCCGCGAGGTGCGCCGCGCCTCCTCGCGGGCCCACTCGATGCTCGGGCGGATGTCGCCCGGCTCGATCACCCGGGTGCCCGAACAGCCGTATGCCTCCATCAACTTGACGTTGTCGGTGCCCACCTCGTCGTAGTGGATGTCGACCTGGTAGTTCATCTCGTACGGGATCGACGCCTGCCTGATCAGGCCCAGATACTCGTTGTTGATCATGATGATCACGAACGGCACGTTGTACTGCGCCGCCACGGCCAGTTCCTCGACGAGATACTGGAAGCCGTAGTCGCCGACGATGCCCACCACCTCGGCGTCCGGATCGTTGTGCCCCAGCGCCTTCTTGACCCCGATCGCCGCCGGGATCTCCCAGCCGAGCGGGCCGGCCTGACCGCAGACCTGGTAGTGGCGCGGCCTGTACGCCTTCTGGTGCTGGCCGCCCCAGATCTGGTAGAGCCCGATCGCGGTGACGAAGTAGGTGTTCGCGTCGAAGATCTCGTTGATCTCCTTGTACACGCGCGGCGCCTTGATCGGCACGGTGTCGAAGTCCTCGCGCCGGGTCAACGACGCGCGCAACTCCCGGACCCGCGCGACCCACGCGCCCGCCTCACGGCGGATGCCGCGCTTCTCGGCGGTGGCCAGGATCGCCTGGAGGAACAGCCGGGTGTCCGAGACGATGCCCAGGTCCGGCTCGAACACCCTGCCGATCTGGGTGGGTTCGATGTCGACGTGGATGAACTTCCGCTCCCCCCGGTACACATCGAGCGTGCCGGTGTGCCGGTCGCCGAAGCGGGCGCCGAGCGCGAGCACCAGGTCCGACTCCAGGAACGAGGCGTTGCCGTAGCGCTGCGAGGTCTGCACGCCGGTCATCCCGCTGTAGAGCGTGTGGTCCTCGTCGATCGACCCCTTGCCCATCAGGGTGACCTGCACCGGGACCTGGAGCAGTTCGGCGAGTTCGACCAGTTCTTCGTGCGCCTCGCCGATGATCACCCCGCCGCCGGAGAGCAGCAGCGGGCGTTCGGCGGCGAGCAGCAGGTCCAGCGCGGCGTCCACCCGCGGCTGGTGCGGGTGTACCTCGGTCACCGGCAGCGGTGCGTCCACCTCGGAGTCCCACCCGATCTCCCGGCGCTGCACGTCCAGCGGCAGGTCGATCAACACCGGGCCCGGGCGGCCCGAGCGGGCCAGCCGAAACGCCTCGCGGAAGATCCAGGGAGCCTGTGCGGCCTCCTTGACCTGCACCGACCACTTGGTCACCGGTTTGGCGACCTCCACGATGTCGACCGCCTGGAACGCCTCCTGGTGCAGCTTGCTCGACACGGCCTGACCGGTGACGCACACGATCGGGACGGAGTCGGCGAGCGCGGTGTACAGGCCGGTGATCATGTTGGTGCCGGCCGGACCGGAGGTGCCGATCGCGACGCCGACACCGCCGTTGGTCCGGGCCCAGCCGTCGGCCATGTGGGTCGCGCCCTCTTCGTGCCGGACGATGAGGTGCTCGATCCCGCCGACCGCCTCCAGGGCCGCGTAGAGCGGCAGGATGGCCGCGCCGGGGCAGCCGAACACGGTGTCCACGCCCTCCGACTTCAGCACCTCCACCACGGCGTTCATGACCGGAACACGACGGGGTGCCATCAGTTGTCTCCCTGCTTCGAAACACTGTCCTTGGTGCCGACGGTCGCCGAACCACACTCGCGGGGACCGCCGTTGAGCCGTTCCAGGCCGAGCAGCAGGCCGGAGTGGTCCAGCCCGCCGCCGCCCTGGGCGCGCAGCGAGGCGACGAGTTGCGCGGTGAGTCCGGCGAGCGGCAGCACGAGGTCGAACTCGCGGGCCGATTCGGTGACGATGCCCATGTCCTTGTGGTGCAGGTCGATCCGGAACCCCGGCTCGAAGTCGCGGTCGCGCATCACCCGCCCCTTGCGGTCCAGGACGGTACTGCCGGCCAGTCCGCCGGCGAGCACCTTCAGCCCCGCCTCGGTGTCCACCCCCGCGCGCTCCAGGAACAGCAGTGCCTCGGCGACGAGTTGCATGTTGCCCGCGACGATCAGCTGGTTCGCGGCCTTGACCGTCTGGCCCGCGCCGTGTGGACCGACGTGCACGACCGTGCGGCCGAGCACCTCGAACAGCGGCCGGGCGGCGGCGAAGTCCCGCTCGGTGCCGCCGACCATGATCGAGAGCACCGCCTCGATCGCCCCCGCCTCGCCGCCGCTGACCGGCGCGTCCAGCACCCGCAGCTTGCGCTCGGCGCCGGCCCCGGCCACCGCGATCGAGGTGCCGGGCTTGATCGAGCTCATGTCGATCACCAGCGTGCCGGGCGCGACGGTCGCCAAGACGCCGCCCGCGCCGAACATCACCCGCTCGACCTGCGGGTCGGCCGGCACCATGGTGATCACCACGTCCGCCTCGCGCACCGCGTCGGCGATGCCCGCCGCGCCCTCGCCGCCGGCCGCGATCAGCCGGTCGATCGCGGCTCGCTCCAGGTCGTATCCGGTGACCCGGTGGCCGGCCCGGACCAGATGGGCCGCCATCGGGCCGCCCATGATGCCCAGACCGACGAAGCCGATCCGCCCGGTGTCCGCCGCGCCGGTCATCCGGTCCCTCCCTTGTTGCCGCGCAGCTCGCGCGCGAGCCAGCCGAAGCTGTCCGCGGCGGCGCCGACCGGCTTGTATTCGAGGCCGACGCGCCCGGTGTACCCGGCGGCGACGAGTCGGCGGAACAGGTCGTCGAAGTCCAGTTCGCCGGTGCCGGGTTGCCCCCGTCCGGGGGTGTCGGCGATCTGCACGTGGCCGAAGCGGTCGGCGTGGGCGTCGATCACTCCCGCCGGCGCCTCGCCGTTGCGGGCGAGGTGGTAGAAGTCGGCCAGGAAGGCCGTGTTGCCCAGGCCGGTCGCGGCGTTCACCTTGTCCACCACGGCGAGCGCGTCGGCCGCGCCGGCGAGCGGGTAGCGCGGGTTCTCCGGCGTGTTCAGCGCCTCGATCAGCACGGTCGCCCCGACCCGCTCGGCGGCGACGGCCGCCGACACCAGGTTCTCCAGGGCGAGTTCGTCCTGGGCCCGCGGATCCATGCCGTCCTCCCGGTTGCCGTACAGCGCGTTCAGCGCGCGGCAGCCCAGGCTCCCGGCGAAGCCGGTCGCGACGTCGATGTTGGCCCGGAAGCGCGCCGCCTCGGCGGGCCGGGACAGCAGGCCACGATCCCCGGCGGGCATGTCCCCGGCGTCGAAGTTCAGCCCGACCAGGGCGACGCCGGCGTCGCGGACGGCCCGGGCCAGCGCGTCCGACTCGGCGTCGGCGGGGATCGGCCCGGCGAAGGGCCACCAGAGCTCGATCTCGGTGAAGCCGGCCTCGGCGGCGGCCGCGGGCCGTTCGAGGAGCGGGAGTTCGGTGAAGAGGATCGAGAGATTGACGTCGAAGCGCAGTTCGCGAGCGCTCACGGGATCACCTCTTCCACGTCGATTCCATAATGCGGAAGTAATATTCTGCTGAACGAAATCATGCCACGCGGTTTCAACACTTTGTCAAGGGTGGGTGCGCGGCAGCCTGGCCTGCCCCGGATCGGCCGGCTAGGGTTCGGGCGTGCGATTGCGGATGGAGTTCTCGACCGAGCCGTTCGATCTGGACGGCGTGCCGGCCCATGCCCTGGAGGCCCGACGGGCCCTCGACGAGGCGGGTCTCGACGTGGAGGTCGGCCCGTTCGGTACGACCGCCGAGGGCGAGGCCGCGGTGGTGCTCGCGGCGCTGGACCGGGTGTGCCGAGGCGCGTTCGGGGTCGGCGCGTCCCGCATCTCGATCCAGGTGACGACCGTGCCGCAGACGCCGGGAGGCCGGGCGTGAGCACCGCCGAACACCCCCTGTCCGCCGCGATCAAGCCCCTGGTGACCGCGATCGGCGCCGAGTTCGTCCCGGTCGGCGACGCCGGCCCCGAGGACGTCGTGCTCGACTGGGAGGGCCACCCCGCCGTCGCCGTACGCCTGCCCGGCCTCGACAGCGCCCTGGACCGCCTCCTCGGCGAGGCCGAACGCCAATACGGCCCGCTGGCCGACCTCGGCCGCGAGGACAAGCAGCGGGTGGTCCGCACTCTCGAACAACGCGGAGCGTTCACCATCCGCCACGGCGTCGAGACGGTGGCCGCGGCCCTCGGGGTGAGCCGCTTCACCGTCTACAACTACCTGAACCGCGACGCGCGCCCCTGAACCGAGGTCGCACGATCACTCCGATGACGCACTTCAACAAACTGTTGACGATCGGGATTCGCACCGCCTAGCGTTCCGGCCAGTGCCGACGCCGGGTACTCGCTCGGGCGTGGTGCTCACCTCTGGACGGGAGTACCCGCGGAGCGAGGAGGTCTCGACATGCCATCGACCCCAGGGCTGAAACGGCTCGACGACGCGTCCATCGACGAGGGGATCCGACTGCTCGGGCAGGTATGCGCCAGTCGCGCCTGGATCGCGGCGGTGCTGGCCGGACGCCCCTACGCGGACCCGGACACGCTGTTCGCGGGCTCCGACGCGGCGACCGCCGCGCTCACCACCGACGATCTGCTGGAGGCGATCGCCGGACACGCCGTGATCGGGCGCCCCCGGCACGACGATCCGCGGTCGACCCGCGAGCAGGCGGGCGTACGACAGGCGGACGACACACTGTCGGCCGAACTGCGGGCCGGGAACATCGCGTACCGGGACCGGTTCGGCCGGGTCTTCCTGATCTGCGCGAGCGGGCGCGGCGCCGCGCAGATCCTGGCCGAACTGCGCCACCGACTCGACAACGACCCGGCGACCGAGTGGGAGGTCACCCGCGAGGAGTTGCGGAAGATCAACCGCCTGCGCCTGGAAGGGCTGATCCGCGCGTGATCTCCACCCACATCCTCGACACCAGCGAGGGCCGCCCGGCCCCCGGCGTCCCCGTCGAGTTGTCCCGGCGCACCGCCGACGGCACCTGGATCGTGCTCGGCACGTCCGCGACGAACGCCGACGGCCGCTGCCCGGACCTGCCGGCGCTCGGCGTCGATCCGGCCGCCGGCCCCGTCGACGTGCGCCTGGTCTTCGACGTCGGCGCCTACCGACGCGCCCGCGGCGAGACGCCGTTCTTCCCGGAGGTGCGGGTGGTCTTCACCGCCGATCCCGAAACGCACTACCACGTACCGCTCTTGCTCAACCCGTACGGATATTCCGTTTATCGAGGGAGCTGACAACATGCCGATGGTGCTCGGGCAGAACCAGTACGGAAAGGCGGAGACCCGCGTCGTCCGGGTCCGCCGCGACACCGAGCGGCACGAGGTCAAGGACCTCAACGTCGGCGTCGCGCTGTCGGGCGACCTGTCCGACACCCACCTGACCGGCGGCAACGACAAGGTGCTGCCGACGGACACCATGAAGAACACCGTGTTCGCCTTCGCCCGCGAACACGGCATCGACTCCGCCGAGGCCTACGGGATACGCCTGGCCCGGCACTTCGTCGAATCGCGGCCGTCGATCACCCGGGCCCGGATCCGGATCGAGGAATACCCGTGGAACCGGATCACCTCGGCCCCGGGGCGCGAGCGGTTCGTCGGCGCGGACGAGATCCACCACTCGTTCGTCCGCGACGCGAGCGAGACCCGCACCACCGAGATCGTCTGGGAACACGGACGGGCGCAGGTGGTCTCCGGACTGAAGGACCTGGTCGTGATGAACACGACCGCCTCCGAATTCCGGGGCTACATCAAGGACCGCTACACCACCCTCCAGGAGGCGTACGACCGCATCCTGGCCACCCGGGTCTGCGCCCGCTGGCGGTTCTCCTTCGACGCCTCCGCCGGCGCGGGCGAACCGGACTGGGAACGCTCGTACACACAGGTGCGCCGGCATCTGCTGGAAGCGTTCGCCGAGACCTACTCCCACTCGCTCCAGCAGAGCCTGTACGCGATGGCGGACCGGGTATTGACCCATCGGCACGAAGTGGACGAGGTCCGCCTGTCGCTGCCGAACAAGCACCACTTCCTGGTCGACATGGAGCGGATGGGCATCAAGAACGACAAGGAGGTGTACTACGCCTCCGATCGGCCCTACGGTCTGATCGAGGGCACGGTGCACCGTGAGGGTGTCACACCACTGATCCCGGTGGACTGAACCCACCGACACCGCTGCCGCGAAGGGACCGCCGATGTCCGTCGACAGCTCCACCGGACCCACCACCTCCGCCGGCGCCGGCGACACCACCACCCCCGGGCGCATCGTGATCGAGAACTGCGCGATCGCCACCGTCGACGCCGGGGACACCGAATACGACTTCGGCCACGTCGTGGTCGCCGGCAACCGCATCGAGGCGGTCGGCGCCGGACCCGCCCCCGCCGGCCTGGAACGGGTCGTGCGCCGGATCGACGGGACCGGGCACCTGCTCACCCCGGGCCTGGTCGACACCCACCACCACTTCTACCAATGGATCACGCGCGGCCTCGCGCAGGAGTGCGGCCTCTTCGACTGGCTCGTCACGCTCTACCCCGTCTGGGCCGGGATCGACGACGAGATGTGCTACGCCGCGGCGCAGGGTTCGGCCGCCGCGCTGCTGCGTTCGGGCTGCACCACCTCCGCCGATCACGCCTACGTCTTCCCCGAGGACGGCGGCGACATCCTGGGCGCGGAGATCCGCGCACTGGCCGAGTTGGGCATGCGGTTCCAACCCACCCGGGGATCGATGGACCTGGGCACTTCGCAGGGGGGACTGCCGCCGGACGCGTGCGTCGAGGACACCGACGCGGCGCTCGCCGCGACCGCCGAGGCGATCGACCGCTGGCACGACGCCTCCTTCGACTCCATGGTCCGGGTCACCGCCGCACCCTGCTCGCCGTTCTCCGTGACCCCCGAACTGCTGCGCGGCGCAGCCGAGTTGGCTCGCGCCAAGGGGGTCAGGCTGCACACCCACGGTGCCGAGACGGTGGAGGAGGAGGCGTTTTGCCGGGAACGATTCGGCATGGGGCCGACCGACTACCTGGAGAGCCTGGGCTGGTTGGGCGAGGACGTGTGGATGGCGCACTGCATCCACATGGACGACTCGGACATCGCCAAGTTCGCCGCCACCGGCACGGGCGTGGCGCACTGCCCCTCCTCCAACGCCCGGATCGCGGCGGGCATCGCCCGGGTGCCGGACATGCTGGCCGCCGGCGTCCCGGTGGGTCTCGGCGTGGACGGCGCCGCCTCCAACGAGTCGGGGGAACTGGGTACCGAGCTGCGCAACGCGCTGCTGATCGCCCGACTGCGCGGCGGCCCGGGCGCGTTGACGGTCCGTCAGGCGCTGCGCCTGGGCACCGCGGGCGGCGCGAAGGTGCTCGGCCGGGAGCACGAGATCGGCTCCCTGGAACCGGGCAAGCTCGCCGACCTGGCCATGTGGCGGATCGACGACGTGCTGCACGCCGGCATCGCCGACCCGGTGGCCGCGCTGGTCCTGGGCGCCGCCGCTCCGCTGACCCTGCTGCTCGTGAACGGCCGCGAGGTGGTCGAGCATGGCCACCTGTCCCGGGTGGACGAGGAGGAGATCGCCCGCAACGTGAGCCGCGCGGCGGCCCGACTGCGCGCGAAGTAGCGCCGGCGGGCAGGGGTCAGTCCCGGGCGGCCGACGCCTTGGCCACCAGGGCCAGCGGTACCGTCGCGCACTGCGTCGCGGAGGCCACCGTCATGGTCCGCACCCCGGTCCGCCCGGCGATGTCCACCAGCCGGGCCGCGTCGCACACGTAGGGCCGGGCGTGCGGGACGTCCCGGGCGCAGGTGGCCGCGTCGACGAACGCCGCCAACCACGGCTTGCCGTCCTGCCCGTGGATGAAGACCACCGACTCGGTGTCGTCGATCGCCACCACCACCCCGCCGGCCACGATCGCGGCGAGCAGGTCGGCGGGGTCGATCTCCCCGTCGGTGTCCTCCAGGACGGCGGCCAGGGCGGCGTTCTCGGCAGTCATACCGTGATCATATGGGCGCCGCCGAGGCGTTTCGCCCACACGTCGCGCCCGTGCTCGGGCCTGCGGAGCACTCCACGCCGACGGCTACGCCTCGCGCCCGAGGGTGCGCAGGTACGCCCGCCACCCGCCGAACTCGGTGATCTCCCTGTGCCGGCCGGACTCCGACTCGCCGCGGCGCAGGATCATCGAGAAGCAGGCCGAGCCGTCCTCCAGCTTGATGATCCCGAACTCCAACTCCGGCGGTTCGGTCGGCAGCAGGTTGTCCCGCAACACCTCGTCGGGGACCTCGTACACCTCGCCCGCGATCCGCGCCTCGCTCGTCGGGTCGGGCAGCAGTCCCGGGCAGCGGTCGCCGATCGAGAAGAAGCGGTATCCGGGGGCGGTGCGGGTCCGGGCGACCAGCGGCGCGCCCTCCAGGTGGTGGTGGAACGGGCCACCCTCCATCGCCTGACCATTGAGGAACATGCGGGCCATCGGCTGTCTCCTGTTCGAAGTCGGCAGGGGTGTGGGGGGAGGGTGCGAAACGGCCGGGCCCGTCCGATCGGACGCGCCCCACGACCGCCGGGATGGACCCGGCCGTTCCGCGCGTGTGGGGATGAACGAACGGCTCGACTCAGTCGATGAGTTCGCATCCCGGCAGGGTGAGGAAGTCGACGAACTCCTCGGCCAGGGCGACCCGCAGGAACAGCTCGCGCGCGTGCGTCCAGCGGCCCGCGTCGAAGTTCTCATCGCCCAAGTCCTCGCGCAGCGCGCCCAGTTCCTCGACGACGAGGCGGCGGACCAGGTCCGCGGTGACCTTCTCGCCGGTGTCCGAGAGCACCACGCCGTTGTTGATCCACTGCCACACCTGGGAGCGGGAGATCTCCGCGGTGGCGACGTCCTCCATCAGGCCGAACACGGCGACCGCGCCGTATCCGCGCAGCCACGCCTCCAGATAGCGCAGGCCCACACCGACCGCGCCGTGCAGCCCGGCGGCGGTCGGCGAGCCCTGGGCGGAGGCCACGTCGAGGAGCTGATCCGCCGTCACCTCGACCTCGTCGCGGGTACGTTCGAGCTGGTTCGGCCGATCGCCGAGCACCGCGTCGAACGCCTCGCGGCACACCGGGACCAGGTCCGGGTGGGCCACCCACGACCCGTCGAAGCCGTCCGCGGCCTCACGGTCCTTGTCGTCGCGCACCTTCGCCAGTGCCGCCGCGTTGGCCCCCGCGTCCCGGCGGGAGGGGATCACCGCCGCCATCCCGCCGATGGCGTGCGCGCCGCGCCGGTGGCAGGTGCGCACGAGCAGTTCGGTGTACGCGCGCATGAACGGCGCGGTCATGGTGACCGCGTTGCGGTCGGGGAGCACGAACGCCTCGCCCGCGTCCCGGAAGTTCTTCACGATGCTGAACAGGTAGTCCCACCGCCCGGCGTTCAACCCCGAGGCGTGCTCGCGCAGTTCGTACAGGATCTCGTCCATCTCGAACGCGGCGGTGACCGTCTCGATCAGCACGGTGGCCCGGATCGTGCCGCGCGGGATGTCGAGCAGGTCCTGCGCGTGCACGAACACGTCGTTCCACAACCGGGCTTCGAGGTGGCTCTCGATCTTGGGCAGGTAGAAGTACGGTCCCAGGCCCCGATCGAGCAGCCGGGCCGCGTTGTGGAAGAAGTACAGCCCGAAGTCGACCAGCGCGCCGGACGCCGGCGCGCCGTCGACCACGATGTGCCGCTCGTCCAGGTGCCATCCGCGCGGGCGCATCACCACGGTGGCCAGTTCGTCGTCCGGGCGCAGCCGGTAGCTCTTGCCCTCGGCGGTGGAGAAGTCGATCCGCCGGTCGTAGGCGTCGATCAGGTTGAGCTGGTGCGCCACCACGTTGTGCCAGGTGGGCGCGGAGGCGTCCTCGAAGTCGGCGAGCCAGATCCGGGCCCCGGAGTTGAGCGCGTTGATCGTCATCTTGCGGTCGGCCGGCCCGGTGATCTCGACCCGGCGATCACGCAGCGCGGGTGGCGCCTCGGCGACCCGCCAGTCGGCGGCGCGCACGTCGGCGGTCTCCGGGAGGAAGTCGAGCCGGCCGGTGCGGGCGATCTCCGCGCGCCGGGCGCGGCGCCGGTCGAGCAGTTCGAGGCGGCGACCGCCGAACCGGTGCTGCAACGCGGCCACGAAGCGCAGCGCCTCGGGGCCGAGCACTTCGTCCGCCCGCGGCACGGAGCCGCCGCTCGCGCCGCCGTGCTTGACCACGATGGTCGGTGCACTCATGGGTGGCTCTCCTTCGCCGTCGACGTTCTTTTGTAGAGTGGACATTAGTTTCCGGGAAACGGAAGTTCAACAACATGTTGAACTCAGTCTCGACGAATCCCGTCGAACCGAGTCGTGTGGAGGATCGTCGGTGGCCGCAGTCAACGCAGGCAGCAACGGCACGGGTGGCGGCGTCCAGTCCCTGGAACGCGCGTTCGACCTCCTCGAACTGCTCGCCGACGCCGGCGGGGTGCTGACGCTCAGCGAACTCGCCGCGCGTTCAGGACTGCCCATGCCCACGATCCACCGCCTGGTACGCACCCTCGTGTCACTGGGTTATCTGCGCCAGGACGCGTCGCGCCGCTACACCCTGGGCCCGCGGCTGATCCGCCTGGGCGAGACCGCGGGCCGCCTGCTCGGCAGCTGGGCCCGGCCGTATCTGGCCGAGCTGATGGAGGCCACCGGCGAGACCGCCAACCTCGCGGTCCTGGAGGCGGGCGAGGTGGTCTACGTCGGCCAGGTGCCCAGCCGGCACTCGATGCGGATGTTCACCGAGGTCGGCCGCCGGGTGCAACCGCACTGCACGGCGGTGGGCAAGGTGCTGCTCGCCCAACTGCCCGAGGCCGACGCGGCACGGGTGCTCGGCGGGCGGCCGCTGGCCTCGCACACCGAGCACACGGTCACCGATCCCGCCGAACTGCTGGCCCAGTTCCCGACGATCCGGGCCCGGGGCTACGCGATCGACGACCAGGAGCAGGAACTCGGCGTGCGCTGCGTGGCGGTGGTGGTGCCGGGCGCGCCGACCGCGACCGCGCTGTCCATCTCCGGCCCCGAGGCGCGCATCCGGGCGATGGAGGAGGGCTGGATGACCGGCCGGATGCAGGAGATCGCCGTCCGGCTCGGCCGACGCCTCGGCGGCACCGACCCGCTCCCGGAGCCCCCGGCCGCCGATTGAACCACCCGCCCCCCGAGCGGGGTCAGGCCGGCGTCAGGCCGAGCACGGCGCCGGCCACCACCGCCAGGGTCGGCGCCACGCCGTCGGTCTCGCGCAGATGCCGCATCCGGGCCACGTCGTTGATCGCGCTCAGCGCCGCGTGCACCCGGATCCGCGCCTCCGCGACGCCGTACTGCGGCCGGACCGCGCACAACAACCGGGTCCACTCCATGAGGTAGTCCACCCGCGCCTGCCGGGCCCGATGGCGCGCCTGCGTCGGCAGGTGCGAAACCTCCGCGACCAACAACTGCACCAGATCGTTGCGGTCGAGGGAGAAGCGCACATACGACCGCAGCAGTACGCGCAGCGCCGTCTCGGCGTCGTCGGCGCCCGCGAGCGCGCGCGTCATGTCCAGCAAAAGCCACTCCAGGCCCCGGGTCACCGCGGCGCACAGCAGGTCGGCCTTGCTCTCGAAGTGGTTGTACACACTGGGGCCCGCGATCCCGGCGGCGGCCCCGATGTCCTCGATGGCCACCCCGGCGTAGCCCTGGTCGGCGAACATCCGCACCGCCGCGCCGAGCAGCGCCTCGCGCCGCGAGCGCAGCCCGATCCCGGCCGGCGTCGGGGCCTCGGCGATCGGCCCCAGCGCCGCCGGATCCGCGGTGACCGCCGCCCGACACAGGTCCACCAGGAGGCGGACGTACTCCGGACGGGGCAGGTCGATCCGGTGGAAGGACGGGCTGAGCAGCACCCCGAGGCCGCTGCGGGCAAGCACCTCGCCCTGCCCGGCGGACAATCGCGGGCGGGCCTTGCGGATCAGCGCGGTGACCACGGCGGTGACCGCGCGCACCTCGCGGCGCACCTCTGCGCGTTCCTCCGGCGGCAACAACCGGCCCTCGCGCTGCCACAACACGCCCACCTCACGGTGGTCGAGGGTGGCCGCGACCACCGCGCGCAGCACGGTGTCCGGGTCGTCCACGGCGCTGCGGGCCAGCGCGTCGCGCACCGGCGCGATCCCGTCGAGCACCACCTGCAGGAGCAGGTGCTGTTTGCTGCGGAAGTGCCGGTACAGGGCGGAGGGGCCCATGCCCACCGCCTCGGCGATGTCGCTCATCGCCACGTCGGCGTAGCCCCGGCGGTAGAACAGGTCGGCCGCCGCGGCCAGGATCAGTTCGCGTCGATTGCGCGGCCGGGTCCCCCGGGCGGGCGGCACGAGTCCGCCGACCTTGCGCACCGCAGCCGCCATCGCGTACCTCCCTCCGGGATCCGCCCCCGCGCGCCATTGTTCCAGCCGGCCGCCGCCCGCGGCGGCCACGCGCCGAACCGGCCCCGCCCGGATGGCGTGGACCGGCCGGCCGGTCCGCGGTTACTAGGGTGGGGAGGTATGACGACCTCACTGATCACCGGTGCCACCGCGGGGCTCGGCGCCGCGTTCGCCCGGCGCCTCGCCCACGAGGGGCACGACCTCGTCCTGGTCGCGCGCGACCGCGAACGGTTGACCGAATGCGCCCGCGAACTGCGGGAGGAGCACGGCGTGTCGGTGCAGGTGCTGGCCGCCGACCTGTCGCTGGACGAGGGGATCGCCGCCGTCGAGGCCCGCCTGGCCGACCGCGAGGCGCCGGTGGACGTACTGGTCAACAACGCCGGGTTCGGCAACAAGGGCGGCTTCCTCGACGCGTCCACCGCGGAGGAGTTGCGCATGCTCAAGGTGCACTGCGAGGCGGTGCTGCGGCTGACCGCCGCCGCCTGCGAGGCGATGCGCGAGCGCGGGCGCGGCTGGGTGGTGAACGTGGCCTCCGTCGCCGCCTTCCTGCCGCGCGGCACGTACGGCGCGAGCAAGGCGTGGGTGGTGAGCTTCACCGAGGGCGCGGCCAAGGAACTCGCGGGCAGCGGTGTGCGGTTGATGGCGCTGTGCCCGGGCTTCGTGCGGACCGAGTTCCACCTGCGGGCCGGGATGGGCACGTCCAACATCCCCAACTGGATGTGGCTGGACGCCGATCGGGTGGTCGCCGCGGCGATTCGCGATCTGGCGGTGGGCAAGTCGGTCAGTGTGCCGGACCTGCGCTACAAGGCGGTGGTCGGCCTGGCCCGGCTCACCCCGCGCGCCCTGTTCGGCAACGTGTCCACCCGGACCGGCCGGGTGTACGGACCCACGCGCGGTTAGCGCCTGCCCGCGGTCGCGGCGCCCGCGCTCCGCGTGGGACACCCGAAGACCCCGCCGACGGGTGGTCGGCGGGGTCCTCGGGTGCGTCCGGGCGGGGCGGTGTGTCCGTCACGCCCCTCCCCCGGGTATCCGCGAAGTCTTCGGGTCGACACCCCGGGGCCCTCGCCCCGGAGCGACCGGACGGTCAGCGACGACGGCCCTTGGGTCGGTCGCTCTTGCCGCGCCGGTCGGCCTTGGGGCCTTCGAGCGTGTCGATCGCCTCGGTCGGCTGCGCCGGGGCGGAGTCGGTGTGCTCGGTGTGGGCGAGCATCGGGTTCTTGCTCTTCAGATGCGGCTTCTGCTTCTGCTTGGCCATGACCGTTTCCTCCTGGAGAGAGCCGTTGGGCGGTCACCGACCACTCTCACACCGTTCGTGACGGTACGCATGTCGAGGATCACACACTGTCATCCAGGGGGGATTCGAATGGCAGCTCGACATACCTTCTACGATGCCGGGATGCCCATCGATCCACCCCAACACCGGCACCGCCGCCGGGGATACCCCGTGCGGCGGATCGGCGTCGCGCTCGCCATAGCCGGCATCGCCGTCGGCACCGTCCGGTGCGCCGAGCCCGCCTGGATGCACAAAGACGGCAAAAAGGCGTCCGCCGCCGGCGTGGCGACGACCACCGAGCCGCCCCAGCCGGCCGCGATGCGCCCGTCCCTGGACGGCGCCGGCGCGCCGAACGGCTCCTCGGTGATCGACGGTCGCCGGTACATGCGATCTGCCGGCGCCCGGATGACCGTGTTCGCGCACCGCGGCGCACCCACGCTGGCCCCGGAGAACACGCTGCCCTCCGACGAGGCGGCCCGGCGTTCGGGTGCGGACTGGATCGAGAACGACGTGCAGCCGAGCCGGGACGGCGTGCCGCACATCATGCACGACGAGACGGTGGATCGAACCACCGACGGACACGGGCGCATTCGCGATCTGACCTCGGCCCAGCTGGCCGGTCTGGATGCCGGGAAGTGGTTTCGGCCCGAGTTCGCCGGCACGAAGGTGATGACCCTGCGCGGGCAACTCGCGGATCTGCGCTCCCGGGGCGGGCGGCTGCTCCTGGAGATCAAGAACCCGCAGACCCGGGAGGAGATCGCCCGCATCGTCGACGAGGTGCGCCACAGCGGCATGTCGGACCGGGTGTTCGTACAGAGCTTCGATCGGGAGTCGTTGCGGATCACCCGCGATCTCGCCCCCGATCTGCCGCTCGGCCTGCTGGGCGACGAGGACGAGGCGGATCCGGTGGCGCTGGCCCGGGAGTTGCGGCTGACCTCGTACAACCCCTCCTACTACCTGGTCGCCAAGCATCCCGACCTGGTCCGCCGCCTGCACGCGGCCGGCGTCGCGGTGTTCGCGTGGACCCCCGACGACCCGAACGAGTGGTCGAAGCTGAACGACGCGGGGGTGGACGGGATCATCACCAACCGCAGCGCCGACCTGGTCGCGTGGAGCGGGCGGCACACCCCCGGGAAGGGCGCCCGCCACTGAACCGAGCCGACGAACGGCCCGTGAACGGCCCGCGACCGACCCGAAACCCCGCTTTCGGACGGGTCGCGGGCCGTCCTGTCCACGGAACCGCGTCGACAAACCCTTTACCTCGTAAGGGCAATGTGACATTTTACTGACGTGAGCCAACTCCGTCTCAGTGATGTCGTCGTCATCGGTGCGGGCGTGGTGGGTGCCGCGTGCGCCCACTTCGCCGCGCGCGCGGGCCTGTCCGTCACCGTGCTCGACCGGGGTCCGGTCGCGGGCGGGACCACCGGCGCGGGTGAGGGAAACCTCCTCGTCTCGGACAAGGAGCCCGGCCCGGAACTCGCGCTGGCCCTGCTCTCGCTCCGCCTGTGGGCCGAACTCGCGGAACAACGCGACGACTTCGAATACGAGCCCAAGGGCGGCCTGATCGTCGCCCGGACCGGGGCCGAGGCCGCCGCGATGGCGGCGACGGCGGCGGCCCAGCGCGCCCGCGGGGTCACCGCGCACGCCGTCGACGCCACGCGCCTGCCCGACTACGAGCCGCACCTGTCGCGCGCCGTCGTGGCCGGCACCCACTATCCGCAGGACGCCCAGGTACAGCCGGCCCTGGCCGCCGCCTCGATGTTGCGGGCCGACGGCGTTCGGCTGCACACCGGGGTGAGCGTCACCGGCTTCCTGCGCGGGGCCGACGAGCGGGTGGTGGGCGTGCGGACCTCGCACGGCGACCTGGCCGCCGGCGCGGTGGTCAACGCCGCCGGCACCTGGTCCGGCGAGGTGGCCGCGCTCGCCGGGATCCCCTTGCCGATCCTGCCGCGCCGGGGCTTCGTACTGGTCACCGAGCCGCTGCCGCCGATCGTGCGGCACAAGGTGTACGCGGCGGCCTATGCCGGGGACGTGGCCAGCGACGAGGCGGACCTCGCCTCGTCGGCGGTGATCGAGGGCACCCCGGCCGGGACCGTCCTGATCGGCGCGAGTCGGGAGCGGGTGGACTTCGACCCCTCGTTCTCGGTGCCGGTGTTGCGCCGACTGGCCGCGCAGGCGATCGAGTTGTTCCCGGTCCTGGCCGGCGCCTCGGTGTTGCGCGCCTATCGCGGCTTTCGGCCGTACTGTCCGGACCACCTGCCCGTCGTCGGTCCGGATCCGCGCGCGCCCGGCCTGCTGCACGCGTGCGGCCACGAGGGCGCCGGCGTGGGTCTGGCACCCGCCACCGGCCTGCTGATCGCCCGCACGCTGACCGGGGAGCGCCCCGACGTCGACCTCGCCCCGTTCGCCCCGACCCGCTTCGCGGAGGTAGCCGCGTGACCGACGAAACCGGCCCCGCCCCCCTCGACCGCTCCGGCGACGCCGGCTTCCACCTGACCGTGGATGGCCGCCGCGTCCCGGTCGAGCCCGGCCAGACGGTCGGCGCCGCGATGCTCGCCGCCGGGATCCGGTCCTGGCGCACCACCCGGTTCGCGGGCAAGCCGCGCGGCCTGTTCTGCGGCATCGGGGTGTGCTTCGACTGTCTGGTCACGGTGAACGGCACGCCGTCGCTGCGGGCCTGCCTGGTGACCGCGCGCCCCGACGACGAGGTGAGCACGTCATGAGCCACGCGATGGGCCAGGGGATGAACCACGAGAAGGGCCTCCACTCGGGTGGCCGCGGCACCCTCCATGACCTCGTCGTCGTCGGCGCCGGGCCGGCCGGGCTCGCCGCCGCCGTCACCGCCGCCGGCTTCGGCCTGCGGGTCGCCGTCCTGGACACGAACGCCCGGGCGGGCGGCCAGTATTACCGACACCGTGCGGGCCGGCCGCCCGCCTGGGCGCCGCTCGCGCGCCTGCACACCGTCGAGCACCTGGCCGAACACCGGGTCTGGGCGGTCGAACGCGGCGACGACCACTTCACCGTGCATGCCGTGGCGGGCGAGCGCGACGGCGTCGCGGTGACCGTGCGCGGTCGCCGACTGCTCCTGGCCACCGGAGCCTACGACCGGCAACTGCCCTTCCCCGGCTGGGATCTGCCCGGGGTGTTCACCGCCGGCGGCGCGCAGGCCCTGCTCAAGGGCAACGGCGTCGCGCCCGGGCGGCGGGCGGTGGTGGCCGGTACCGGTCCGTTCCTGCTGCCGGTCGCCGTCGGGCTCGCCGACGCGGGTGTGCGGGTGCTCGCGGTGGTCGAGGCCTCGCGCCCCACGCCGCGGGCCGCCGCGCTCGCCCCGCACAGCCCGGCCCGGGTGGTCGAGGCCGCGGGATACGCCGCCGCGTTGGCGCGGCGGCGCATCCCGTACCGCACCGGCCGGGCCGTGGTCGCCGCGCACGGCGACGGGGGCGCGCTGGGTTCGGTCACCGTGGCCCGGCTCGACGCCGACTGGCGGGTGCGGCCCGGGACGGAAAGCGAACTGGCCTGCGACACCCTCGCGGTCGGCTACGGCTTCACCCCGCAACTCGAACTCGCCGGCCAACTCGGCTGCGCGAGCACCCCCGACGGCTTCGTCGCGGTCGACACCCGTCAGGCCACCGACCTGCCCGGGTTGTACGCCGCGGGCGAGAGCACCGGCATCGGCGGCGCCCAACTGTCCGAGGTCGAGGGCGAGTTGGCCGCGTACGCCGTCGCCGGCCGGACGCCGCCGAAGGCGCTGCTGCGCCGGCGGGCTCGGCTCACCCGCTTCGCCGCCGGGCTGCGCGCGCTCTACCCGATCCGGTCGGGCTGGCCGTCGTGGTCCGACGAGGACACCCCGATCTGCCGTTGCGAGGAGGTGCCGCGCGGCCGGATCGCGGACGCGGCGCGGCAGGGCGCGGACGACGTACGCTCGATCAAGCTGCTCACCCGCGCGGGCATGGGCTGGTGTCAGGGCCGCATGTGCGCCGAGGCCACCGCGTGCGTGCTCTCCGACGTGTTGGGCCGGCCGATCGCCGCGCCCACGCCCACCCGTCCGATCGCTGTCCCCATCCGTCTCGGAGATCTCGCCCAAGGAGCCTCATGAGCACAAACCCGCACCTTCCCGCCCCGGAGCGCTCCGCCCCGCAGGACGGCGCCGACCGCAAGCCGTGGCACGGCGTCGTGGTGGCCACCGCCCTGCCGCTGCGCGAGGACCTGTCGGTGGACTTCGACGCGTACGCCGAACACGTGCGGTGGCTCGTGGACTCGGGCTGTGACGGGGTCTGTCCGAACGGCTCGCTGGGCGAGTACCAATCGCTCACCCCGGAGGAGCGAGCCCGCGTGGTGCGGGTCGCGGTCGACGCGGTGGGCGGCGACCGGGTGCTCCCGGGCGTGGCGGCGTACGGTGCGGCCGAGTCGCTGCGCTGGACCGAGCAGGCGGCCGAGGCGGGCGCGCGTGCGGTGATGCTGCTTCCGCCGAACTCCTATCGTGCGGACACCCGTACGGTGATGGACCACTACCGCACGGTGGCCCGGGCCGGGCTGCCGATCGTGGCCTACAACAACCCGTTCGACACGAAGGTCGACCTGACCCCCCGGCTGCTCGCGGACCTGTACGAGGAAGGCCTCGTGGTCGGCGTCAAGGAGTTCACCGGGGACGTGCGCCGGGCCTACGAGGTGGCCGAACTCGCGCCGGGGCTGGATGTGTTGATCGGCAGCGACGACGTCACCCTGGAGTTCGGGCTGGCCGGCGCGGTGGGCTGGATCGCGGGCTACGCCAACGTCTTTCCGCGCGCGAGCGTGGAGCTGTACCGCGCGGCCGTGCACGGCGACCCGCGCGCGGCGTTGCCGCTGTACCGCCTCCTGCACCCGCTGCTGCGGCTGGACGCGCGCACCGAGTTCGTGCAGTCGATCAAGTTGTCGATGGATCTGGCGGGTCTGCGCGGCGGGCCGTGCCGCGCGCCGCGGCTGCCGCTGTTGCCCGAACAGGAAGCCTTCGTCCGGGAATCCACCGAGAAGGCACTCGCGGAGGGGTTGAACTGATGCGTTCCCGACACGTCTACCACGCGGTCGACTCGCACACCGAGGGCATGCCCACCCGGGTGATCACCGGCGGCATCGGGGTGATCCCCGGCGCCACGATGGCCGAGCGGCGCAGCCACTTCATGGCCGAACTGGACCACATCCGCACACTGTTGATGTACGAGCCGCGCGGGCACGGGGCGATGAGCGGGGCGATCCTGCAACCGCCGACCCGGCCGGACGCCGACTACGGCGTGTTGTTCATCGAGGTGTCGGGTTGTCTGCCGATGTGCGGGCACGGCACCATCGGGGTGGCCACCGTCCTGGTCGAGACCGGCATGGTCGAGGTGGTCGAGCCGGTGACCACGGTCCGCCTGGACACCCCGGCCGGGCTCGTGGTCGCCCGGGTCGAGGTCCGCGACGGCGCGGCCCGCTCGGTGACCTTGCGCAATGTGCCCGCGTACGCCCACGAGTTGGACGCGACGGTGGACGTGCCGGGGCTCGGCGCGGTCACCTACGACATGGCGTACGGCGGCAACTTCTACGCGATCCTGCCGATCGAGAAGGTCGGCCTGCCGTTCGACCGGGCCGAGGGCACCCGCATCCTGGAGACCGGCCTCGCCATCATGGCGGCGATCAACGAGCAGGCCAGGCCGGTGCATCCGGAGCAGCCGGAGTTCGCGGGCTGCCACCACGTGCAGTTCCTCGCGCCGGGCTCGGACGCGGCGCTGTCACGCAACGCGATGGCGATCCACCCCGGTTGGTTCGATCGTTCGCCGTGCGGCACCGGAACCAGCGCGCGGATCGCGCAGTTGGCGGCGCGGGGCGAGTTGACGGTGGGTCAGGCGTTCGTCAACGAGTCGTTCATCGGGACGCGCTTTCGCGGTCGGATCGTCGCCGAGGCGGAGGTCGGCGGGCGGCCGGCGGTGGTGCCGGAGATCACCGGGCGGGCGTGGATCACCGCGACCGCGCAGTATCTGCTCGACCCGGAGGATCCGTTCCCGGCGGGGTTCCGGCTCTGAGGGGCGGGCGCGCGGTCGGTTCCCTACTCACCCTCGGTGATCTTCCGCACGCGGAGTCGCGATCCCGCCCCAGCGGTGACTGACCGTCAGTAACATGGCGGGAGGAGGCACCATGGACACGGGACACGGAGCGCTCGCGCTGCCGTCCTTCGACGATCGGCCGATCCTGCGGGATCGGGTGGCACGAGAGTTGCGCGCGGCGTTGATCGCGGGTGAGATGCGGCCGGGCGTGGTCTATTCCGCGCCCGCGTTGGCCGCTCAGTTCGGCGTGTCGCCGACGCCCGTGCGCGAGGCGATGCTCGACCTCGCCAACGAAGGACTGGTCGAGGCCGTACGCAACAAGGGATTTCGCGTCACCGAGCTGTCCGACCGCGAGTTGGACGAGTTCACCGAGGTGCGCGCGCTGATCGAGGTTCCGGTGGTGGCCCGCCTCGCGGGCGTGGTCACCCCGGCCCAGACCGCCGCGCTGCGCCCGGTCGCCGAGGAGATCGTCGCGGCGGCCGAGGCGGGCGACCTGATCAGGTACGTGGAGGCGGACCGCCGCTTCCACCTGTCGCTGCTCGCGCTGGCGGGCAACGAGCACCTGGTCCGGGTGGTCGGCGATCTGCGCAAACGTTCGCGCCTGTACGGGCTGTCCCGGCTCGCGCGCGGTGGCCGACTCGCCGCGTCCGCCGCCGAGCACCTCGAACTGCTCGACGCGCTCGACAGCGGCGACCCGGCCGCGGCCGAGCAGGTGATGGCCCGGCACATCGGCCACGTCCGCAATCTGTGGGCGGGGCCGGAGCGGGAGGGCTGAGCCGGGAGCGGGATCGGGATCGACGTCGCGTCGCCGGCTCCGCGCCCCGGGCCACGTGCCCGGGGCCGGCCGGGCGCGGTCGGCGGCGTCAGACCTTGCCGGCGACCATGTCCATCAGGCGGCCGAGGACCGCGCCGCCGGAGGCGTGGGAGCCGTCGTGCTCCCACTCGTTGGTGACCCACGCGCGCAGGTTGCCCACCTCGCGCGCGGTCTTCAGGGACAGGTCGGCGTCCACGTACATGTCGTCGAAATAGACCGCCGCGGCCACCGGGACCGCGTTCGCGCGCAGCCGCTCGACGTCGTACAGGACGGGCCAGTCGTAGTGCTCGGCCAACAGGTGGGCGGCCTCGCGGAACGGGCGCAGCGCGGCCATCTCCTCGAACATCCAGGGGTACATCATCTCCCCGGTGAACAGCAGCGGATCGGCGCTCTCCGCGAACTCCGGCAGCCCCGCGCGCACCTTCTCCGCGGCCCACCCGGTGGCGACCTTGCCCTGCCCGTAGATCGGCTCCTGGAGCACGGCCCACAGCGGTTGGTCGGTCAGCGCGGTGGCCTGCATGGCGGCGGCACGGAAGGTGTCCGAGACCCGGTCGCCGTCCCACGCCTCGTCCAGCATCCAGTGCACCCGCTCGAAACCGTCGCCCATCCCGAACACCGAGCCGAGGAACTGCAGCCGGCGCACGGTCAGTCGGTCGCCGTCGGGCAGCCGGACGTCGTGCTCGGCGAGGTGGTCGGCGAGCCGGCGGACCGCCTCCACGTCGTCCGGATAGCGCGCGTAGTACTCGGCGTTCTTGGTCCGCACCCTCGGGTAGGTGCGGTGGTAGACGTCCTCGGCGGTGACGTCCAGGCCGATCAAACCCCCGGTGACGTAACAGGACTTCAGCGCCTCGGGGGCTCGGGAGAGATACGCGAGGGTGATGAAGCCGCCGTAGCTCTGGCCGAGCGTCTCCCACGGCTGGTCGCCGCACAGTCGACGGCGGATCAGCTCGGCGTCGGCGACGATCGAGTCCGCGCGCATGTGCCGTAGCAGGGCGGCGAGTTCGTCGGGTGGGGTGCGCGCCGCCAGGCTCGGTGTGACGGGTGTGCTGCGGCCGGTACCGCGTTGGTCGAGCAGCAGCACCCGGTGGGTCTTCAGCGCACGGGCCAGCCAACCGCCGGCGCGCGGGGGCCGCTGGGCCTTCTGACCCGGGCCACCCTGGAAGAAGCACAACCACGGCCGGTCGCGGCCCGTCGCGGTGGGATCGACCACCTCGCGGGCGAAGACCTCGATGGTCGGCCCGTCGGGACGCGCGTGGTCGAGCGGGACGACGAAGGTGTGATCGGTGAGGGCCATCCCCGGGATCCGGGTGATGCGGGTCGTGCGGGTCATGCGGATTCCTCCCCTGGGTGCGTGGCGTTCGGGTGTGCTGTGACATTCCACCGGAGGAAGGTGCTTGTTGTCCCGCCGCATCGGGAAGATTGCTGCGGCAGGGTTCTGCGGGATCCCGTGCGGCGAAAGGGTGTCAGTCATGGTCGATGGCCCGGTGTCCGATGGTGCGCGGGCCGGTGGGCCGCAGCCCGGTGAGGCGCAAATTGGTGAGCCGCAGACCGCCGGGCCCTTCTCCGCGTTTCAGGACTCGCTCTATCTCGACGGACTGCTGACCGGGGAGACACCCCCGTACCCCACGGGCGCGAGCGCGTTGGAGGAGGCGGCGCGCGAACGGCTGGATCCGGGGCCGCGCGGCTACGTTCTGGGCGGCGCGGGCGAGGGCGCGACGATGCGGGCCAATCGCGAGGCGTTCGAGCGGCGCCGGATCGTCCCGCGCATGTTGCGGGACGTGGGCGTCCGGGACCTGTCCTGCTCGGTACTGGGCACCGACTCGCCCGCGCCGGTGCTGCTCGGACCGGTCGGCGTGCAGTCGATCGTGCATCCCGAGGGCGAGTTGGCGACCGCGCGGGCGGCGGCCGGGCTCGGGCTGCCCATGGTGTTGAGCACCGCGTCCTCGTACTCCCTGGAGGAGGTCGCGGCCGCGTCCGGCTCGGGCGCCCGGTGGTTCCAGCTGTATTGGCCGCGCGACGACGACGTGACGATCAGCCTGCTCGCCCGGGCGCGGGCGGCCGGCTACACCGTGCTCGTGGTCACCCTGGACACCTGGTACCTGGGCTGGCGGCCGACCGACCTGGACCGGGCGTACCTGCCCTTCCTGCGGCACATCGGCCTGGCCAACTACCTGAGCGACCCGGCCTTCCTGGCCGGCCTGAGCCGCCCGATCGCCGAGGACCCGACGGCGGCGATCGTGCACTGGGCCGGAATGTTCTCCGACCCGACCAAAACCTGGTCCGACCTGGCATTCCTGCGCGACAACTGGATCGGACCGATCGTCCTCAAGGGCGTCCTACACCCCGACGACGCCCGAAAGGCCCGAGACGCCGGCATGAACGGCATCGTGGTCAGCAACCACGGCGGCCGCCAACTGGACGGGGCGATCCCGGCGTTGGACGCCCTCCCGGAGATCGCGGCGGCGGTCGGCAACGACGTGACGGTCCTGTTCGACAGCGGCGTACGCACCGGCACCGACATCCTCAAGGCCCTGGCCCTGGGCGCCCGCGCAGTCCTCCTGGGCCGCCCCTACATCTACGGCCTGGCACTGGGCGGCACACCAGGCATCACCCACGTACTCCGCTGCCTACTGGCCGAGTTCGACCTGTCCATGGCCCTATCAGGCCACACCCACCCACAATCCCTAACCCCGTCGACCCTGACCTGACCCACCACCCAACACCCCTCCGGCCCATCCGGCACCCCCCAGCCCGTCCGGCGTTTGAGGACAAACGCACCCCTCGCCACACGTCAACACCTCACACGAACACCAACCAACTCCAGCCCGTCCGGCGTTTGAGGACAACGCCTGCGCAACCAACCGCATCAGCCCACACCACAACGCACAAGCCCACCAACCTCAGCCTGTCCGGCGCCTGAGGACACCACAAACGCCACCCGACACTTGGCGACACTCGGCGGCGCAATCCAACCAACCCCCCAGCCCGTCCGGCGTTTGAGGACAAACGCAGGCCGGCCACCCCATCGACCCCGGGCCACCTCGACCGCACCGCCCGCTGGGATTACCCCGTTTTGCCCGCCCCTCTCGGATACCCTCCGCGCATGATCACGCCCGGATCGAGAGGACCCACCCCGTGACCCACCCCACGCGCCCCGCCGCGATCCTGCGCCGCATGACCTCGCGCAGTTCCACGGAGCCGCACCGCGCATCCACGCCGTTGGAGTTGTTCTTCGACCTGACCTTCGTGGTGGCCGTCGCGCAAGCCGGCAGCCGCCTGGTGCACTCGCTCGCGGAGGGCCACCCCGGGCACGGGATCGCGGGATACCTGCTCGTGTTCTTCGCGATCTGGTGGGCGTGGGTCAACTTCACCTGGTTCGCTTCCGCGTACGACTGCGACGACCCGCTGTACCGCGTCGCCACGCTCATCCAGATCACCGGTGTCCTGGTCCTGGCCGCCGGTGTCCCGCGCGCGTTCGAGAACAGCGACTACACGGTCGCCATCGTCGGCTACCTGATCATGCGCCTCGCGCTGACCTTCCAGTGGCTGCGCGCGGCCCACGACGAGACCGACCCGGCGGCCCGCCGCACCGCGCTGCGCTACGCGGCCGGCGTGGTGCTGGTCCAGATCGGCTGGGTGCTGCTCCTGCTCCTCCCCGACGCCGCCTGGAACTGGGGCTTCCCGCCGCTGGCGATCGCCGAGATGGCGGTACCGGCCATCGCCGAACGCGGACGCTCCACCAGCTGGCATCCGCATCACATCGCCGAGCGCTACGGCCTGTTCACCCTCATCATGCTCGGCGAGAGCGTGTCCGCCGCGACCGTCGCGATCCAGACCGCGCTCGACGACCAGGCCGCACTGGACGAGTTGTTGCCGATCGCCGCCGGCGGGCTGCTGATCGTGTTCGCGGCCTATTGGATCTACTTCGCCGCGCCGATCCACGAATACCTGCGATCCAGTCGACAGGCGTTCCTGTGGGGCTACGGCCACTACGTGATCTTCGGCTCCGCCGCCGCGATCGGGGCCGGTCTCGAGGTCGCCGTCGAGCAGGCAGTCGGCGAGGCGCACATCTCCGACATCGCCGCCGCGGCGAGCGTCACGATCCCCGCGGGGCTGTTCCTGGTCGCCACATGGGCGCTGCACGCCCGCCACCACAAGCGCGGTGCCGCCCAGCAGATACTGCTGCCGACCGCCGCGGTCCTGGTCCTGGCCTGCACGTTCCTGGGCGAGGCGGCGGTGCCGGCGGCCGGGGCGGTGGCGGCGCTGACCGTGGCCGCAGGGGTGGTGTCGTCCGCCCGACAGGGCGAGGGCGCCGACGACGTCGACCCGCGCCCGGAGCCGGTGCCCGACGCCGACTGAGTCCGGGGTGTACGGCTAACCCGCTGTCAGGCGCCGTGCGGGAACCGACGGTTCGGGCGGGAGGAGCGGACCGCCGGACCACTGCTGGAAGATCAGCATCGTGTGCACCTGGGTCACCTCGGTGCGCGCCGTGAACCCGTCCACCACCAGTCGTTGCAGCCCGGTCGCGTCGGCGACCGCGACGTGCACGAGGAAGTCGTCGGGGCCCGCGAGGTGGTACAGCGCGCGGGTCTCCGGCAGCTTCAGCACATGCCCGACGAACGGGTTGAGCACCGCGCGGTGATGGGGCCGTACCCGCACCGCGAGCATCGCCTGCAGCGGTCGCCCGAGCGCAGCCGCGTCCACCTCCACCGTCGCGCCCTTCACCACCCCGGCGGCGCGCATCCGGGCCACCCGGTCCAGGCAGGTCGAGGGTGCTATGCCGACCTCGGCCGCGAGCGCCTTGTTGCTGATCCGGGCATCGTTCTGGAGAGCCCGGAGAATGCCCAGGTCGGTCGGATCGAGGGCGATGGATTGGCTCATCGGGCGATGATAATTCGGCGTCCGGGCAGATTCTCCGGGGGTCGCCCCAGGATGACGTCCATGGACCTTCGACCGGACTCCCCCGCCACCGCCGGCCGCACCGACACCGCGCCCGCCGGCCTCGCCCCTTCCGGCACCACCGCTGCCGGCGCCGGCTCCACCGGCCCCGTCGCGCGGCACACGTTCGAGACCCGTGCGGTGCACGCCGGCCGCGACGACCTGGCCGCCCTGGGCGTACACGCGGTGCCGATCGACCTGTCGACCACCTATCCCCTGCCGGACCTGCCGGCCGCGGCGCTCGCCCTGGACGCCTACGCGGAGGGCGAGTTGCCCGACGGCTCGGCGATCTACGGTCGGCTGACCAATCCGACCGTGCGCCGCTTCGAGCAGGCGCTCGCCGAACTGGAGGGCTGCGCCGACGCGGTGGCGTTCGCGACCGGCATGGCGGCGGTCACCGCGTGCCTGCTCGCCGCCGCCGCGCGGGGGCGACGGCACGTGGTCGCGGTCCGGCCGCTGTACGGCACCACCGACCACCTGCTTTCCGGCGGCCTGCTCGGCACCGAGGTCACCTGGGTCGAACCGGACGGCGTGGCGGCGGCGTTGCGGCCCGACACGGGTCTGGTCATGGTCGAGACACCGGCCAATCCGACGCTGGCCGAACTCGACCTGGCCGAACTCGCGGCGCAGGCGGGCGAGATACCGCTGCTCGTCGACAACACGTTCGCCACGCCGGTCCTGCAGCAGCCGGCGTCCTCGGGTGCCCGTCTGGTCCTGCACAGTGCGACCAAGTTCCTCGGCGGACACGGCGACGTGCTCGGCGGTGTGGTGGCCTGTGATCCGGAGTGGGCCAAGGCGCTGCGGCAAATCCGGTTCGCGACCGGGGCGTTGCTGCATCCCCTGGCGGGCTATCTGCTGCTGCGCGGCCTCGCGACCCTGCCGATCCGCGTCGCCAGGTCCTCCGCGACGGCCGCCGCGCTGGCCGCCCGACTGGCCGCACACCCGGCGGTGGCGCGGGTGCACTATCCGAGCATCGGCGGCGCCCTGGTGGCCTTCGAACCGACCGGCGACCCGATGCGGCTGGTCGGCGCGCTCCGCCTGATCACCCCCGCCGTGAGTCTCGGCGGCGTCGACACGCTGATCCAGCACCCGGCTTCGCTGACCCACCGGGTCATCGACGACGCGGCGCGCGCCGAAGGCGACATCGGCCCGCGTCTGCTCCGCCTGTCGATCGGCCTGGAACACGAGGCGGACCTGTGGGCGGACCTGTCGGGGGCGCTGGACCGGACCGGCGGGGAGCACGTCGGGGCATCGCCGATTCCGGACGCGCGGGTCGGGATGGGCGACGCGGCACCGGGCGCGGCGCTGTGGCCGGCGGGGGTCTGAGGGGCGGGGCCGGTCCCGGCGGGGTCAGCGGTAGGTCAAGCCCGAGAGTTGCAGTGCGAGTCGGCGGCGCACGGCGGGGATTCGGGTGAGCGTGCGCAGCACCATGTTGCGCAGGGGCCGCAGCGCGGGGGTGAGGGTGGCCACCCGGGTCATCCGGTCGGCGAGCTTGACGATGCGTTCGGCGATCGGGCGGCGGGTGGCGCCGTAGGTGTCCAGGGCCGTGGTGGGGCCGCCGTCGAGTACCGAGCCCAGCGCCTCGGCCAGGGTCACCGCGTCGAGGATGCCGGCGTTCATGCCCTGGCCGCCGGCCGGGCTGTGTACGTGGGCGGCATCACCGGCGAGCAGGATCCGGCCCGCGCGGTAGGTGTCGGCGATCCGGTGGTGAACCCGGAAGCGCGAGCCCCAGACGACCTCCTCGACCACCACGCGACCGGTCTTCGAACCGCGAACGTCGAGGAGTTCCTGGACGTAGGCCGCCGACGGCTCGTGCGGCGCGTCGGCGACAGGTGCGACGATCCGGTGCCGGCCGCCCGGGAGCGGGGCGAGCACGACGAGGCCGGCGGGCGCGAAGTACAGGACCACCTCGTCGCCCGCGACCGCGCCGCTCAGCCGTACGTCGGCGAGGACGAACGACTCGGCGTAGGTGCCGCCCTGGAAGCCGATCCCGGCCTGGTCGCGCACCGTGCTGTGCATGCCGTCGGCGCCGACCACCCAGCCGGCGCGGAGACGTTCGCCGCTCTCGAAGGTCGCGGTCACGCCGTCGGCGTCCTGGTCGAGGGAGGTCACCCGATACGGCCGCAAGACGGTGCCGCCGAGTGCGGTGAGGCGGTCGAGGAGCGCGGCCTCGGTGGTGGCCTGGGAAACCATCAGCGAGTACGGGTATCGCGTGGGCAGGTCGGTGAACTCGATCCGGACCACCACGCGATCCCGATCGCGGACGGTGAACGTCGGTGCGGGGATGCCCTGCGCGACGAGCGGGGCGGCCACTCCGAGCGGGGCCAGCACCTCGAGGGTGCGGGCGTGTACGACGGCGGCCCGCGAGGTCTGCTCGGCGGCCGTGTGGGCGTCGACGACGGTGACGTCCCGGCCCCGGGCGGCGAGGGCCAGGGCGAGGGTCAGTCCGGCGGGGCCGGCGCCGACGACGAGGACATCGGTGGTGGCGGGGAGTCGGGTGCTCATCGGGGGCTCCTGGGGTTGGGGTCGAAGGCCGAGACCGAAAGCCGGACACGAAGGCCAACGTTTGTTGGCCAACGTCTGTTGGCATAACCATGGCCCACCTGCGGCGCCAAGTCAACAGACGTTGGCCTACAATCGTTGGCATGAGTACTCCGCGAAGGTCGTCCATCGAGACCAAGGCCGTGATCCTGGCCGCCGCCCGGGAACGATTCGGCGCCGACGGCTACGAACGGGCGACGATTCGGGCGATTGCCTCGGACGCGGCGATCGATCCGTCGATGGTGATGCGCTACTTCGGCACGAAGGAGAAGTTGTTCGCCGCTGCGGCGGACGTCGATCTGCGATTGCCCGCGCTCGACGCGGTCCCGCGCTCACAGCTCGGAGCGGTGCTATCGGCACACTTCCTCGACCGGTGGGAGGGGGACGAGGCGATGCTGATCCTGCTGCGGACCGGGCTGACGAACGACGACGCCGCCGAGCGTATGCGCGCGGTCTTCGCGGACCAGCTCGCCCCGCTCGTACTCCGCACCTGCCCGAACCCCGCCGAGGCGCCCCGGCGCGCCGGCCTGATCGCCACCCAGGTACTCGGCCTCGCCCTGTGCCGATACGTTCTGCGACTGCCACCGATCGTGGCCATGACGCATCCCGAGGTGGTCGCCTGGCTCGGTCCCCAGATCCAACGCTGCTTGACGGGGAGCCTGGGGGCCGACGGCCCCGACGCCGATCGGGCGCCCGCGTACGGTCTCGACAATCCGGGGGATTACCCCCGGTAGCCCGCGAGTTCGCCCGGGTAGCGTCTCGATCAAGGCCGTATCGGCCGCGTCGAGCGGTGTCGCGCACACCGCCCCGGGAGGTGACGCGTCATGTACAGGCACGCGGTGCGACCGCACGGCACGACCCGCCGCCCGCTTCGGGCCTTACCGTGCACGGGACTTCGGTGTCCCGACGGGAGCGCTCCGCGCGCGGCTCGACACCCGCGACGTCGGAGCGACCGGGGGGTCCGGCTTCGGCGAGGCCGGAGAACCGGACTTCGGCGGACGTCCGCGCTGTCGATGGCGGTCGCACTGATCGTGCTCGCGGCACTGGCGTCCTGTACGTCCGCCCGCTCCACGACGTCAGGCGCACCCGCCGACGCCGGCGCGACCGCACCCGGGTTCGCCCCTGGAGCCGGCACCGAACCACCCGCCGCCTGCGGGAACCCCACCGCGAGCCTGCGGCCCGCCTCCGGCCCGCCCCGCGCGGCCGACTACCGCACCGACGGTTCGCTCACCCGCATCCTGGAGCGGGGCTACCTGATCGTCGGTATCGACCAGAGCGCCTACCCGTTCGGCTACGCCGACGTGACCGACCACAACCGGCTCAAGGGCTTCGACGTCGACCTGGTGCGGGAGATCACCGCGGACCTGTTCGGCGGCAACGACCCGGATCGACTGCGCTTTCGGGTGGTGCCGAACAACATCCGCGAACAGTCGGTCGCGGACGGCACGGTGGACATCGTGGCGAAGTCCGTCACCGTCAACTGCCGACGCCGGGCCGTGGTCGACTTCAGCTCGATCTACTACGAGTCGGGCCAGCGGGTACTGATCGTCGACGACACCCCGGCCGCGGGCGCCGACCACACGAAAGGCCTCGCCGGTCTGCCGAGCGGGACCCGGGTGTGTACGGTCGGCGGCACCACCGCCGCCGACGCGGTACACGCCACGCGGGGCCTGGTCGACGTCACCGGCGACAACTGGACGGACTGCCTCGTCCGCATCCAGCAGGGCCAAGCCGACGCGGCGGTCGGCGACGACACCGTCATGGCCGGCCTCCAGGCGCAGGACCGCTTCATCCGCATGGTCGGGCCCAAGTTGACCAGGGAGCCCTATGGGCTCGAAATCGCCAAGGGCAAAACGGACTTGGTCCGCTTCGTCAACGCGTCCCTCGAACGCATCCGGCGCGACGGCACCTGGCGTCGGTTGTTCGACACCTACCTGGGGCGCTACATCCCGGAGTCGGGGGATGCGACGGCGCCGGAGGCGGAGTACCGGGACTGAGCGGCGCGCGAAGCCGGGGGGCGGCGCGGGCCGTCCGGGCGGGTCGGGGTCCGGGGGTCGTGGTTTCGGTGGGGCCTCGGTGGCGGTCCCGGTACGCCGTGGCCCGAACGCTACGTCGGCGACAGGTCGTCCCCCGGCACGATCAGCCCCGACTCGTAGGCGATGACCACCAGTTGTGGCCGGTCCCGGGCGCCGAGCCGGGCCATGATGCGGCTCACGTGCGTCTTGGCCGTCAGCGGGCTGAGCCCGAGCAGCGTGCCGATCTCCGCGTTCGTCAGCCCTCGTCCGACCAGCGTCAACACCTCGCGTTCGCGCGCCGACAGGTCGGCCACCCGCGTCGAGCCCGGCGCACCCGTGCTCGCCGTCGCCGGCATCCGCAACACGCGCGAGATCAACCGTGCGGTCGGGCCCGGCGACAGCAGCGCCTCGCCGGCCCCGATCGTGCGGATGGCGGCCAGGAGTTCGGCCGGGCGCGTGTCCTTGACCAGGAACCCGCCGGCACCCGCCCGCAACGCGGCCAGCACGTTCTCGTCGTCCTCGTAGGTCGTCAACACCAGCACCCGGACCCGGGACAACTCCGGATCCGCCGCGATCAGCCGCGTCGCCTCGATGCCGTCGAGGATCGGCATCCGGATGTCCATCACCACGACGTCCGGCTCGCACTCCCGGGCGAGTTCGAGCGCGGCCCGCCCGTCGGCGGCCTCACCGACCACCTCCATGTCGGCCGCCGAGGCCACCAACATCGCGAACGCCGACCGCACCAGATGCTGATCGTCGGCCAGCAACACCCGCAAGGTATCGCCCATCACACACTCCCCCGTTCATCCGAAACCCGCCGGCCGGGGCGGTCGGCACAGCCGGCACAACCGGCGCGGCCGGGCAGTCGGCACGACGGCGTCGCCTTCACCCCGCGTCCTCCGACCGTGCCATCGGCAACACCGCCGAGACCGCGAACCCGCCTTCGGGAGCCGGGCCCGCGACCAATGTGCCGCCCACGCTGCGGGCCCGTTCGGTCATTCCGAGGATGCCGAAGCCGGTGCCCTCCCCGACCCCCTTCGCGTGCCCGTCGTCGACCACGCTCACCCGCAACTCGGCGTCATCGGCGATCAGTTCCACCCGGACCGTGTGCGCCTGCGAGTGCTTGACCACGTTCGTCAGCGCCTCCTGCACGATCCGGTACACGGCGACGCCCACCTCGGGCGCGGGCGTCGGGCCGTCGTGTCCGGTCAGGGTGACGTCGATGCCGGCGGAGCGGGCCGCGCCCGCCAGCGGGACCAGGCCGTCGAGACCGGACAGGCCCGGCACCGCCTCGTACGACGCGACCTCCTCGGCGTCCCGCAACACCGCGAGCGTGGCCCGCAGCTCGTGGCGGGCGTCCCGGCAGGTCTGCGCGATCGTGTCCAACGCGCCCACCATGACCGTGCGGTCGGCCGGCGGCTCCTGCGCGGCCAGGTGCGCGGCCACCCCCGCCTGGACGCCGATCAGCGTGATGCTGTGCGCCAGCAGATCGTGCAAGTCCCTCGCGATCCGCAGGCGTTCCTCGGCGACCCGGCGCCGGGCCACCTCGTCCCGGGTGCGCTCGGCCCGCTCGGCCCGATCGATGATCGCGCTCACGTAGTCGTGATGGCTGCGCCACGCCTGACCCGCGATCACCGCCGCGACCACCCAGCCCGCCATCCCGCAACGATCGCGCCAGCTCGGCCCGTCGCTACCACCCAGGGTCATCGCCACGATCGCCACGGTCAGCGCCGCCACCCCGACCACGACGGCCGCCCCGCGCCGCACGTACGCCGCGTATGTCCCCAACGCCACCAACGCCGGCACCGCGGCGCTCTCGTGCAGATATTCGCGGTGGTGGTAGGGCACGGTGAGCGCGAACGTCAGCACCAGCACCGTCCCCGGCCGGACCCGACGCCAGGCGAGCGGAAGCGTGGCACCGACCAACAGCGCCACGCCGACCGGGTCCAGCGCCCGCTGCGCCGACCACACCCGCGCCGCGCCGAGCGCCCCCGCCGCCAACAGGACGGCGAGCAGGGCGTCCGCGGCGGACGCCCCACCCCACCTCGTTCGTGTCGTCACACCGCCATCTTCCGGGACGACGCGGGCGGTTGCGCCTGCCGGGTCCCGGTCGTGTCCCGCGTGGACCGTCGGGACAGCGGGCCGGGCCACCAGATCCACCGATCCAGCGCCACGCTCGCCGCGGTGACCAGGAACGTCCGGACCAGGAAGGTATCGATCAACACCCCGACCGCGACCACGAATCCGAGTTCCACGAGGGAGACCAGCGGCAGCAGCGCGAGGACCGAGAAGGTCGCCGCGAGCACGAACCCGGCCGAGGCGATCACCCCGCCCGTGGTCTCCAGCGCGGCCGGCGCGGCGATCCGGACCGAATCCCCGCGCAGCGCCATCTCCCGCACACGGTGCATCAGGAAGATGCCGTAGTCCACTCCGAGCGCGACCAGGAACACGAAGGTCAGCAGCGGCGTTTGCGCGTCCACGCCCGCGTACCCGAAGCCGTGCTCGAAGACCAGCCCGCCCAGTCCGAGCGACGCCGCCCAGACCAACCCGACGGCGGCGACCAGGATCAGCGGCGCCACCAGGCTGCGCAACAGCACGATCAACACCAGCAGTACCGCGAGGAGTACGAGCGGCACGACGACGCGGCGGTCCCTGGCCGTGGTGTGCGCGGTGTCCATCTGCTGCGCGGTGGGGCCGCCGACTCGGACATCGGGTATCGCCCGCAGGCGCTCGATCGTGGCATGCTCCCCGGCCGACTCGGGTCGATCCTTCGCGAAGGCCAGGATCTCCGTCCACCCACCGGCCGTTCGTCCCTGACGCACATGCTCGACCCCCTCGGTCGAGCCCACCGCCGCCGGCACGGCCTCGGCCCGCTCGCTCCGCACCAGCACCGCGATCGGCGCACCGGACTGCTCCGGGAAGGCCGCGCTCAACATCTCCTGGGCCACGATCGACTCGGGCTTCTTCGTGAAGCCGTCACTCTGCCGCAGCGCGCCCGGCAGCCCGAACGCGGTCAACGCCGCGGCTCCGAGCAGCACCACTCCCGCGACGAGCACGGCGATCGGCCGCCGGGACACCGACGTTCCGATCCGCGCGTAGGCCCCGCGCCCCGGCTTCGGCGTACTCCCGAACACCGGCACGAACGGCCAGAACACCCGCCGCCCGAGCAACACGAGGATCGCCGGCAGCAGGGTCGTCATCACCGCGAGCGCGCACACCACGCCCACCGCCCCGACCGGCCCCATGCCCCGACTGCTGTTCAGATCGGCGGCGGTGAGGCAGAGCAGCCCGACCACGACCGTCCCCGACGAGGCCAGCACGGCGGGCCCGCAACCGCGCAGCGCGGCGAGCATGGCCGCCAACGGCCGCTCGTGTACCCGCAGTTCCTCGCGGTAGCGGGCCACCAGGAGCAGCGCGTAGTCGGTGCCCGCCCCGAACACGAGCACCGTCAACACGCCGGAACTCTGCCCGGTGACGGTGATCCCGAACGCCCGCACCAACCCGTACACCGTCGCCGTCGCGACGGCCACCGCGACTCCGGCGCAGACGAGCGGGACGATCCAGAGGTAGGGGCTGCGGTAGGTCAGCATGAGCAAGACGGCCACCACGAGCACGCTCGCGAGCATCAGCGTCCCGTCGATGGACGAGAACACCTCCTGCATGTCCGCCGTGATGCCGCCGGGCCCACCGACGCGCACGTCGAGCCCGTCGGGATGCCGCTCCACGAGAGTTCGGATGTCCGGCACGATGTCGTCCGGTTCGGCGCCCCGGCGGTCGACGGACAACGCGTAGCGCAGCGTGGTGTGATCGACCGACTCCTGCACGGCCGGCGCCGCACCACCCACGAGCGGATGCCGAGCCACCACGTCGGCGACCCCCGCGGCGGCCGTCTGCCGGTCGACGGGCGTCAATCCGCCGTCGCGGCGATACACGATCTGTACGTCCATGGCGTCGCCGCCCGGCAACCCGCCCTGGATCCGGGCCACTTGGGTGGACTCGGCGTTGGCGGGCAGGTAGTCCACGGCCTCGTTGCGCTGCACGTCACCGAGCTTGGCGGCGAACATCCCCGCCACCAGCACCACCAGCACCCATCCGCCCACCACAACCCACGGCAACCCCCACAACCGCCCCCGCCGCGGCGGCCGTGGCCGTGACCGTACGGGCACGCCCGGGTCGACCCCCGAGCCGCTCTCTTCCCGCGCCAAAATCTCCATGCCCCAAGGCTTCCGCCCAACCCCACCCCACTCGTCCGGCCAAGGACCGATCTCCGCATTACTCCACCCGACGTCAAGGGACCCCCACTAATCCCAGAGGAGTAACCCCCCGCCCCAAGCCGGAGCCCCCACCTCCCGGGCACCGGAACCGCAAACCCAAGCCCGCCCCGGAAATCAACGCGGCACGAGGTACAGGGGCGAAGTCCCCGGGAACGGACACAGCGCGAGGCGCGAGGCGCGGGGCGCGGGGCGCGGGGCGCGAGACGCAAAGGCGCGGGGCGCGAGCGCAAAGGGCCGGGCGGCACAGACGCGGAGCCCAACGCGGCATCAAGGCGCGGCGCGGACGTGTGCCCAAGTGGAGCCGCGAGCGGGAACCCGGGCGCGGGAGCGCGGATGCCAGATGCACGGGCTCCCCGGGGCAGCGCGCTTTCGTCTGCGAGCCGCCCCGCCCCGGCGCGGGGGCAACCCTACCCCGCAGCAACCGCGTTCCCGATCGGCGCCGCCCGATGGCCCGCCCCGCCGTACGCCGCCTCGTAGGGCCTGTCCGGCGGATCACGACGTCGTAGGCTGCGGCGCATGCACAGCACGCTGACCGAGCACGCCCGGTGTCTTTACGGAGATGAGTACGATCCGACACCGGCGTGCGGTCGGGAGCACCGTGAGCACTACTTCGTCGAAGAGCTGACGTTCGCTGACGCGGACGCGATCTTGTCGATGCTGCGGAAGCTCTGTCCACACCTGGTCGACGGCCGGCTTCCGGTGTGGATCCGCAACCTCGCCTATCGCCTCGTACTGCTACAGCGGCCGGACGAGCCGGCTCTTCTCCGGGAGGCCGCGCGGAACCTTTGGCTGCACGGTCCGGACTGGGACGATGTGGCGGCCGAACTCGAGCGGCGGGCCGAAGAGTTGGAAGCCCGCTGACGGGACCGGCGCGTCGGGGCCCGAGCCCGGGCGGATCGAGGCCGCGGTGACGGTGCCCGTGAACACGTAGGCACGCCGGTCATGTCGAGTGGCCACGCTCCTGGACGCTCGAGCCGGTAATCGTAGGCTCGACTTCTTTGCGTCGCTTGTACCTCTCCTTGTCGAACCGGGCCGGCCTGCCGCCTCGGCTGCCTCGGCTGCCTCCGTTTCGGCGGGTGACGCGCGGTACTTCGGTTCGGGGGTGGTGTGCTTGATCCAGCGGTCCGCGCAGGTGGCGCCGCTCCCGGCGGGAGCTGCCGGCCTCGTCGCCACCGAGGTGATCGGGGCGGATTCGCCGATGGGCACCGGCAGGCACTTGACCCGGATCCGTTCGAGCAACTCGGCCGCTCGCCCGCCGTCGGGTCGGCCGCTCAGCCGCCGCCGAACCAGGCCGGCATGTCGAGGTGGATCGCGTCCCCGGGCGTCATCAGCCGAAGATCCGCCTCCAGCGCACGCAACCGATCCGCGCCGAGCCGGTCCGCCCACTTGGCCCTGACGTCCTCGAAGATCGCGGCCGACTTCACCAACGAGTCGACCCCATGCGCGGTGAGTCCAACCAGCTTGCGCCGCGCGTCGTTCGGATCCGTGTGCCGCTCGACGTAGCCCAGCTGCTCCAGCCCATCGATCGTCTTGCCCGCCGCCTGCTTCGAAACCCCCAACAGCCGCCCGAGATCCGCCGCCGTGGTCCCGTGTGGACCGATCGCCTGAAACACGAAGCCATGCATGGGCCGCATGTCCGGATGCCCCTGACGAGCCAATTCCGCATGCACCTCGTCGATCAACACCCGAAAGGCCATCAACAGCCGCAACGGCAGCTCGAAGCCGGGCGGCTCCGCGGCCGCACCGTCCGCATCGGCTCCGCCCACTCCCGAAGCAGCCATGAACACGTCTCCTGACGACTCTCTTGACACAGATAGACAACCTGGTTCACTATCTGAGCCACCAGCAAAGACAACAACGTTGTCGAATTGCGCACGAGTCTAGGAGATCACCACATGCCTGTCATCCGCGGCACCGAAGCCCGCGTCACCAAGACCCCCAACGCCGTCATGACCACCTACGCCTCCCCCACCCAGGGCGGCACCGACACAGCCCTGTGGCGTGTCGACATGCCCCCGGCAATCTCCGGTCCACTCCACGTCATCGACACCGAACAGATCTGGACCATCATCGCCGGCGCCCTCACCGTCACCATCGACAGCGAACAATTCGCCGCAACCACGGGCGACACCCTGATCCTCCCGGCCAACACCCCCCGCCAACTCCACTCCCACCCGGAATCCGGCTTCTCCGCAATAGCCACATCTCCCGCCCATTCCCACGCATACGTTCCCACGACCGACCCCGACTCCGACTCCCAATCCCAATCCCAATCCCCCCAAATCACCCCGCCCTGGATCGCCTAACCTCGATCTTTCGTGACGGTCTGCCGGTTTGCCTGGCGGGCCGCTTCGGCTTGGCGGGGCGGTGGCGGCCATGTTGTGGGCTCGACCGTCGCGTCGGGTGGGCGCCGGGTTCCGCGGTTCCGGGGTGTTTGGTCGCTCGTCGCGGTGAGTCGTTGCCGCAGGTCAGGCGGGGTTCGGTAGTGCTGGTAGCCGGGCGAAGGCTGTGGTGATCGCATCCGTCCGGGACCAGTGGCGGGCCAGTCGGTGTATTCGGCGGCACCCGGTGGTGGCCAGGCGGGCGGCGGCGGAGAACAGCCGCAGACGCATGCGCTTGGGTTCCCAGCGGCGGGCGGTGCCGGTCAGGGCGAGCATCGGCCTCCAAGCGAGGAGGCCCAAGGCGAGTTGCACGATCTCCAGCCGAATCCGGTTCTGGGCGCTGTGGTGCAGGGGCAGGTTGCGCAGGCCGGTCCGGTGTCGCGGGCGGCGCGGATGCGGTCCTCGGCACGGGCTCGTTGGCGGTGCCGCAGTTCCAGGGCCGCGATCGCCGTACCGTTCGTGTTGGTGGCGAAACGGGTCAGACGCAGCCCGTCGACGTCGTTGAACCTCAACTGCATACCGGGGTGCGGGCGTTCCTTACGGACGATCAGTCGCATCCCGATCGACCGGCCCTTCAGGACGTCGCCTGCGAGTTCGGCGCCCCGGGCGCCGTCGCGGACCTGGCCGTCAGGTTCGAGCGCAATCGTCCAGGACTGGGCCGGGATATGCGGCACCGCGTGGTGGACCACTTCGGTGATCGTCGTCCCAACCGAGTAGGACGGCCACCGGCCGCGCGCGGTCGGCCGGTTCAGGAACGCGTGGGTGCCGCCGGCGGAGTCGATGCGGATCAGGGTCCGCCGTCCGCACCGGTAGTGCTCAGGCAACTGTCCCAGCGCCAGGCGGGTGGTGGTGATGTGGTCGGCGGCGGTGTTGCCGCCCGCGTTGCCCGGTCGCAGCAGCCCGGCCACAGATTCCCCGGACCCGGCCGCTCCGTGGTCGACGAACGCCATCAGGGGGTGGTGTCCGAAGGTCCGCTTCCAGGTCGCGGCCGCGCCCTGCTTCCCGGAGTGCACCGACACCGGCACCGGCACCCCGTCAATGTCCACGATCACCTGCCCGTCCGCGTCGAGGGCATCGACCCCGGCAAGCTTCCAGACCTGCGTCCGAACCTCGGCCCCGGCTCGGCGGATCGCGGTCGGCGCGCGGGGCCCGGCCACGGACAGGGTCTCCACCAAGCGCAAGACGGTGGGGCCGGATGCCGCCGGCCCGAACAGTTGCGGTTCGGCCCACAGCACGGCCGGCCACGTCCGCCAGGAAGCCCCCGCCCAGCGCCACCACCAGGGCGAGGGCGAGGTCCGGTAGCACCGTGCCCGGATCGTGCACCGCACGCTGTTTGCGCCACGGCGTCAACGCCGCCGATATCGCCGCTTCCGGACCGGACTTGCGAACGATCTCCAGCAGGAGCACACCGCCGGCCCGCGAGACGATTGCGCCCCCGTCGCCCCGGACGCGGACGCGGACGGGCGGATACGACCCGATGGCCTGCTTCACCGGGGAGTGCTTCTTTCCTTGCAGCTGACAGAACCCTCGACAAGTCCCATCGTTGCAGGTCAGAGCACTCTCCATGTGTCTGATCAAGAAGCGGACAGGCCGGCTCACGAGAGCGCGCGGCTAGCCGTTTTCTCGGCCCGGCAGGGCAGCACCCTCCAGGAAGGCGTGATAGGTCTCGACGGCGTCCGGCTCGATTTCGGAGTTGGAGGGGCCGTAGCGGGTGTCGGTGCGGTCCCGCTTCGGCCCGGAGACCCAGAACTCCTCGTTGGTCTGCACGTCGTAGAAGTTCGCGTCGAACATCCCCGCTGCCCGGCGCAGTGTCCGGCCATGAAAGTACGCGGTGCTCCAGGTCTTCGAGAAGTCCACCCACCCGATCCACGAGGGTCCGCGGTCGGTGTTGTAGCCGGTCTTCAACTGCACGAACATCAGACGTCGAGGCATACGCTCAGAATCCAGCACAGGTCACACCCGCGACCAGCCATTTTGCGGGTCCTTACGCGCCACCGCCACCGCCGACAAGGGCTCGAACAGGTGGGAGCGGCCCGATGCGCTCGTTCACCCGGGGAGTGCTTCTTCGTTCGCAGCGCGGACAGAACTCCCGGCAAGCCGCATCGTTGCAGCTCAGCAGTACTCTCCGGCTATCCGATCAAGAACAGCACAAGCCCGTCGTGAAAGCCCGAGGTCAACCCACCACCACCACAGTCCACCCACCCCACCAAGCCCACAGCCCAACCACCCTTCAGGGCCCGCCCGTCCCCCACCGCCGCCAGCCACACCCCACCAGGGCAACCGCCATGCCCGAGCCCGTCCAACCAGCCACCACACCCCACGCACCACCAGCCCCAGCAACCAACCCACGCCGGCGAGGCCCCCTCTCAACGCAGCCGCCCCCGCCGAACCAGAAGCCCAGCCGCATCCCTCACCGGCAAGCACCACCCGCTGCCCGACGCCACCCCGCCAACTCCCCAAAAAAGCAGATGCCTTGGCGACGCAGCCGGACACGGCCAGGCCCACCCAGCCAGCCGGCCACCACACACCCGGCCCCGCGCCCAGCCACCACACCTTGGCCCCAGCCCAACCCACCAAAACCGCCCCGATCCTTCCGGAGGCAACACCGCACGACTCACCGCCAACGTCCACCGCGCCAACTACCCCAGCGCCCAAAGACCTTGGCGGGACACCCCCACGGACCCGGTTCGTCCAACCCGGCGCCCGCATCAGCCCCCACACGTCGCCCGCCGCCAACCCAAACGGCGGCCACCCACCAAGCGTCACCTCAGGAGGCAGTCCGGCACCGCCGACGGCCGACACCCACAACGCAACTACCCCAGCAGACACACCGACGCCTCCCCGGAGCAGTCGTCAGCAGTCGCCATAATCCAAATCGCCCAACGGGGACCCGCAGCCGGCCGCCACACCGCGCCCGGCCACAAAACCCGCGCACGAACGAACGAACCAACCAACCTGCCAACCAACCAACCGCCAACCAACCCGGTATCGACCAGGCCCCAGCCGCCCCAAGCCGCTCAGCCCGTGGTCCAAGCATCACCTCAGGGGCAACTCCGTACCGCTCACCGCAAGAGTGCGCCGCGCCAACTCCCGCAACGCGCAGGCAGCTTCCCCGGGCAACGCGGTCTCGACCCGAGTCGCCGCCTCCGCCGGCCATCCCGCCTCGGCGCCGTACAACACACCCGCGATCGAGCCCACCAGCGGCGCGATGGCATGAACATCCCACTCGTCGCGCACAGCCAGCCCAATCTGCCGAGCCGGGTCGGTGCCTCCCCACAACAACCCAGCCGCGATCAGCCCCGCGCTCGCCGATGCGTCGTGCCGATCATCGCTCCCGGACCCCGGCCCCACGTCGGCCACCACCTGATCCCAGGCCCACCCACGCGCATACGCAACCAACACGTCCCGAACCACCCGCGACACCCCCGACTCCACCGGAACGTGCCGCAACGAAACTCCCACCGCCTGCACCACATCCCGAGCCGTGAAGGCCGCCGCCGCAAGGGCGGCACACCACATAGCGGCGTACATCCCCTCCCCGGCATGCGACACCACCGCATCCTTCCGAGCCAACCGAGCCGCCCGCCGGGGATCCCCGGGTGCCACATAGCCGTACAGGTCGGCCCGCATCATCGCCTCACCCGATGCGCCCGACCCACTCCCGTCACCTGCCGTGGCCGGGGGCAACTCGCCCTCAAGCAGACGCAGAAACGCGGCCTGCTCCGCCCCAAAAGGCCGTAGGAACGGCATGGTAAGCAACCACAATCCGCCAACCTGCGCACTCGTGAACCCCGGCCCGTACAACTCCAAAACCCGCAGACTCAAAACCGCCCGATCCACCGCGTCACTGCGATCCTCGGCAAGCCCGGCACCCGATCCCCGCCTCGCTTCATGAACACCAAGGCATCGCCCGATCCATCCCCCGTGTATCCGATCGAACAACACGGCCCGAACCGGCGGCGGATCAATCCCCCCGGCCGGCGGCAGCAGCTCATCAACCAACGCACCCTTTTCCCGACTCAACCCGTCTCGCAACAATCCATCTCCCAAAAGCCATCGAGCCCCATCAACGCTCCCAGGAATCACACCCGGTCCAAAAGCTCTTGCCCAGAACGATCCATCCCGTAAGCATCTCGGGGCCAACGGTCTCCGGAGCGCCCATCTCAAGCCAAATCATCCTAGCCTCAATCATCTCAGCACCACTCATCTCAGCAGAACTAATATCCAGAGCACATAATTAAGCACCAATCATCTTGAAGTAAGCATCACGGAGTTAAACGCCTCGAAGCGTCCATCCCTGAGACCTATTTTGATAGCGACCATTTCGGACTAAATCATCTGATAACAAACCGTATCGGGCACGACGATCTCACAGTCATGCATTTTCGACGCCGACCGTTCGCCACTACTCAGACCGTCGCCGTGATCATCCCCCGCTAAATCACTCCCCGCAGACAAATTCGCCCTCATCATCTTCGACCGGCGCTCGCCTTTATCGGGTTACCTCACAGGCCCGCCATAAAATCACCACCCAAGCCGATCATCTCGGGAAAAGCAACCTCGCCCCAGGCCACCCGAAAGCCAACTTTCACGAATCCGATCGCCATCCTCGAACATCCCGAGGAGGCCTTGAATTTAACCTCTTGCTTCGAACCGGCCGACTTCGATACCCAATGCCCGGCCACCCCGTCTCCCAACGACGTAGCTGAGACACTTCACGTCTTCCGAAATGCCTTCTGCTTGTTGTCCTTTCACGCCGCTATTCTGGATTCGTCGTGGTCCCGCAGGGCTTCGAGCGGCATGTAATAGCTCACTCTTGAGAGAATTTGTCAGCGATTGCAAAAACCCTCAACGCAGCAGTCGATAACGACAGCAAGGCAAGGAAACCCCTCCCGGGCCGGAATTGAGACGACGCCGCCGACAAGTTTGGCTCCCGGCCGGGCCGTGGTGAAATCGCGGGCGGACCAGGTCGGGGACGCGCGGGTGCGCGTCGCCAGGCCGCGTGGGCCACGATCCTGCACGCTTACGCGGGATCACTTTCCGGAAGGTCAACGGCATCTCAGTCGCTCGGCGAAAACCGGCCGGGCAACGCGAGAGCGGGAAGGTGGTCCGGTCGGGTTTCCAGAGGTCTTCCCGAATGAGTCAGGTGTTTCCGGCGGCCGTTACGCCTGGGGTTGTGGGTGGCTGGTGCGGAGCTGGTCAGAGTCGGTGATGGGCCGCCGCCGGCGTGCGGGGCTCCAAGGCGCAGGGCTCCCGGCGAGACGGGCCTGTTGGTCGGCGAAAACCGGCTGGCAACGGCGGTGAGGTAGGGCGCTTTGGTCGAGTCCGCCGAGGGGCCTCCCAGAGTGGCTCGGGTGCATTCGGCGGGCGTTGCGCCGGTGGTTGGGGGTGGCTGGTGCGGGGCCGGTCCGAGTCGGTGAGGGGCCGCTGCCGGCGTGCAGGGCTCCAAGGCCCGAAGCTCCCGGCGCAACGAGCATGTCTCGGCGAAAACCAGCCGGCAGCAGCGGGGAAGGAGGGCACTCCGGTCGAGCCCGCCGGGGGTTTTGCCGTGTGAGCCGGGCCCTTTCGGCGGGCGTCGCGCTTATTGCTTCGGGCTGGCTGGTGCGGGGTTGGTCCGAGTCGGTGGTGGGCCGCCGCCGGCGTGCGGGCTCCATGACCCGAAGCTCCCGACGAGACGGGCCTGTTGCTCGGCGGAAAACCGGCCGGCAACGGCGGGCAGGGTGGCGGTCGGGTCGAGACCTTCGGGGTGCCCTTCCCAGGGAGTCGGCTGCTTTCGGCGGGCGTTGCGGCTTTGGTTGCGGGCCGGCTGGTGCGGGGTTGGTCTGAGTCGGTGGTGGGCCGCCGCCGGTGTGCGGGCTTGGGGGTGTGGGGTTTCGTCGGGGCGGGGGCCTGGGTCGGGGGAAAGGCGACCTGCGGCGGGTGGCCGGGGAGGGGGTCGGGTTGGGTTCCGCCGGGCTTGCGTTCCCGGGTGGGTCGGGTTTGTTTCGGCGTGCGTTGCGGCTTTGGTTGCGGGTGGCTGGTGCGGGGCTGGTCAGAGTCGATGGTGTGCCGCCGCCGGCGTGCGGGGCTCCGCGCCGTCGGCTCCCGACGAGGCGAGCGTGTTGGTCGGCGAAAACCGGTCGGCAGCGGTGGGCGGGGAGGGCGGCCCGGTCGAGTTCTCCGGAGGGCCTTCCCGGGTGGGTTGGGCAGGGCGTTTCGAGGTGCGGTGGGCTTGTGTGGGGGCGGGAGTTCACGAAACCGGACGGCGTGGAGTGCCGCAGTCTCGGCACGAGAGAAAACCGCAGGTCAGCGGGGAGGGAAGCTTTTTCGTGTGCTTCGGGATCCGGTTTCGGCTCCCACTGGGCACTTTCGGTTGGCTCGACGGCCTCTGCGAGATCGCAGCGCCCGAAGCCGACCCCGACCGGGCAGTTTCGGTCTCCACGGCGGTCTTGAGGAGGCCGGAGCGCACGAAACCGGCACTCGACGCCCGACTTTCCATCCCGACCCCACAAAACCGCAGGTCACCGAAGCCCGAAGCCCACAACCACCCACCGCGATCCGGTTTCGAACCCCAACTCCCCTCCAAACACCCCCGAAAACGTCCCAACCCAGCAGGAAGGGCTCCTCGGAGGACTCAACCCGACCGCCCTCCCGCTTCCGGCCGGTTTTCGCCGACCAACACGCTCGCCTCGTCGGGAGCCGACGGCGCGGAGCCCCGCACGCCGGCGGCGGCACACCATCGACTCTGACCAGCCCCGCACCAGCCACCCGCAACCAAAGCCGCAACGCACGCCGAAACAAACCCGACCCACCCGGGAACGCAAGCCCGGCGGAACCCAACCCGACCCCCTCCCCGGCCACCCGCCGCAGGTCGCCCTTCCCCCGACCCAGGCCCCCGCCCCGACGAAACCCCACACCCCAAGCCCCCACACCGGCAGCGGCCCACCACCGACTCAGACCAACCCCGCACCAGCCGGTCCCGCAACCACAAACGCAACCTCCGCCGAAAACACCCGGCCCACCCGGGAAGGCCACCCGAAAGACTCGACCCGGCCGCCCTCCCCACCCGCCGCTGCCGGCCGGTTTTTCGCCGTGCAACACGCTCGTATCGCCAGAAGCCGGAGCCTCGGAGCCCCGCACGCCGGCGGCGGCCCACCACCGACTCAGACCAACCCCGCACCAGCCACCCGCAACCAAAGACGCAACGCCCGCCGGAAGCACCCGACCCACCCGGGAAGGCCACCCGGAGGACCCCACCCGAGCGCCCTCCCTGCCCGCCGCTGCTGGCCGCTTTTTCGCCCACCAACGCGCCCGCCTCGCCGAAGACCGGCAGCCTCGGAGCCCCGCACGCCGGCGGCGGCCCACCACCGACTCTGACCGGCCCCGCACCAGCCACCCGCCACCAAAAGCGCAACGCCCGCCGAGAGCAGCCGACTCCCTGGGAAGGGCACCCCGAAGGTCTCGACCCGACCGCCACCCTGCCCGCCGTTGCCGGCCGGTTTTCCGCCGAGCAACAGGCCCGTCTCGTCGGGAGCTTCGGGTCATGGAGCCCGCACGCCGGCGGCGGCCCACCACCGACTCGGACCAACCCCGCACCAGCCAGCCCGAAGCAATAAGCGCGACGCCCCCGGAAACATCCGACCAACCGGGAAGGCCCCCGGGAAACCCGACCGGGCCCAAGCTCCGCACTCGACTCGGCGGTTCGCCCGGGCGGGCTGCGGTGCGTCGGGCGTCCGAAAGCAAGGGCCGAGCCCTGCGGTCGGCTTGGCGGTCTGCCGGGTCGGGCTGCGGTGCATCGCGGTGGGTGTCCAGGGGCGGGGTCCCAGCCTTGCGGTCGGCATGGTGCTGCCAGATCAGGCAGGCGCGGGCAGCCGTGGGCGGCCGTGGGCGTGGCCCGAGCCCCGTGATCGGGATCGAAGCCCGCCGGGTCGGGCGCGGCGGCGCATCGCAGTCGGTGTCCGCAGGCGAGGGCTCGAGCCCTGCCGTCGAGGTTGAGCCCGCCAGGTCCGGCGCAGCGGTGCGGCGGGCGGCCGAGGGTGAGGCCCGACCCCTGCGGTCGGCTGAGGGGGCCGCCGGGTCGGGAGGCGCGTCAAGCGTCCGAGGTGGGGCCGATGCCTGCGGTCGACTTGGGGGTCGGGCTGCGGCACATCGCAGCGAACGTCCCAGAGGAGGTCCAGGCCTGCGGTCGGCCTGAGGACCCGCCGAATGGAGCAGCAGCGGTGCATCCCCGCAGACGTCCGCAAGCAAGTCCCCAGCCCTGCGGTCGGCTTGGCGGTCTAGCGACGCCACTTCGCAGCGGACGTCCGCAAGAGAGGCCCGATTCCTGCGGTCGACCTGAGGGCCTGCCCGTCAGCGCGATGGGTGTCCAGGAGCGAGGCCCACGTCCTCCCGTCGAGGTTGGGGCCCACCAGGTCATGCGGCGGCGCGTCCCGGCCGACGTCCCCAAGCGAGGCCAAGTGCCTGCCGCCAAGGTTGGGGCCCGCCAGGTCACGCGGCTGCACCCCGCAGTTGGCCTCCGCAGGAGACGGCGAGGGCTGCCGTCGAGGTTGGGGCCGACCAGGTCACGCGGCGGCGCGTCCCGGCCGACGTCCCCAGGCGACCCCAGAAGCCTGCCGTCGAGGTTGGCCCCGCCAAGTCCGATACCGCCCGCCGGAGTTGGCGTCCGCAGGCGACGGCTGGGCCTGCCGTCGAGGTTGAAGCCCGCCGAGTCACGCGCCGGTGCCCCAGCCGACGTCCCCAGGCGAGGCCAAATACCTGCCGTCGACGTCGGGCCCCGCCAAGTCACGCAGCCGCGCCCCGCAGCCGCCGTCCCAGGGCGCGACCCGCGGCCTACCGTCAAGCGTCGGCCCCGCCAGGATCGGCCGCCGCGCCCCGCAACCCGCCCCGGAAGTGAGGCCGCATGCCTCCCGTCAGGGTCGGGCCCTGCCGGGTCCGGCAGCCGTACCCCGCACACGAAGCCGCATGCCTCCCGTCGCGACCAGGCCCCGCCAAACCGACCGCCGCACCCGCGCACGAAACCGCACCCGCACCCGCACCCGAAGCCGCATACCTCCCATCACGACCAAGCCCCGCCAAACCGACAACCGCACCCCCACCCGCCCCCGCACACAAAGCCGCATGCCTCCCGTCGCGGCGGCCAGGCCCTCCGGCTCGGCCCCCCCGTGCCCCGCGCCGCCTTCCCGACACGCCCGTTGGCTTGGTTGACGCCGGGTGTCGGGAGTTGCGGAAACGACCTAAATGTGACGCCCTATCACATCGCCCGCGCAGGTGGCGGAAGCACCCCGGCGCGGGCTGTTGGCAAGCCTTGACGAAGTTCAGACGCAACCCGCTGAAATTCGTCACGACCCAGGGGGTTCGCAAGCGCCGCGAATCGCGTACCTTATCGGCCATGACCTCGGCTCGCGCCTATGACGGCGGCATCTACTCGCCGTATTCGGAGACCCCGATCTACGACCGGCTGGTGGCCGAACGGGGCCGGCCGGAGATCGGCCCCTTCAACGTGCCCCTCCCGGACTTCGCCATGCACCCGCTCTTCGGCGAACGACCGGCGCTCCCCGCCCTCCCGGCGCTGCCCTCCTCGTACTCGTCGCCCGCGCCCGCGTACGGCTCGTCGACCCCGGGCTACGGCTACAACGCGCCCGCGCCGATGCCCGCGCTCCCCGCGCCGCTGCCGGTGCCCGCGCAGTACGGTGGCGCTCCGCAGTACGGGGGCGGTCAGTACAACAACGCGCCCATGTCGGGCTACGCGTCGATGGCCCCGGCCGCGCCGCAGGCTCCGCAGCCGGCCGTGCACCAGTCGCAGCCGGGTGCCGGGCAGTACGCCGCGCAGTACGTCCAGCCGCCGCAGGTGCCCGCGCCGCGTGTGCCGAACATGGGCGAGCCGGGCCAATTCCCGCCCCGTTACTGAGCGAACGCCGCCGAGCGCACGCCCGAACGAGGTCGAGTACCGAGAGTCGTCATACCCGTACGTCCCGCGTGGCCGTCCCCGAGCCGAAGCGCCGCGCCGAGCCGCCGTCGGCCCTCACGGGCCGGCGTGAAACAGTGAAGCCATGCACCACCGCCATCTCGCCTCCCTGCACCTGTACCCGATCAAGTCCGCCCGTGGCATCGACCTCTCCGAGGCCGTGGTCGAGCCGTGGGGCCTTGCCGGGGACCGGCGTTGGATGTTGGTGGACGCCACCGGACGGTTTCTCAGCCAGCGCAAGCAGCCCCTGCTCGCGACCGTGACGGTACGTCAGGAGGACGGCGGACGACTGGTCGTCCGGGCGCCCTCGATGGACGAACTCCGGGTCGAGCCGCCCGCCGAGGTCCGGCTCGTGCCGGTGACGGTCTGGAACGACGAGGTCGAGGCCGCCATGGGCCCGGACGACGCGCATACGTGGTTCGGGAAGTTGCTGGGCATCGACGTGCGGCTCGTCCACCTGGACGACCCGACCCGACGGTTGCCCGATCAGAGGTACGCGGACTCATCCGATCGAGTGAGCTTCGCGGACGGCTTTCCGCTGCTCCTGACCACGACGGGTTCACTCGAAGCGCTGAACGGTCTCGTCGAATCCCCGCTGCCGATGAACCGTTTCCGCCCCAACGTGGTCATCGACGAACCCGAGGCCTGGGCCGAGGACCACTGGCGTCGGATCCGGATCGGCGACGTCGTCTTCCGCGTGGTCAAGCCGTGTTCGCGCTGCGTCATCACCACCACCGACCAGTGGACCGGCGAACGCGGCCCCGAACCGCTCCGGACCCTGGGCAGGCACCGCCGCTTCGGTACGAAGCTGATCTTCGGCCAGAACCTGATCCCCGAACTCCCCGCCCACACCACCGGCATCCTCCACGTGGGTGACACCTTCGAAGTCCTCGAAACGGACTGACGGACCACGACGCGGCCGGCCCCGCGCGCACCGCGTCACACCACCCGCCCCACCCCGCCCCCGCCCCGCCACCCGGCGCACCGGCGTCACTCACGTGGGTGACATCGTCCGCGCGCCCCGACCCCACACCCCCGCTCCCTCGACACGCTGATACCCCCACTACCTAGGACCGTCCGGCACGTTCCCGCCGGGTGAGGGGCGCGACTCCATGGCTACCGTCACGTTCGACCGGGCCACCCGCCGGTACACCAAGGGCGACAGGCCCGCCGTCGACCAGCTCTCGCTCGAGATCGGCGACGGCGAATTCCTCGTCCTGGTCGGCCCGTCCGGCTCCGGGAAGAGCACCGCCCTGCGGATGCTCGCGGGCCTGGAGGACGTGAACTCGGGCGCGATCCGCATCGGCGACCGCGATGTCACCAACCTCGAACCCAAGGACCGCGACATCGCGATGGTGTTCCAGAACTACGCGCTCTACCCGCACATGTCGGTGGCCGAGAACATGGCCTTCGCGCTCAAGATCGCACATCGGCCGAAGGACGAGATCGCCCGACGCGTCACCGAGGCCGCGAAGATCCTCGACCTCACCGAATACCTCGACCGCAAGCCGAAGGCGCTCTCCGGCGGTCAGCGTCAACGCGTCGCGATGGGCCGCGCGATCGTCCGCGAACCGCGCGTATTCCTCATGGACGAGCCGCTGTCCAACCTCGACGCCAAGCTCCGCGTCCAGACCCGCATCCAAATCGCGGGCCTGCAACGGCGGTTGGGCACCACCACGGTCTACGTGACGCACGACCAGGTCGAGGCGATGACCATGGGCGACCGCGTCGCCGTACTCCGCGACGGCATCCTCCAACAGGTCGACACCCCGCGTCGGATGTACGAGCACCCGAACAACGTGTTCGTGGCCGGTTTCATCGGCTCGCCGTCGATGAACCTGATCGACACCGAACTGACCGAGGACGGCTTCCGGTTCGGCGACGTCCCGATCCCGCTCACCCGCGAGGCGCTGGAAACGGCCCGTGCCGAGAAGGCCGAGCGGATCACGATCGGCATCCGCCCCGAGCACTTGGAGGTCACCTCCGACGCCGACGGCCTGCCCGTCATGGTGGACGTGGTCGAGGAACTGGGCTCCGACGCCTACGTATACGGCACCGCCCGGGTAGACGGCTCGCCCGCGTCCCTGGTCGTCCGGGTGCCCGGCAACCGGGTTCCGCACAAGGGCGAGACGCTGCGGGTGGCCCCACGCGTCGACGAGATCCACAAGTTCTCGACGTCCACCGGCGAACGCCTCGCCGACTGAACTCCACGCCCGCGCGCACGCCCCCGCCCGGGCTCACCGAGCCCGGGCGCCGAGGGTCCCTCAGCCGGCCGCCTCCCCGAACGCCTGCCGCAGGTGGGTGGTTCGCTGCCGGCTCGGGTCGGCGGCCACCGCGGCGGCGAGGGCCGGACCGGCCGCGTGCACGATCGAGACGTGGCGCTCGCCTCGCGTGACGAGCGTGTACATCAGGGCCCTGGTGTAGGCGTCGGCGCCCTCGGCCGGTAGTACGACCACCGCGGCCGGGCGCCGCACGCCCAGGGATTGGCGGGCCGTCAAGGCCCAGCCGTGACGAAGCTCCGTCGGAGGTACGGCCTCCGGCGCGGCCGTCCCGAAGACCACGACCGCCCGACCGTCGGGCAAAAGTTCGCGCACCGTCCCCTGGACCACCCCGCAACTCGGGTCGATCGTGGCCCGGATCACCCGGTCGCCGACGTCGATGGCGCCCGGCGTCGGCGAACTCCCGCCGCCGGTACCCGGGTTGAGCCGCGCCTTCAGGGCGGCGTTGAGCGCGTTCGCGCCGGCGGGCCCCGTGGCCAGGGGAGCGACGACCAGCACGTCCCGCGCCGCGATGCCGATCGCCCTCGGAATCGAGTCGACCATCAACTGGGCGCAGCGATGGACGGCTTCCTCGCCGGTGCGGGCGGGGATCAGTACGACGCGGCGCTCGGGATCGCGAATCGGTGGCAGCCGGCCGTCCCGGATGCCGTCCGCGAGTGCTTCGAGGGGTCCGTCCGGGACATTCGGCGCGACCAGCGCACGGATCGCGCCGGTGGCGGCCAAGTCGGTGAACACCCGTCCCGGACCGGTCGATTCGAGGCCGGCCGGGTCGCCGGCCAGCAGGAGCCTGGCGCCGTCGGGGACCGCCTCGAAGATCGCCGCCGCGGCCGTGACGTCGAGCAGGGTCGCGTCCGTGACGACGAGGAGGTCGAGTTCGAGAGTGCCGTCCGGGCCACGTTCCATCGCGGCCAACTCGCGCAGACCGACCGCACCGGCGCCGAGGCGATCCCGACCGTCGGTGGTCGGGGCGACCATGGCGACCCGACGTCCGGCCGCACGAACCTTCGCGACGACGGCCGAAATCGCGGCGGGCGGCTCCTCACCGGGACCGGCCGCGTAGAGCACGACGCCGGTCGAGGCCAGCGCACGATCGAGCTTGCCGTCGCCGAACTCCGGCCAGGGATCGACCGTCGACATCAGCCGCACGACCGCTTCGGCGATGGCCTCCTCGGCGAGGGCGTAGTCGTCCAGGGCGAGCAGCACACCACCGACGGCGGCGAGTTCGTCGGGCTCCTCGAAGTCGGCGGCGAAGTCCGCCTCGAAGTCCCCGTCGCCGTCGTCCGTTTCGTCGAAGTCGCCGTCCTCCCCGCCACCCGCCTCGGCGGAGGCGGCCGGTACGGCGGCGAAAGCCATCACCCGGCCCTCGGCCAATATGGCGCGCAACGCGGTGTCGGGCTCACCCACCTCGAAGTGCCCGAGCGCCGCCCGAACGGCATCGGCCTCGATCGCGGTATCCCCCTGGCGAGCGGCCCGGCGAAGCAGCCACAGCACAATCGCCCGCACCCGCCGAGGATCGTCGGCGGCCCAGGCGACACCCAACGCCCCGCGCGCGAACAGGTCGGCCTGCTGCGGCGCGATCCCCGCCACGCCGAGCAACGCCCACGGATCACCCGCCAACAACTCCGCCGCCTCACCCCCCAGTGCGGCGACCACCTGGGGAGCCATCCCCTCGGGAGCCCCGGCGGCCCCCAGCAGCCGGGCAACATCGGCAACCACAACAGCGAATGGCCGCCGCTCCACCTCCCCCACCTCCGGGTCGGAGGCACCGCCACCACCGGGCCGCCCCCAGGCCCCCGGCTCACGCCCACCACCCTCGGCAACGCCCGGCCGCCGAGGCGTACCGCTCTCGCCCGCCAACGGGGACCTGCCGCCGTCACCACCGGAAGCGAGGGCACCACCGCCCCGCACGGGGCCCGGCCCATCGCCGTCGCCATCCGGAGCAGCGACAACATCGTTCTCGGCGTCCACGCCGGGGGAAGCGTCCTCGGTACCGACGTCGACGGCCTCCACGGCGTCGGCGCCGCGCGCAGCCTCCGCATGAAGTGACGTCGCCTCCGCTGCCCGATCCCGGTCGGCGCGCTCGGCGCCCTCGTCGGCGGGCCGGGGCGTCGCGGCCGCCGCGTCGGCGGCGGTCGGCGGTCGGACCGCGCTCTCATCGGCCGCGCGTGGGGCGTCGCCGCTGCCGGCCCGGTTGGTCGGGCCGCCCACCGGCTCCGACGGCTGAGGGGCGAGAGCGGTGCCGTCGGGGGTGTCGGCCTCCGTACCCTCGTCAACCGGCTCGGTCGTGGCGACGTCGCCGGTGGCCGGGCTCGGCGACGCGTCGACAGGGGCCGGTCCGTCCGATTCGACGGCGGCGCCCTCGTTGTCCGGCTCCGGCGGGAGGTCCAGATCATGGATGCGCCGAGGGGCACGCCGGGTGCCCCGATGAGGCGGCGCTTCCTCACCGGCCTCGGCCTCTCGATGGGGCAGCGCTTCGTCGCCGGCCTCCGGCTCCCCACGAGGCGGCGCTTCGTCGCCGGCCCCGGGCTCTCGGTGGGACCGTGCCTCGGCACCCGCTTCCGGCTCTCGATGAGGCGCTGCCTCGTCACCGGCCTCGTCATCTCGACGAGACGGCGCGTCATCGCCGACCTCGACCTCTCGGCGGGCCTCTTCGTCCGTCGACGAGGAAGAGGAAGAGGAAGCAGGTGCCGGATCCTCCCCAGCGGCAGAGTCGGCCGAAGCCCCCTCGCCCCTGGCCGCTTCGCCCCTGGCCTTCTCGGCGGCGGCCTTCGCTTCGGCCTCCGCGGCGGCAATCGCGGCGGCCTCGGCGGCTTCCGCGGCCACCGTCGTACGGCGGCGGGCGCGCTCGGCGTGGGTCGGGTCGGCGGTCTCGATATGCGCCACGCCGCCGACGACCTCGGGGGCCTCGCCGCGAGCCAACCTCGCGAGTTGGTCGCGGAGGAGGGCCACCGGGTCGGCCTTCGGCCGGCTGTCCCGGGCGTCCGACGGTTCGGGCTCCGGATCCGACGGCGCGTGCTCGGAGCCGGCCCGGGTCTCCGTGGCCCCGGGACCGGCCCCGGTCCGACGCTCGGTCACATCCTCCGGATCGGCTCCCGCACCGCCGCCGTTCACGCCGCCCACACTCACGTCAGCCACACCCGACCCACATCGTCCGCTCGAACACCCCGACACACACCGGCCGCGCCGGTGTCACCGACCCTCGCCGGAATCGATGGTCCCAAACTGCCGTACCCGGCCGTCCGACACCTTCCGCCGCACCGCAGCCGCCCCCGTCGACCCACCCCATCCAGCGAAACCCCCGACCCGCGCACCCCCGAACACCGACCTCACCCCGACCAACGGCGACCAACGCAGACCCGACCATCCGTCCCGACGTCCCGCCGACCGCACGCTCCACACCCAACCAACCAGGACCGACCGACAAGACGCCCATCGGCCGCCGGGGCGTCGGAGCCCGGATGACACCCTGGGCGACACGCGCGTCACCGAGGGCAGCCTCGATCACATGCGGGGATGTCGCACGGCTACGACACCCGGCCGGCTCCCGACGCGGTACGTCGACCTCTTCGACACGCCGGAGTGGGTGGAACCCCCGCCGATCGGCAAGCAGGCGCCACGCCACACCCCGACCGGGCAGACCCCGTCTGCGAAAACATCCCGACTCGCATCACCGGCGGCTCCGTACCGACCGACCAGGCCCCGGAGTTCGTTCCTCCGGCCGACCAGCCCGAGCCGATCGGATCACCGACACCCCGCCTAAGCCTGGCTCCACGAATCGTCCGGGTAACCCGTCATCGGCTGGGAGACGTCCTCCAACGCGTTCCGGATCTCGGTCGGAAGCGTCACGGACTCCGCCGCCAACGACGCCCGGAGCTGGCCGGCGTTGCGGGCGCCCACGATCGGCGCGACCACGCCCGGCCGGTCGCGGACCCAGGCCAGGGCCACCTCGATCGGGGCCGCGCCCAGGCCGTCGGCGGCGGTGGCCAGGGCGTCGACGATGCGGCGGGAGTGGTCGTCCAGGTACGGGGCGACGAAGGGGCCCATGTGGGCGGAGGCGCCCCGGGAGTCGGCCGGCATGGCGTGGCGATACTTCCCCGTCAGCACCCCGCGCCCCAGCGGCGACCACGGGAGCAGGCCGACGCCCAGGTCGAGGGCCGCCGGCAGGACCTCGCGCTCGATGCCGCGTTGCAGCAGCGAGTACTCCACCTGCGTGCTGGCCACGACCACCCGGCCGGGGGCCGCCGACTGCCACGTGGCCGCCTTCGCCAGTTGCCAGCCGGAGAAGTTGGACACCCCGACGTACCTGGCCCGCCCGCTGGTGACCGCCAGGTCGAGCGCGTGCAGGGTCTCCTCCAGCGGCGTCGACGGATCGTACGCGTGCAACTGCCACAGGTCGACATGGTCCGTGCCGAGGCGGGCCAGCGAGTGGTCGAGCGCCTGGAGCAGGTGGCCGCGCGACCCGTCGAAGCGACGCTCGCTGTACGGAACGCTCGCGGCCTTGGTCGCGATCACCACCTCCGAGCGCGGGATGTACCCGTCGAGGAGGCGGCCGATCATGTACTCGGCCTCACCGTCGGCGTATACGTCGGCGGTGTCCACGAGGTTCCCGCCGGCGTCCATGTACGCCTTCATCTGGTCGGCCGCGTCGTGCTCGTCGGTGTCTCGTCCCCATGTCATGGTGCCCAGCCCCATGCGGGAGACCCGCAGGCCGGTGCGGCCGAGATGTCGCTGCTCCATGGCACCGGAGACTAGCCGTTCCCTCCCCCGCGCCGCCGTTGGCGGGGCCGTTCGGCGGTATGCCGGCGAGACAGGTTACCGACGGGTAGGTCACGCGGTAGGGTCGGCCGAGGCGACAGGCAGCGCCAACCAGTCGGACGAACGCCGGACGAACGCCGTCCCGGCGTGAGACGGACGTCGGACAGACGTCGAACAGGGGGTCCGCGGAGATGCGACTCGGAATCAACCTCGGCTACTTCGGCGCCGGCAACGACGCCGACAATCTGGCGGTCGCCCAGGAGGCCGACCGGCTCGGCTACGCGGTCTGCTGGGCCGCGGAGGCCTACGGCTCGGACGCGGCCACCGTGCTGTCCTGGGTCGCGGCGCAGACCACCCGGATCGACGTCGGCTCGGCGATCTTCCAGATCCCGGCCCGGACGCCGACCATGACCGCGATGACCGCCGCGACGCTCGACGTGCTCTCCGGCGGCCGGTTCCGGCTCGGCCTGGGCGTGTCCGGGCCGCAGGTGTCCGAGGGCTGGTACGGGGTCAAGTTCGACAAGCCGCTCGCCCGCACCCGCGAGTACGTCGAGGTGATCCGCAAGGCGATGCGCCGCGAGCGGGTCACCCACGAGGGCGCCAACTGGACGCTGCCGCTGCCCGGCGGCCCGGGCAAGCCGCTCAAGCTCACCGTGCACCCCGTTCGCGAGCACATCCCGCTCTACATCGCCGCCGTGGGCCCGAAGAACCTGGAGCTGACCGGCGAGATCGCCGACGGCTGGCTGGGCGTCTTCCACGCCCCGGAGCACGCCGAGGAATCGCTCGTACACATCCGCGCCGGCCGCGAGAAGGCCGGCCTGGCGATGACCGACTTCGACGTCGTGCCGACCGTCCCGCTCGTGGTCGGCGACGACCCTCGGCAGGCGGCCGACCAGGTGCGCGGCTACGCCGCGTTGTACGTCGGCGGGATGGGCAGCCGGGACCAGAACTTCTACAACCGGCTCGCGGTCCGCATGGGCTACGAGGCCGAGGCCAAGGAGATCCAGGACAGGTTCCTGGCGAAGGACTACGCCGGCGCGGGCGCGGCCGTCCCGTACGACTTCATCGACAAGACCAGCCTGCTCGGCGGCCGGGAGCGGATCGCGGAGCGTATGCAGGCCTACGCCGAGACCGGCGTGACCACCCTGACCATCGCGCCCAACGGCAGCACCCTCGACGAACGGGTGGCGGCGCTGCGCCTGGCCGCCGAGGCGCTGGACCTCTCCGGCACCGGCTCCTGACCCGAGCCACCGGCTCCCGCCCGACGGCGGGCCCGACACACCTCGGGCCCGCCGCACGTCCGATCACGCCGCGCCCGAAACACCGGGAGCACCCGAAACGCCGGAGGCACCGGAAGCACCCACCCGCACCGACACCCTCAGCGCGGCCCCGGCACCCGCGCCGCGATCACCTCGGCGAACTCCAACAGCCGGCGAATCTGCCCCGGCCCGCCGTCCTCCAACGACTTGCTGAACCGGTACGCCTCCTGCCGGAAGCGCCCTGTCGACGCGCCGTCCTCCCCGCGCACCGTCGCCACCTCCTGCAGCGTCGGCGTGGCCAGGAACACGAACGCGCCGCGCAGTTGCCGCCGTCCGTCGTTGTCGGTGCCCACCAGGGTGCGTATCCCGACGTGCGACACCGAGCCGAGCGGAATCACCTGCACGGAGGAATCCAGCACCGTGCCGCCGGGCGCGGACGGGTCGGTCATGTCCTCGCTGTGCCACAACACCAGGCGCCGGTCGTCGCAGACCGCCGCCTCCTGCCAGACCGAGGTGCCGTTCGCGTTGATGTCCACGACCCGTTCGAGCGTGAAGCCGCGCACCGGACGGCGCCCCAGCACCGAGCCCAGGGCCTCCATCGCCACGTCCGGGTGCAGCAGGTAGGACCGCACCGCGTCCTCCAGCTGGGTGTGCGCGGACCAGTCGGCCCCGGCGGCTCCGGCCCCCGGAACCTGGGCCGGGCGCGTCCCCGATGTGCGCTGCCTGCCCGACTTGCCGAACATCCCCACCTGCTTCCGCCGCGTCTGTACAAGCAGAAGCCTACGAGAGTCCGGCGTGGGCGGTGCCGGCGTCCACCGCTTGATCGCTCACGGAACGAAATCAGGCCGCGGCGGGGGAGTCCAGTGCATCCCCGCCACGGCCGGTACCGAGTTCAACGACCACAGCCGACAAAGGACACGCCCGCGGGACCGCAGCCCCGGACGCGCCGGCCACCGAAACCGGCACGGCGGCGGCCGAACACGGAGCCGGCACAGCCCCCACGACTACAACCACCCGCTCCGCCGGAACATGCGATGCAACCCCACGCACGACAGCACCATCAGCGCCACCGCCCCCGGATACCCCCACACCGACTTCAGCTCCGGCATGTGCTCGAAGTTCATCCCGTACACGCCCGCGATCATCGTCGGCACCGCGAAGATCGCCGCCCACGCGGAGATCTTGCGCATGTCCTCGTTCTGCCGCACGCCCACCTGCGCGAGGTGCGCGCCCAGGACGTCCGACAACAACCGGTCGAACGACTCGATCTGTTCGGTGACCCTGGTCACGTGGTCGGCCACGTCCCGGAAGAACGGCCGGGTGTCGGCCGGGACGAAGGCGATCTCGGACGTTGCCAGCCGCCGTATCGGCTCGATCAGCGGCAGCGCGGCGCGGCGGCACTCCAGGACCTCGCGCTTGAGCAGGTAGATCCGCTCGGCGTCGTTCTCCCGGCTCGGCGAGAAGACCCGCGCCTCCAGCTCCTCCAGGTCGGTCTCCAGCTCGCCGGCGATGGCGAGATAGGCGTCCACGACCGCGTCGGCGACCGCGTACATCACCGCGCCGGGGCCGTGCTTGAGCAGCTTGGGCTGCTTCTCCACCCGGCGGCGCACCGACTTCAGCTCCGCGCCGGGACCGTGCCGGACGGTCACCACGAACGAGTCGCCGATGAACATCATCAGCTCGCCGGTCTCCACGGACGACGTCTCGTCGTAGTAGTGCAGCGTCTTCAGGACCAGGAAGATCGAGTCGTCGTAGGTCTCCAGCTTGGGCCGCTGGTGCGCGTGCAACGCGTCCTCGACCGCCAGCGGGTGCAGCCCGAACTCGCTCGTGACCAGGTCGAACTCGCTCGGCGTCGGCTCGTGCAGCCCGATCCACAGGAACGAGTCACCGACCCGCCGAGCCTCGTCCAGCGCGTCGGAGAAGTCGGAGGGTCCCTCGGTCCGGCGGCCGTTCGTGTAGATGGCGCAGTCGACGATCACCCGGCCAGTTTGCCGGCTCACGCGCCCGACCGACCCGGCCCGACCCACCACCGCACCTCCCCCACGCACGCCCCACCCACACCCCGGCCGCGCCCCACTCACACCCCGCCCACGCTCCACCCACCCCTCACGCGCGCCTCGCGCACGGCGCCCGCACCACGCCGACATAGGCTTGACCCCATGACGACGGTGCTCTTTGTTCGGCACGGACGGACCACGGCCAACTCCTCCGGAGTCCTCGCCGGTTGGACGCCGGGGGTGTTCCTGGACGCTCGGGGCGAGGAACAGGCCGCCGCGCTGGCGGCGCGGATCGCCGAGGTGCCGCTCGCGGCGGTGGTGACCAGCCCGCTGGAGCGTTGCCGGCAGACCTCGGAGGCGGTGCTGACGGCCCGGCTCGGGACCAAGTTCGCGCTCGACGCGGGCGCGCAGGTCGACGAGCGGGTCGGCGAGTGCCGCTACGGCGACTGGACCGGGCAGGAGCTGAAGAAGCTCGCCGAGGACCCGCTGTGGCAGACCGTGCAGACACACCCGAGCGCGGTCACCTTCCCCGGCCCGGGCGGCGAGGCGCTGCGGACCACCCAGGCCCGCGCGGTGGACGCGGTCCGCGACTGGAACGAGCGCATCGCCGCCGAGCACGGACCCGACGCGATGTACCTGGTCTGCTCGCACGGCGACGTGATCAAGGCGCTGGTCGCGGACGCGCTCGGGATGCACCTGGACCTGTTCCAGCGGATCCAGGTGGATCCGTGCTCGCTCACGGTGATCACGTACGGTACCCACCGGCCGTCCGTCGGCCGCCTCAACGACACCGGCGGCTCGGTGGCCGGCCTGCTGCCGCCGCCCGACGGACGGCACGGGCCGGCGTCCGGCGACGCGGTGGTGGGCGGCGGAGCCGGCGCGCCGTAGGGTTCTTCGGAGGGCGCGCTCCCCCCGCACGCCCTGGCCGACCGACCCGATCGACCACCCCGTCCAGCTCTCGACAGAAACACGGAGCAGATCGTGCCCCGCCAGGTCTTCCTGTACGACCCCCCGGACCGTTTCGTCGCCGGCACCGTGGGTGAACCCGGCCAGCGAACCTTCTTCCTCCAGGCCTCCGCCGCCGGCCGCGTGACGAGCGTCGCGCTGGAGAAGACCCAGGTGTCCGTCCTGGCCGAACGTGTCGACGAACTCCTCGACGAGTTGGTGCGCCGCACCGGGGGCGAGACCGCCGTACCGGCCGTGACGCCGGCCGAACTGGAGGACTCCGGACCGCTGTTGCCGCCGATCCTGGAGGAGTTCCGGGTCGGCACGATGGCCCTCGCGTGGGACGCCGACGACGAACGCCTCGTGGTCGAGGCGCAGGCCCAGGTCCCCGACGACGACTCCCCCGAGGACACCCTGCTCGGCGATGACGACGACGAGGACGGCCCGCCGCTGCTCCGGGTGCGGCTCACCGGCGGTCAGGCCCGGGCGTTCGCGAAGCGCGCGCTGCTCGTGGTCGCGGCCGGGCGGCCGGCGTGTCCGTTCTGCGGGCTGCCGATGGACGCCGAGGGCCACATCTGCCCGCGCGCCAACGGGTACCGGCGTTGACCGACACGGTCCTGGACGCCGCCGCCGTCCCGGAGCTGTTGCGCCGGGGTGAGCTGACGGTGCGGGCGCGCCTGGAGGACGCCTCCAACGCCACGCTGTACTGCGTCGCGACGCTCGACGGCGTGTCGCTGCCGTGCGTGTGGAAGCCGGTCGCGGGCGAGCGTCCGCTGTGGGACTTCCCCGACGGCACGCTCGCGGGGCGCGAGGTGGCGGCGTACGAGGTGTCCCAGGCGCTGGGCTGGGACATCGTGCCGACCACGGTGTTCCGCGAGGGCCCGTACGGCGCGGGCATGTGCCAGTTGTGGATCGACCACAAGCGGGCCGACGACGAGCCCGAGCCGGTCGCGATCCTGCCGGCGGTCGACCCCGGACCGGCGTGGAAGCCGATCGCGCACGTGGTCGTCCCCGACGACCAGGGCAAGGAGCAGCCCGCGCTGCTCGTGCACGCCGCCGGTGACGCGCTCCGGCGCATCGCCGTGTTCGACGCGGTGATCAACAACGCCGACCGCAAGGGCGGCCACCTCCTGCCCGGCCCGGCCGGCCACGTGTACGGGATCGATCACGGCATCTGCTTCCACGTCGAGGACAAACTCCGCACCCTCCTGTGGGGTTGGGCGGGCGAGCCGCTGCCGGCCTCCGCGCGCGCCGCGCTGACCTCGCTGGCCGAGGAGTTGCACGGCGCGCTGGGCGTGCGGCTGGGCGAGCTGATTACGCCGGACGAGGTCGAGGCCACCCGCGAACGGGTGAGAGTTCTGCTCGCCGAGGGCCGGCTGCCGAAGCCGGACGGCCGCCGGCACGTGATTCCGTGGCCGCCGATCTGACTCGACATGAAATGCACGAGTCGACCGGGCCTTCCGGACCGACGGTGCCGGCCGGCGCGCCCCGGGCGCGGGTAAAGACGCGGAAATTCGTCTGCCAACCCTGGAAGATCTTCACCCCCCGCGGACGTTAGGCTCATACGTATGTATGCCTGGCCTGCACCCGAGCTCCCCGTTCTCCCTGGTCAGGGTGCGTCCCTGCGCGTGCACGACAGTTCCGTGCACGAGCTGGTGGCGGTCACCCCGGGACCGGTCGCGCGGTTGTACGTGTGCGGCATCACGCCGTACGACGCGACCCACATGGGCCACGCGGCCACGTATGTCGCCTTCGACCTGCTCCAGCGGGTCTGGCGGGACGCCGGCCACACCGTGGACTACGTGCAGAACGTCACCGACGTGGACGACCCCCTCCTGGAGCGGGCCGTGCGCGACGGCGTCGACTGGGTCGAGTTGGCGGAGCGCGAGACCGCGCTGTTCCGCGAGGACATGGCGTCGCTGCGGGTGCTCCCGCCGGCGAACTACATCGGCGTGGTCGAGGCGATCCCGCTGATCGTGCCGCTGATCGAGGACCTGCTCGCCAAGGAGGCGGCCTACTCGGTCGACGGCGACATCTACTTCTCGATCGTGTCGGACGAGCGCTTCGGCGGCGTGTCCGGATACACCGCCGCCCGGATGCTGGAGATCTTCGGAGAGCGCGGCGGCGACCCCGAGCGGATCGGCAAGAAGGACCCGCTCGACCCGCTGCTCTGGCGTGCGGCGCGGCCGGGCGAGCCGTCCTGGGACGCGTCGTTCGGCGCGGGGCGCCCCGGTTGGCACATCGAGTGTGTGGCGATCGCGCTGAAGTACCTGGGCATGGGCTTCGACGTCCAGGGCGGCGGCAGCGACCTGGTCTTCCCGCATCACGAGATGGGCGCCTCGCACGCGCACGTGGTCACCGGCGAGGTGCCGTACGCGAAGGCGTACGTGCACGCGGGCATGGTCGCGCTGGACGGCGAGAAGATGTCCAAGTCGCGCGGCAACCTGGTGTTCGTCTCCAAGCTGCGCCGCGAGGGCGTGGACCCGATGGCGATCCGCCTGGCCCTGCTGGCCCATCACTACCGCAGCGACTGGGAGTGGACCGACACGGTCCTCGCCGAGGCCGAGGCACGGCTGGCCACGTGGCGCGCGGCGGTCGGCCGTCCCGACGGGCCGGACACCACCGAACTGCTCGCCGCGATCCGCGAACGGATGGCCGACGACCTGGACGCCCCGGGCGCGCTGGCCGCGATGGACGCCTGGGCGGCGCGGCAACTCGCCGACGGCGGCGAGGACATGTCCGCCCCGGGCGTGGCCTCGCGGGCGCTGGACGCGATCCTCGGCGTGGCCCTGTAACCGCTGTCTCTTATAC
>NZ_JBHTVA010000016.1:0-107380 GCF_042793325.1 Embleya sp. NPDC056575
GCCCCCGCGCGGCGGCTCAGATCTTGTCGGCGATGATCTTCGCGATCGCGATGTGCTGCGCGCGCGGCAGATCCTTCGCGGCGGGTGACAGGCTGACGTGCATGTCCACGATCACGTCGCCGTGCGTCTTGGCGAAGTAGACCTCGGGGACACTGGGCGCCGGGTAGCTGCCGGTGCCCGGCACGTACAGCGTGGGGAACGCGCCGAGGTCGGTGATCGGCTTGCCGTACTTCGACACCTCGTTCTTGGCCACCACGCTCTCCGGCGTGTCGGCGCCCTTGCTGCTGCGCAGGAAGTACTGCAGGGTCACCAGGCCGGAGTCGCCGGGCCCGTAGTAGCGGCAGGTGCGCAGCGTGTCGTCGTTCTTGGTGCGGGTGACCTCGGTGTTCAGCACGCCCTTGAGCTCGGCGGGCGTGAGCAGGTTGCAGAACGCCTTCGGGTCGAGGTCGCCCGTGCCACCGGGCTTGGTGGTGCCGGGCGCGGTCGCCGGCGCGGTGCCCTTGCCCCCGCCGGGCTGGGTCGCGGGCGCGTTGCTCGCGCCGCCGGTCGAACCGCCGCCGCCGGTGCTCGCCTGCGGCGCGGCCGTGGCCGGGTCCTTCTTCTTGTCGTCGTCACCCTTGACCTTGTCGGCCAGCCCGCAGCCGCTCGACAGAGCGATGACGGACGCGGCGACGAGCAGTGTCGAAACGGCAGGCTTACGCAGGTACAACTGGTTCTCCATCCCCGTGTGGCGACCCGGCGCCGTCTTCCACCCCCGTGGACGCGTGACGGGACGTCACGCCGGCGCCGCTCGCTCGCTGTTGCCGGTGCGTGTGTTCGGCAGGGTGAGGCTAATGCAGGAAATGGCCCGCCGCTGAAGTGCCGTGGGAGCGATACCGTGCCGGATGTGACGATTACCGCAGGTGACTTCGACCGGCTCGGGCGAGCGGCGGCGCTGGCTTGGGGCGGCGCCCGTACGGCACTGGGGGTGGTCGCGCTGCTCGACCCGCCCCGGGTGGCCCGCCCCTGGATCGGCGACGACGCGGACCACGTCGGAGCGCTGGTGTTCGCCCGCGCCCTGGGCGGCCGCGACCTGGCCCTCGGCGTCGGAACCATGGTCACGGCGGCGCGCGGCGAACCGATCCGCCTGTGGGCCCTGACCTCGGCGGCGGCCGACCTGGGCGACGTCCTGATCACCGCAGGACACGCCAAAGCCCTCCCCAGAGGCCGCCGCGCCATCATCGTGACCCTGGCCGCCGGCTCAGCCCTACTCGGCGCAACCCTGGCCCTCACGGAACGCCCCACCCCCTGAAGCAACCCCCGCCCCCCACACCGCGCCCGCGCCCCGCGCGGAGCGGCCCACGGCGGGCGCGGGGCACCCCCATGGCGCGTCAGCGCCCCCGACTCGGGCCGACCCTCGCGAGCCGGCGCGAAGCGCCCGACAAAACAGCGCCGCCCCGGATCGCCAAGCGACCGGGGCGGCGCTCACGCCCGTCACACCATCACGCCGACGCCGACGACGCCCCCGCCGCCGCGACCTCCAGTGCCAATCGCCGCTTGTTCCAGAACGCGACCACCTCCAGCAGCAGCCCCGCGACGACCGCCAACCCGACCGCCGTCCACGGCATCTGCGTGCCGACCAGCTTGAGTTCGAAGAACCGCTGCAGCCACGGCACGGTCAACACCAAGGCGAATCCCGCGCCCATCACCAGAACAAGGGCTATCCGCCACCACGTGTACGGCCGCGCGATGATCGCCAACACCCACAGGCCGACCAGGAACAGCGTCAGCGTCGCGATCGAGGTCTCCGCCGTACGCGTGGCGTCCGTCGCCCCGTAGTGCGAGCGAGCCAGCAGATACGCGGTGAACGTCGCGGTACCCGCGATCACGCCGGAGGGTCCGGAGTAGCGCAACACCCGCTTGACGAAGCCCGCCCGGGCCCGCTCCTTGTTCGGCGCCAGCGCCAGGAAGAACGCCGGCGTACCGATGGTGAACCAGGCGAGCAGCGTCAGGTGCCGCGGCAGGAACGGGTACGGCACGTTGGCGATGACCACCAGGATGGCCAGCAGCACCGAGTAGGCGGTCTTGGTCAGGAACAGGTTCGAGACCCGCTCGATGTTCCCGATCACCCGCCGGCCCTCGCCGACCACCGACGGCAGCGTGGCGAAGCTGTTGTCGAGGAGCACGATCTGCGCGACGCCCTTGGTGGCCTCGCTGCCCGAGCCCATCGACACGCCGATGTCGGCGTCCTTGAGCGCGAGCACGTCGTTGACGCCGTCGCCGGTCATCGCCACGTTGTGGCCGCGCGACTGGAGCGCCGCGACCATGTCCCGCTTCTGCTGCGGGGTGACCCGGCCGAAGACCGTGTTGGCCTCCAGCACGTCGGCCAGTTCGTTCTGGTCGGTGGGCAACGTCCGGGCGTCCACCGGGTGGTCGGCGCCCTTGATGCCGAGCTTGGCGGCCACCGCGCCGACCGAGATCGCGTTGTCCCCGGAGATGACCTTGGCGGCCACCCCCTGGTCGGCGAAGTAGTCCAGCGTCGCGCCCGCGTCGTGCCGCAACCGCTGCTCCAGCACGACCAGCGCCGCGGGCGTGACATCGGCCCCGTCGGGGCCGCCGACCAGCGCGTCGACCGCGTCCGCGAGCGCGGCGTCGGTACGCACGAGCAGCAGCACCCGCAGGCCCTGCGCGCCGAGCCGCTCGGCCTCGCCCAGCAGGTCGCCGTGCGCCTGCGTGGTCACCAGCACCTCGGGAGCGCCGATCAGCCACGTGGCACGGGCGCCGGCCACCTCGAAGGTCGCCCCGCTGTACTTGCGCGCCGAGGAGAACGGCACGCTCTCCACCGAGGTCCAGCCCTGCTCGGCCGGGCACTCGTCGATGATCGCGGCCAGGCTCGCGTTCGGCCGGGGCTCGGTGGTGCCGAGCGCGCCGAGCGCGGAGCGCACCGGCAGGCCCTCGGCCAACTCGCGGACCTCGGCGACGTTCATCCCGCCCTCGGTCAGCGTGCCGGTCTTGTCCAGGCACACCACGTCGACCCGGGCCAGCCCCTCGATCGCGGGCAACTCCTGGACCAGGCACTGCTTGCGGCCCAGGCGCACCACGCCGACCGCGAAGGCCAGCGAGGTGAGCAACACCAGGCCCTCGGGCACCATCGGCACGATGCCCGCGATCATCCGGGTCACCGCCTCGCGCCAGGTGGTGTCCTCCAGCCGGTACTGGCTGATGATCAGCGCGATCGAGGCCGGGAAGAGGATCCAGGTGACGTACTTGAGGATCGTGCTGATCCCGTTGCGCAGTTCGGACGCCACCAGCGTGAACTTGCTGGCCTCCTCCATCAGCTGCGCGGCGTACGCCTCGCGACCCACCCGGGTCGCGGTGAACGCGCCGTTGCCGGCCACCACGAAGCTGCCGGACATCACCGGGTCGCCCGGGCGCTTGATCACCGGGTCGGCCTCGCCGGTGAGCAGCGACTCGTCGATCTCGAGGTTGTCGGCCTCGACCACGACGCCGTCCACGGCGGCCTTGTCGCCCGCGCCCAGCTCGATCACGTCGTCGAGCACCAGTTCGGACGGCGACAGCGCGATGGCCCGTCCGTCGCGGCGCACCACCGGCTTGGACTCGCCGATCACCGCGAGGCGGTCCAGGGTGCGCTTGGCGCGCATCTCCTGGATGATGCCGATCCCGGTGTTGGCGATGATCACGAAGCCGAACAGACCGTCCTTGACCGACCCGACGGACAGGATGATCAGCCAGAGCACGCCGATGACGGCGTTGAACCGGGTGAAGACGTTCGCCTTGACGATCTCGGTGGTGGACCGGCTCGACCGCACGGGAACGTCGTTGACGTCGCCTCGCGCGACTCGTTCCGCGACGTCCGCGGTGGTCAGTCCGACGCCGAGGCGCACGTTCGGTTCGCTTGCGTTCCCGTCGGGTCTGTCGACCGGCGGGATGGCTGTCGTCTCTCCGGGCCCGGCGCCCGGCAACGGCTGAGTCATGGGTCTACCGTAAGTGCCCGGGGCGATCCCGGTTGGCGGTGGGCCGACCGTTGTGATCCGCCCACCGCCGCGGCGCCCTATTCGACGACCGTGACCGGTCCCAGATCGAGGGCTTCCAGGGGCTCGCGGATCTTGTCCGCGTCACCGACGAGCACCGCCACCAGGCGCGCGGGATCGAAGCCGCGCGTGGCCGCCTCGGCGGCGTCCTTGGTGGCCACGTCGGCCAGCTTCAGGTAGAGCTCGGGCAGATAGCCGTCGGGCAGCCGCTCGGCGGCCATGTCGGCGAGCGAGTCGCACACCGCGCGCGGCGTCACGTACTTCAGTGGCGCGACCCCCACGATGCTCTGCACGGCCGCGTCCCGCTCGCCGTCGGTCAGGCCCTCGGCGGCGAGTGTGCGCAGCACGGTGACCAGGTCCGCGACGGCCGGTCCGGTGACGTCGGTCTCCACCGAACCGTGGATGGCGAGCAGCGAGCCGTTCGGCAGCGACTGGTTCGCCGCCCGCACGCCGTAGGTGTAGCCCTTCTCCTCGCGCAGCACCCGGTCCAGGCGCGAGGTGAGGGTGCCGCCCAGGCAGTAGGTGCCGATGGTCAGCGCCGGCCACGAGGCGTCCTCGCGGCCCGGGCCGATCCGGCCGACCAGCAGCTGCGTCTGCACGCTGCCGGCGCGGTGCACGATCACCACGCGTGCGTGGTCGTCGGCGACCACCGGGCCCGGCCGCGAGGGCTCCGCGGGCGACGCGCTCCAGGTGCCGATGGTGCGCTCCAGCACGCCCGTGACATCCACGCCGGCGAAGTCGCCGACCACCACGAGAGTGGCGGTCTGCGGGCGCACGTGCGCGGTGAAGAAGTCCCACACCGCCGCCCGGTCCACCCGCGCGACGCTCTCCGCGGTGCCCGCGCGCGGCCGCGACAGCCGCACCGCGTCGTCGAACAGCGTCGCGTTCAGCGCGAACGCCGCGCGCCGGGGCGGGCTGGCCATCTCGTGCACGATCTCGTCCAGCCGCTGGCGCACCAGACGGTCCACCTCGGCGGCCGGGAACGCGGGCGCCCGGACCGCGTCCGCGAGCAGCCCCAGGGCCCGCTCCAGGCGCGAGGCCGGCACGTCGAGCGCGACCCGCACACCCGGGTGGTCGGCGTCGGTGTCGATCGTCGCGCCGCAACTCTCCAGTTCGGCGGCGAACTCCTCCGCGCCCATCCGGTCCGTGCCCTCGGTGAACGCGCGCGCCATGATCGTGGCGACGCCCTCGCACTCGGTCGGCTCGGCGGCCAGCGGCGAGTCGAGCACCAGCTCGACCGCCACCACCTTCTGTCCGGGCCGGTCCACCCGCAACACCGCGAGGCCGTTGCCGAGCACCGAGCGCTCGGGCGCGGGGAAGGTCCACTCACGGGCCGCTCCCGCGCCGGGGCGCGGGTGGAACACCATCTCGCCGGTCTGGGTCACGCGACCTGCTCCTCGTTCTCGTCCGCGTCGTCGGTCGGTTCGTACACGAGCACCGCACGGTTGGCCGGCACCAGGCGCTCGGCGGCCACCGCCCGCACCTCCTCGGCCGTGATGTCCAACAGCCGATCCAGCGCGGTGAACGCCAGGTTCGCGTCGCCGAACAGCGTCGCGTAGCGGCACAGTTCGTCGGCCCGACCGCCCACGGTGGCCATCGTGTCCAGGTAGGCGCGCTCCAACTGGGCCTGCGCGCGTTCGAGTTCGGCCGGAGTGGGGCCCTCCTCGGCGAACCGGGTGAACTCCTCGGCCAGCGCCGCGTCGATCGCGGCCACCGCGCCCGAACCGGAAGCCTTCACGTCGAGCATGGCCACCGACGCGGTCCCGGACAGCCGCATCAGACCGACCCCGGCGTACACCGCGAGTTCGTCGTGCCGCACCAGGCGGGTGTTCAGCCGCGAACTCTCCCCCTCGCCCAGCACGGTCAGCGCGATGTCGGCCGCGTCGGCGCCCCGGGTGCCGTCGGCCGGCATCCGGTAGGCGGCCATCAGAGCGGGCGAGGGCACCTCCTCGTGCACCGTCTCGCGCAGTTCCGCGCCGATCACCGGCGCCAGCGCGCCGTCGGCCGGCACCGGCTTGCCGTCGTGCGCGGGGATCGTGCCGAAGTACTTCTCCACCCAGGCCAGTGTCTGCTCCGGGTCCACGTCGCCGACGATCGCCAGGACCGCGTTGTTCGGCGCGTAGTAGGTCCGGAAGAAGGCCCGGCAGTCCTCCAGGGAGGTGGCGTCCAGGTCGGCCATCGAGCCGATCGGCATGTGGTGGTACGGGTGGCCCTCGGGGAAGGCCATCGCCACGAGCCGCTCCCACGCGGTGCCGTAGGGCACGTTGTCGTAGCGCTGCCGGCGCTCGTTCTTGACCACGTCGCGCTGGTTGTCCAGGCTCTCCTCGGTGAGCGCCTGCAGCAGCCCGCCCATGCGGTCCGCCTCCAGCCACAGCGCGAGTTCCACCTGGTGCGCGGGCATCGTCTCGAAGTAGTTCGTGCGCTCGAAGCTGGTGGTGCCGTTGAGCGAACCACCCGCGGACTGCACGAACTCGAAGTGCTCGTTGCCGTGCACGTTGGCCGAACCCTGGAACATCAGGTGCTCGAAGAGGTGCGCGAGCCCGGTCCGCCCGGGCCTTTCGTGCCGTGAACCCACGTCGTACCAGAGGCAGACGGCGGCCACGGGGTCGACGTGGTCCTCCGAGAGCACCACGCGGAGCCCGTTGCCGAGGGTGTGCGTGGTCGCGGTGAACCCCAACGATGCAGTCGCCGGTCCTGCCATAAGCCCATCCGTCCTCTCCTGGAGGGTGACCGCCGCGACGGCGGCCACCCTCACCCTAACGACGCGCGGGACCGGTTCGACTCCCGCGCGCGGGGCTGTTCGCGACGGGCGAAGCGGGGCGCGCGGAGCTACTGCTGGTAGCCCTCGACCTGGCGCGCGGGACGCGCCGCGGCCGACTCCGGATCCGCGCCGGCGTCGCGCAACGCCTGACGCTGCCTCAGCAGATCCCAGCACCGGTCCAGTTCGGCCTCCACCTCGGCGAGCCGCCCGTGTTCCTCGTCGGTGCTCAGCGCGCCTTGCGCAAGTCGGTCGCGCAAGGCACGCTCCTGCTCGACCATGTCGGTGATGCGGTCGCGGATCTGCTTGTCGTCCATCGCGCGGAACCTTTCTTCCTCCTGCTCGAACGGCGGCCGGGAACTGCGGCACAACCGTGGGCCAAAGGGCTGTCCTTCCCCCCTCGCACGGCCCCCAAGCACGCTGTCACCCGGGTCGATGCACTCACCTGTCGCACCGGCGCGCCACAATGGGCACGCCGTGCGGGCCGTCCCCGGCCGCGCCGCCCTCGGGCGGACACGGGAGACACGGCCCGGCGCCGGCCCGAAGAAGCAAAGGAGCAACGCCGCGCATGGCCCGCCGTAGTACGAAAACCTCCGGTCCGCAGCCACCCGACGACTTCGAGGAACGCATCCTCGACATCGACGTCGTCGACGAGATGCAGGGCTCCTTCCTGGAGTACGCCTACTCGGTGATCTACTCGCGGGCACTGCCGGACGCCCGCGACGGGCTCAAGCCCGTACATCGCCGCATCCTGTACCAAGCCGCCGAGATGGGCCTTCGCCCCGACAAGGGCTACGTCAAGTGCGCCCGCGTCGTGGGCGAGGTGATGGGCAAGCTGCACCCGCACGGTGACGGCCCCATCTACGACACCCTGGTGCGCATGGCGCAGCCGTTCTCGATGCGCCTGCCGCTGATCGACGGCCACGGGAACTTCGGCTCCCTCGGCGGCGACGACCCGCCCGCCGCGATGCGCTACACCGAGTCCCGGCTGTCCACGGCCGCGATGTTGATGGTCGACTCGATCGACGAGGACGTCGTCGACTTCGGCCCCAACTACGACGGCCAGGAGCAGGAACCGGGCGTGCTGCCCGCCGCGTTCCCGAACCTGCTCGTCAACGGCGCGTCCGGGATCGCGGTCGGCATGGCGACCAACATGCCGCCGCACAACCTGGTCGAGGTGGTCGCCGCCGCCCGGCACCTGATCCGCCACCCCACCGCCGACCTCGACGACCTGATGCGCCACGTGCCCGGCCCCGACCTGCCCACCGGCGGTCGGATCGTCGGCCTCGGCGGTGTCCGCGACGCCTACGAGAAGGGCCGCGGCACCTTCAAGATCCGGGCGACCGCCACGGTCGAGTCGGTCACCGCGCGCCGCAAGGGCATCGTGGTCACCGAACTGCCGTACAACGTCGGCCCGGAGCGGGTGATCGCCAAGATCAAGGAGCTGGTGCAGTCCAAGAAGGTCCAGGGCATCGCCGACCTGAAGGACCTCACCGACCGCTCGCACGGGTTGCGCCTGGTCATCGAGATCAAGAACGGCTTCAACCCCGAGGCGATCCTTCAGCAGCTCTACAAGCTGACGCCGATGGAGGAGACGTTCGGCATCAACAACGTCGCCCTGGTCGACGGCCAGCCGCTCACGCTGGGTCTGAAGGAGCTGCTCCAGGTCTACGTGGACCACCGCTTCGAGGTGGTCCGCCGGCGCAGCGAGTTCCGCCGCCGCAAGCGCCAGGAGCGCCTGCACCTGGTCGACGGCCTGCTGGTCGCGCTGATCGACATCGACCGCGTGATCGAGCTGATCCGCTCCAGCGACAACTCCGCCCAGGCGAAGGAACGCCTGATGGAGACCTTCTCGCTGTCCGACATCCAGGCGTCCTACATCCTGGACACCCCGCTGCGCCGGCTCACCCGGTTCGACCGGATCGAACTGGAGGCCGAGCAGGAGCGGCTGCGCGCCGAGATCGCCGAGCTGACCAAGATCCTGGACGACGACAAGCTGCTGCGGAAGGTCGTCTCCGACGAGTTGGCCGCGGTGTCCAAGAAGTACGGCACGCCGCGCCGCACGGTCCTGCTCGAATCGGCCGACGTCCCCGCCGCGGCGGTCCCGCTGCAGGTCACCGACGCGCCGTGCACGGTCCTGCTGTCCTCGACCGGCCTGCTGGCCCGCACCTCCACCGGCGGCCCGCTGCCGCCCGAGGGAGGCCGCGCCAAACACGACCTGGTGGTCTCCTCGGTCGCGGCGACGGTGCGCGGCGAGGTCGGCGCGGTCACCAGTACCGGCCGGCTGCTGCGGATCAACGTGGTGGACCTGCCCGCGCTCCCGGAGACCGCGACCGCGCCGAACCTGGCCGGCGGCGCCCCGCTGTCCGAGTTCGTCTCCCTGGAGTCCGAAGAGCGTGTGGTGTGCCTGACCACGCTCTCCGCCGACTCGCCCGGGCTCGCGCTCGGCACCGCGCAGGGGGTGGTCAAGCGGGTCGTGCCGGACTATCCGGCCAACAAGGACGACCTGGAGGTGATCGCGCTGCGCGACGGCGACTCGATCGTCGGCGCCGTCGAGTTGCGCACCGGCGAGGAGGACCTGGTCTTCATCACCGACGACGCGCAGCTGCTGCGCTTCCAGGCGTCCATGGTCCGGCCCCAGGGCCGCCCGGCCGGCGGCATGGCCGGCATCAAGCTCGGCGACCGGCAGTCCGTGCTCTCGTTCACCGCGGTCGACCCGGGCGCCGAGGCGGTGGTGGTCACCGTGGCCGCGTACAGCGGCGACGCGCTGTTCGGCGCCGAACACGGCACCTGCAAGGTCACCCCGTTCGCCGAGTATCCGCGCAAGGGCCGGGCCACCGGCGGGGTGCGCTGTCAGCGCTTCCTCAAGGGCGAGACCACGCTGCGCCTGGCCTGGGCGGGCCCGGCGCCGGCGCGCGGCTCCGACGCCAAGGGACAGCCGGTCGAGTTGCCCGGCCCCGACCCGCGTCGGGACGGCTCGGGCACCCCGCTGGCCAAGCACGTCGAAGTGGTCGGCGGCCCGCCCGGCGCGGTCTGACCGAGGAGCCCGCCCCACGGGCCGGCTCCCACGAAACGGGCCCCCGCGGCGTCCCTCGCCGCGGGGGCCTCTCCCGTCCCGAAGCGTCCCGACCACGGCCGGGACGACCGCTCAGCGCGCCGCGAACTTCTCCAGAAGTTCGATCGAGCGCGTGTACTTCTTGCGCAGTCTCACCTGCGTCGCCGGATCGAGCTGACCCAGGCGGGCCTCGGACCGGTTGTCCGCGATGTCCGCCCGCTTGACCACCAACGCGATCGGGTCCGCCGCCGCGCGGGCCATGCTGCGCTCCAGCGGCTCGCCGGGCAGCTTGGACAACGCGATCACCGCGACCACGACCTGCTCCGGCACACCGGCGGCGCGCAGGTCGTCCGCACCCACCGGCGTGTCCTCGATCACATCGTGCAGGACTGCCGCCATCCGCGTGTAGGTCCCCTCGACGTGCCGCATCACCCGCAGCGGGTGCGTGATGTACGGGTGACCGCCCTTGTCCAACTGACCGTCGTGCGCGGCCCTGGCGAGCGCCACCGCGTCGTCCAACGTGAAGCCGGCTATCGCCGCGCTCCCGTCGGTCCGTCCCTGGGGCATGGCCGCCTCCCATCGTTACCGTGTGCAACAACCGTACCGGGATCACCCGATCGTGGCGCTCGGGGCGGGGTCGATCCGGTGCCCGCCCCCGCCGCGGCTGTACCGTGCACGGTCGTGGAAACCTGCGTCTTTCTCTCGCACGAACTGGCCGAGCCGATGGCCGGCACCGCTCCCACCACGCGCGGATGGTTGCTGATCGAGCATCCCGGGCCGTGGGCGGCGAAGGCGCTGGTGGACAGCCGGGGCCTGGCCGACGGCGTGGGTCGCGAACTGGAGGCGCGCGCGGCACGGGCGGGCTTTCGCGCGACGCTCGTCCGCAGGCCCGACGAGACGGGCGCGCGGGCCGAGGCGGAACCGGCCGAGCCCGACGCGCCGCGCACGGTCTTCCTGGCCTGGACCGAGCCGGGCGCGACCTGGCTGCGCCGACTGCGCGTGGGCGACGTCACCGAGCTGCTCGCCCACGACCTCGCCGCGCTCGCCGGACCGGTCGAGCCCTCGGTGGGCGAACCGGTCACCGAGCCGCTGATGCTGGTCTGCACGAACGGCAAGCGCGACCGCTGCTGCGCGGTCGAGGGCCGCCCGCTGGCCGCCGCCCTCGCCACGAGCTTCCCGGAGGCCACGTGGGAGGCCACCCACCTGGGCGGGCACCGATTCGCCCCGACCGCCGTGGTACTGCCTCAGGGCTACCTGTACGGCCGCCTGGACCCCGTCGCGGCCGGCGCCGTGCTCACCGCCGCACGCCGCGGCGAGATCGCGCCGGAGCACTGCCGGGGCCGGGCCACCTGGTCCCGCGCCGGCCAGGCCGCCGAACTCGCGGTCCGGGAGGAGTGCGGCGAGCGCCGGGCCGACGCGCTGTCGGTGCACGACGAGCGGGCCGAGGACGACGGCGGGTGGACCGTACTCGTCCACCACGTCGACGGGCGCCGCTGGACCGTGATGGTGAACCCGCACGAGGAGGCCCCGGCCCGGCCGGAAAGCTGCGGCAAGGGCGGCGCCCTCCCGACCAGCATGCGCGCCAGGGTGGCGGCGGCCTCGCGTCGGTAGGCGCCCCCCCGGTCTCAGTAGGCGCCCGCCCCGGTCAGCGAACGCACCTCCATCTCGGCGTACTTCGCCGCTTCCGCCTCCTCGTCCGAGCGCAACGTGCCGATCCAGCCGCACAGGAAGCCGATCGGGATGGACACGATCCCCGGGTTCTCCAGCGGGAACCAGTGGAAGTCGACGCCGGTCACCAGCGGCGTCTTGCCCCCGGAGACCACCGGCGAGAACAACACGAGCACCAGCGCCGAGCCGAGCCCGCCGTAGATCGCCCACACCGTGCCGTTGGTGTTGAACCGCCGCCAGAACAGCGTGTAGAGCAGCGTGGGCAGATTCGCCGAGGCGGCCACCGCGAAGGCGAGCGCGACCAGGAAGGCGACGTTGAGCTTCTGCGCGGACAGGCTCAGCCCGATCGCGATCCCACCGATCACGATCGCGGACAGCCGCGCCGCCCGCAGTTCGCTCTTCTCGTCGGTCGCCTCCTTGCGGATCACGTTCGTGTACAGGTCGTGCGCGAACGACGCCGAGGAGGCCAGGGTCAGCCCGGCCACCACCGCCAGGATGGTCGCGAACGCCACCGCCGCGATCACCGCGAGCAGCACCACGCCGCCGAACGTGTCCGGCCCGCCGCCCAGTTCCTCCGCGAGCAGCGGCAGCGCGGTGTTGCCCGCCGCGTTCGACTTGCGGATCCGGTCCGACCCGAGCACCGCCGCCGCGCCGAACCCGAGCACGATGGTGAGCAGGTAGAACGTCCCGATCAGCCCGATCGCCCACATCACCGAATGCCGCGCGGCTCGCGCGGTGGGCACGGTGTAGAACCGCACCAGGATGTGCGGCAGTCCCGCCGTGCCGAGCACCAGGGCGATGGCCAGGCTGATGAAGTCCAGCCGGCTGGTCAGGTTCTTCCCGTACTTCAGGCCCGGCTCGAGGAACTGCTGCCCGTGGCCGCTGGTGTGCGCGGCGGTGTGCAGCAACGCGTCGAGATCGAAGTGGAAACGCCACAGGACCAGCAGGGTCATCAAGATCGCGCCGCCGAGCAGCAACACCGCCTTGACGATCTGGATCCAGGTGGTGCCCTTCATCCCGCCGAAGGTCACGTAGACCACCATCAGCGCGCCGACCCCGACGATCGTCCAGGTCTGCGCCGAGCCGCCGCTGTCGCCGAGCAGCAGCGCCACCAGCGTGCCCGCGCCGACCATCTGGGCGATCAGGTAGAAGATCGAGACCACGATCGTCGCGGCGCCGGCGGCGGTGCGCACCGGTTTGCGGCTCATCCGGAACGCCACCACGTCGGCCATGGTGAACCGGCCGCAGTTGCGCACGAGTTCGGCCACGAGCATGAGCACGACCAGCCACGCGACCAGGAAGCCGATCGAGTACAGGAAGCCGTCGTAGCCGAACAGCGCGATCAGCCCGGCGATGCCCAGGAAGGACGCCGCCGACATGTAGTCGCCGGCGATCGCGAGCCCGTTCTGCGCGGCGGAGAACTCCCGCCCGCCGGCGTAGAAGTCGTTGGCCGTGCGGTTGTTGCGGCTGGCCCACACGGTGATGCCGAGGGTGATCAGCACGAAGACCACGAACAGCAGGCCGGTCAGGCCGCGATGGCCGGCGGCGGCCGCCAGGTGCGGGCCGGTCATCGGAACATCTCCTGGGTCTCCCAGCGCAGGTTCAGCGCCGCGCGGTCGCGCTTGGCCCGGGCGTTGCGCGCGTACGCCCACGTGATCAGGAAGGTGCTCACGAACTGGAGCAGCCCGAACGCCAGCGCGACGTTGAACGTGCCCAGGAGGCGGTGCGCCATGAAGTGCCGCGCGAACGTGGACGCGAACACGTAGAGCAGGTACCACGCGAGGAAGGCCAGCGACATCGGGAAGACGAAGTCGCGGTAGCGGCGCCGAATCTCCTGGAACTCGGGGCTCGCCTGCACACGCAGGTAGATCTCCGCCCGCGGATCCGGCTCCGGGTCGCCGAACGGCACACCCAGCGTGGGTGTGGGTCGGTACGAACTGGTCGTCACCGTAGCTCTCCTCGTCGATCGCCGAACCGCGCGATGCCTCCCGGCCCGAGCGCCGACACAGGCGTTCGATGGGACTGGTGTTCAGCATGGTCAGCGGGCGCGGGCCGCACGGCCAGGTTCTGCGCGATTCACCTGTACGGATGAACCACCGGCACGGCCGCGCTCCCGGCACCGCCATGCGTCGTGGAATCGTCTGGCCAACGAGGGGTCGAGCTCCGCCGATACGGGAGACCGATCGGTCACACGCCAATGAGTGACATTCGTCCTTCTATCGCAGATATACGGACCGTTTGGCCCTGATGTCCTGCTCATGAAAAAGGCCGGGCCCGATGGGACGAATCCCATCGGGCCCGGCGTGTGCGCGTCGGGAGTCCTCGAACCGGGATCCCCGGTCCGAGGGCCCTCGATCAGGCGTCGATGCGCGACCGGTCGAGCAGCGACGCGGAGTTGGTGATGAACTCCTTGCGCGGCGCGACCTCGTTGCCCATCAGCAGGTCGAACACCCGCTCCGCCGCCTCCAGATCGCCGAGGTTGATCCGGCGCAGGGTGCGGTGTCGGGGGTCGACCGTGGTCTCCGCGAGCTGATCGGCGTCCATCTCACCCAGGCCCTTGTAGCGCTGGACCGGGTCCTTCCAGGCCACGCCCTTGCGCTCGAATTCGAGCAGCGTGCGCCGGAGTTCGCCGTCGGAGTAGGTGTAGACGTACTTGTCCTGGCCCTTCTTCGGCCGGGACAACTCGATCCGGTGCAGCGGCGGGACCGCGGCGAACACCCGGCCCGCCTCGACCATCGGGCGCATGTAGCGCTGGAAGAGGGTCAGCAGCAGGCAGCGGATGTGCGAGCCGTCGACGTCGGCGTCGGCCATGAAGATGATCTTGCCGTAGCGGGCCTGGTCGATGTCGAAGGTGCGCCCCGAGCCGGCCCCTATCACCTGGATGATCGCGGCGCACTCGGCGTTCTTGAGCATGTCCGACACGGACGCCTTCTGCACGTTCAGGATCTTGCCCCGAATCGGCAGCAGGGCCTGGAACTCCGAGTTGCGGGCGAGCTTGGCGGTGCCGAGCGCGGAGTCGCCCTCGACGATGAACAACTCGCTGCGGTCGACGTCGTCGCTGCGGCAGTCGGCCAGCTTGGCGGGCAGCGCCGAGGTCTCCAGGGCCGTCTTGCGACGCTGGGCCTCCTTGTGCTGCCGCGCGGCGATCCGGGTGCGGGCCGCCGAGACGACCTTCTCCAGGACGGCGCGCGCCTGCGCCTTGTGGTCGCGCCCGGTGGAGGCCAGGAACGCCTTGAGTTCCTTGGACACCACGTTCTGCACGATCCGCGCGGCGGCCGAGGTGCCCAGCACCTCCTTGGTCTGCCCCTCGAACTGCGGCTCGGCCAACCGGACGGTGACCACGGCGGTCAGCCCTTCGGTGGCGTCGTCCTTGGTGATGTCGTCCTCGGCCACGCGCAGCAGCTTGGCCGAGCGCAGCGCGTCGTTGACCGTGCGTCGCAGCGCCTGGTCGAACCCGGCGACGTGGGTGCCGCCCTTGGGGGTGGCGATGATGTTCACGAACGAGCGCAGGGTCGAGTCGTAGCCGGTGCCCCAGCGCAGCGCCACGTCGACGCCCAGCTCGCGCTGGACCTCGGTGGGCACCATGTGTCCCTGCTCGTCGAGCACGGGCACGGTTTCCTTGAACGTGCCGGAGCCGGTGAAGCGCAGCACGTCGCAGAGCGCGCGGTCGGGAGCGAGGTATTCGCAGAACTCGCTGATCCCGCCGGAGTAGTGAAAGACCTGTTCGTCTACTTCGCCCTGATTCGCCCCATTACGCTCGTCGCGAACAACGAGGGTCAGTCCGGGCACCAGGAACGCGGTCTGGCGGGCCCGCGCGTGAAGCAGTTCGAGGTCGAGGGCGGCGTCCTTGAGGAAGATCTGCCGGTCCGCCCAGTAGCGGGTCCGGGTCCCGCTCTTGGCCTTGGCGATCTTCTTGATCCGGCGCAGTCCGTTACCACTGCTGAACGGAGCGTCGGCGCCGAGGTCGGCGAACTCGCCGGGCACGCCGCGGCGGAACGAGATGGCGTGCGTGTGTCCGCCGCGGTCCACCTCGATGTCGAGTCGGGCGGACAGGGCGTTGACCACCGACGCGCCGACGCCGTGCAGGCCGCCGGACGCGGCGTAGGAACCGCCGCCGAACTTGCCGCCGGCGTGCAGCTTGGTCATGACGACCTCGACACCGGACAGGCCGGTCTTGGGCTCCACGTCGACGGGAATACCGCGACCGTTGTCCCGAACCTCCACCGAGCCGTCCGCGTGCAGGAGCACCTCGATCCGGTCGCCGAAGCCCCCGAGGGCCTCGTCGACCGAGTTGTCGATGATCTCCCACAGACAGTGCATCAGGCCCCGGCTGTCGGTGGAGCCGATGTACATGCCGGGGCGCTTGCGGACCGCGTCCAGACCCTCGAGGACGAGGAGGTGCCGTGCGGTGTAGTTCGAGTGGTCGGGTTCGCCCGCCAGGAGCGCGGTGGACTGCGCGGTCGTCTGGGCGGTCACGCGGTGCAACTCCTCGCATGTAGTCGAGTAGTCGGATCGCCGCGTACGCGTCGATCCGTACGGCGCGTTCGCGGTGTGTCGAACCCGCAAAAGCGGGCCCGGTGATCACCCTCGTCGCGCCGGAGAGCAAGGCTACCGGGGCCGGAAGACACCCCGGCGACGGCTCGCCGCCGCATACTAGCCGGCATCCGAACACATCTTCGACCACCCGATCGGGTGGCCGGCATGAACCGTACGCGCACAGGGCACGTCCTATGCACAAGGAACGAGTTGCAAAAGGGGTGTGCCGAGAAGCTGTTGAACATGACACGATCACCCCGGGAACGTTCGAGGCTGATTTGATGTTGGACATCGATGAAGGCTTCGTCGAGTAGAGAAGAGGCGACGTGAATTCGGTTCTGACACCCGCCAGTCCGTTGACGGCCGCCGACCGTTGTGATCGGTGCGGCGCCCAGGCATACCTTCGGGTTGTCCTTTCCAGCGGCGGCGAACTGCTGTTCTGTGCGCACCACGCCCGCAAGTTCGAGCCGGAACTTCGGAAGGTGGCCGTGGAGATACAGGACGAGACCGACCGCCTCACGGCGGTCCCCGTTACCGCACCGGACGACGACAACTGACCAAACAGCCGACCCTCTGGATCCCGACGAGCAGACATCGCGCCGATGGCGGCCACCGAGGTGGCCGCCATCGGCGTCTGTTTCCGCGCACCCGCCCGCTTCAGGGCAGGTCGCCGGGGTCCGAAACGTGCGTGATATCCCTCACAATCCGGCGGCATCCCGGATGTCCCGGACGAACGCGGCGACCCGGGTGTACACGCCCGGCTTGCCCGCCAGCGCACATCCGTCGCCCCAGGACACGATCCCGGCGACCCGGCCGCCGATCAGCAGCGGTCCGCCGCTGTCCGCGCTGCACGCGTCCTTGCCGCCCCGCTTCTCCCCCGCGCACACCATCGACGCGGCGTCGTAGGTGCCGTAACGCCCGCCCGGATACGCGATACCGCAGGCGGCGTCGGACACCAGCGGCACGGTGACCTGCCGCAGCGTCGGGGAGTAGTCGCCCCGTCCCGTGGTGTCACCCCAGCCGACCACCGTCGACGGGGTGTCGACGGCGTACACGTCCTCGTCCGCGCCGACCAGCGACGCACTGCCCGTGCTCAGCGGCTCGTCGAGGGTCAGCACCGCCCAGTCGCCCGAGATCCAGGCGGCGTCGAAACCCGGGTTCACGTACACCGAGCCGACCGTGACCTCGCGGCCCGCGGTGGTGCGCAGATCCGTCCGGCCCTGGATCACCTTGAGATCCGGACGATCGTCGCGTTTTCCGTTCTGGTCGAACATGCAGTGCGCGGCGGTCAGCACCTTCGTGGGTGCGATCAGCGTGCCACCGCAGAACTGCCCCGATCGCGCGGAGCCGTACTCCGCACGACTGGAGAGGGCCACCGCCCACGGATAGGTCGCGGTGTCGGCGGGCGACCCGCCGACCACGCCGCGCGGGGGCCCGGCGGGCGCGGAGGGCGCGGCCCCCGTCAGGACCGCCGCGACCACGATCGCGGCCAACGCGGCCGTCGATCCTCGTGTGTACCGCCGGAAACTGCTGCGTTCGTTCCGCTCGGGCGCTCGCACCATCATGGGGAACCTCTCGCCGGCTACCGTCAGGTAGTGTCCGGTGCCCCGGCGTGACGATCCGGAACCCTTCGCCCCGGCGAACGGGTGATTGACCCGCGTCCGCACACACGAAGGCCCCGGATGGTGTATCCGGGGCCGTGCGGACGGTCGATCGGGTCGGACGGGTCAGTCGAGGTAGTCGCGCAGCACCTGCGAGCGGGAGGGGTGGCGCAGCTTGGACATCGTCTTCGACTCGATCTGCCGGATGCGCTCGCGGGTGACGCCGTAGACCTTGCCGATCTCGTCCAGCGTCTTGGGCTGACCGTCGGTGAGCCCGAAGCGCATCGACACCACGCCGGCCTCGCGCTCCGAGAGCGTGTCGAGCACCGAGTGCAGCTGCTCCTGGAGCAGGGTGAAGCTGACCGCGTCGGCGGGCACGACCGCCTCGGAGTCCTCGATCAGGTCGCCGAACTCGCTGTCCCCGTCCTCGCCGAGAGGGGTGTGCAGCGAGATCGGCTCGCGGCCGTACTTCTGCACCTCGATGACCTTCTCGGGGGTCATGTCGAGTTCCTTGGCCAGCTCCTCCGGGGTGGGCTCGCGGCCCAGGTCCTGGAGCATCTGGCGCTGCACACGGGCGAGTTTGTTGATCACCTCGACCATGTGGACCGGGATGCGGATCGTCCGCGCCTGGTCTGCCATGGCCCGGGTGATCGCCTGCCGGATCCACCAGGTGGCGTAGGTGGAGAACTTGTAGCCCTTGGTGTAGTCGAACTTCTCCACCGCGCGGATCAGACCCAGGTTGCCCTCCTGGATCAGGTCCAGGAAGAGCATGCCGCGGCCGGTGTAGCGCTTGGCCAGCGAGACCACCAGGCGGAGGTTGGCCTCCAGGAGGTGGTTCTTCGCCCGACGGCCGTCCTCGGCGATGATCTCCAGTTCCATCCGGAGCTTGGGTTGCAACTTCTCGCCGGAGCCCAGCTTGTCCTCGGCGAACAGGCCGGCCTCGATCCGCTTGGCGAGGTTGACCTCCTGCTCGGCGTTGAGCAGCGGGACCTTGCCGATCTGCTTGAGGTAGTCCTTGACCGGGTCGGCGGTGGCGCCCGCGGCGGCGACCTGCTGGGCCGGCGCGTCGTCCTCGTCGTCGGAGAGGATGAAGCCCTTGCTCTCCGGCTCGTCGGGGACCGCGTCCTCGACGACGATGTCGGGCTCGTCGGGCAACTCCTCGGCGTCCGGCTCGGCTTCGCCGGCCTTGCCGGCGGTCTTCTTGGCGGCGACCTTCTTCGGCGCGGCCTTCTTGGCGCCGGCGGCGGCGGTCTTCTTCGCGGCGGCCTTGCGCGGTGCGGCGGCCGGTGCCGGGGCAGCCTCCGCGATCGGGGCCGGGGCGGCGTTCTCGTCGAGTGTCGTGGCGCTCGTGGTCGGCTCCGCGGTGATGCCGGGCGTGGGGGTGACCGGCACGGGGGCGGTCGCGGCGCGGTTGGTGACGACGGTCTTGGTCGCGGTGCGCTTGGCCGCGCTCTTCGCCGCCACGCTCTTGCGACTGCGCTTGGGCGCCGCCGAGTCCGCGGCACTGACCATGATGGTCACCCCCTCCTGGTCGAGGACCTGGTTGAGGCTGCGCAGGACGTTCTTCCACTGGGTGGCCGGAATCTGGTCGGCCTCGAACGCCTGGCGCACCTCGTCGCTGGCGATGTACCCCTGGGCCTCACCCCGCTCGATCAACGACTTCACATTGACGAATTCGGCGATCTCGGGCGGGAGCGAACGGGATGTGCTGGCCGACACAAACAACCTCTCGACGATCTGGACGGCGTCACGGCCTGGTGAACAGGCAGGCGCCGCCAAGCGAACGACACTCGGGCGGACAGCGCGTGGTTCCGGCAAACCGGTTGCACTCGAGTCAGCGCTTCGGCTTGTTTTGCTATTCCCGAACGGCTGCCACCTTCGTACTCATCGGGCCAGGCGAAGAAGTGTTACGCGCCCCTTCAGTGGCGCAGCTCACACGATTCCCCCTTGCGGCGCGCGCCACACCCTGTGTGAGGGATGTTTGCGGGATCCGCCTCAATCGCCGCCGGTGATCCGCACTCCCAGGATGGTCACGTCGTCGTCGCGGCCCCGGTCGCCGATGAGTCCGTCGAGGATGGCGGTCAACAGCGGCTCCAGGCCCTCGTTGGCTCCTCGGGCCATGTCGACGAGGTCGTCCAGCCCCTCGTCGATGCCGCGTCCGCGCGTCTCCACGAGCCCGTCGGAGAAGCCGATCAGGATGTCGCCGGGATCGAGGCGCACGGTGTGCTGGGTGCGGTGTTCCGCCACCCCCAGGGGCGTGGACTCCTCGCCGATCTCGACCAGTCGGGACTTGCCGTCGGCCGAGACGACCACCACCGGCAGATGCCCCGCGTCGGCGAGGTCGAGCAGGCCGGTGGCGGGGTCGATCACCGCGTAGACGAGCGTGGTCAGCGACTCGTCGTCCTCGGTGGCGGTGAACAGCCGGTCCAGGCCGGTGAGTACGGCGGCGGGTTCGGGATCGGTGAAGGCGAGCGCCCGCAGCGCCGAGCGCACCCGGCCCATGCCGGCCGCCGCGGTCAGCCCCTTGCCGATCACGTCGCCGACCACGATCGCCACCCGCCCGTCGGGCAGTTGGAACACGTCGTACCAGTCGCCGCCGACCTCGAAGTCGGGCGCGCCCGGCAGGTAGCGGAAGCCGAACTCGACCCCGGGCACCGCGGGTAACCGATCCGGCAGCAGGCTGCGCTGCAGGGCGACCGCGGTGCGGTGTTCGCGCTCGTACAGCCGCGACCGCTCGACCGCGAGCGCGCACTGCCCCGCGAACGCCTCCAGGAAGACGCGGTCGTCCGACCCGAACGCCCGTCCGTCGTCGAAGGTGTAGCGCAGCACGCCCAGCGGCGCGCCGGAGCCGACCAGCGGCAGGATCGCCCGGGATGCGCCGGGGCCGTCGGCGCAGGTGTACCGCGCCACGCCGTCGGTGACCGCCGCCACCAGGTCCGCCGGCCAGTGCGCGGGCATGCCGCGGCGGCGGCCGGCGGTGCGCTGCGCGGGCACGTTCGGCCAGGGGTACACCGGCGTGGTCTCGTCCAGGAGGTACGCCTCCGAGCGCACGGCGGCGATGCCGAGGCCGAGTTCGCCGATCGCGTCCTCGACCTCGGGCACGCTCAGGGTTCCGGCGATCCGCGCGGTCATCGCCTGGAGGCCGGCGGTGCGCCACTGCCCGGCACGCAGCAGATCCTCGCAGCGACGCTGCTCGGTGACATCGCGCACCACCAGCAGCACGCCGATCGCCGGGCCGTCCTGGTCGGCGGGGTCGGGAACGGGCAACCACTGTGCCTCGTAAGCCCGTTCGTGCCCGTCCACGGGATCCGGCCGGGCCGGGTCGCCGAGGCCCGCGGGATCCGGGGCGTGCGCGGCGCCGTCGGGGCCGGTCGCGTGCGGCTCGATGTGGGGTTCACCATCGGCCAGCACGCGGGACAACACCGCCTCGATCCGCCGGCCCCGCGCGTCCGGGCAGACCTCGCCGGGACGTTTGCCGAGCAGCTCGGCGGCGGCGCGCCGATGCATCCGGGCGAGCGCGCCGCTGACCCGGCGGCAGCGCAACTGCCGGTCGTAGAAGGCGAATGCGGTGGATCCATGGGCGCTCAAGGTGTCGAGCAACGCCGCGTCGACGGCCGCGGGCCGCTCGCTTCCGCCCTTGTCGTCGTTCATTGCCTCACAACCCCACCTGTTGGCAATTACGGGCCGGCGAGTCGGATCGAGTCAGATATCGAGAGTACGCACGCGAACCGCCTCACCGGGAGGATTGCCCCGAACTCTCCCCGTCTCGCGCGCCACGTCGCGAACCGCCGCGCGCATGTGGACGGGTCGGGGTCGGTCGTCGGTCCGCCGGCGGTCGGCCGGGCCGGGCGTCGGAGCGGGGCCCGAGGCATACGCGCGCCCCTCCGTCGACCCGGGCGGTGGGTCGGCGAAGGGGCGATGCGCGGTATCCGGGACGCGGCGGCGCGGGTCATCCCTCGCGGGGGGCGGGGAACTGGCGGTCCACCTCGGGGTGTACCGCGAGCAGCGACCGCATGGCGGTCTCGGCGCTTTCCCCGTCGCCGGCGGCGACCGCGTCGACCAGGCGCGCGTGCAGCGAGACCGACGCCTCCGACAGGTGTTCGCACCCGGCGACATGCCCGCCGGACACCTGGAGGGCGGCGGCCAGGATGCTCGCGAGGTGGTCGAGCATGCGGTTGCCGGCGACCTGGAGCAGCAGGCCGTGGAACTCGGCGTCGGCGCGGCTGAAGGTCAGCGGATCGGGCTGGGCCACCGCCCGCTGCATGATCTCCACGACGTCGCCGAGCCGGCGGACGATCTCCGGGTGGTTGCGACACGCGGCCATGTGCGCGGCCAGCGGCTCGATCCCCCAGCGCAGTTCGAACAGTTCGCGACGCTGCGAATCACGCTGCGGGCCGCACGCGCGCCACTCGATCACGTCGGGGTCGAGCAGGTTCCAGTCGCTCACCGGACGCACCCGGGTGCCGACGTTGGGCCGGGCGCTGACCAGGCCCTTGGCCTCCAGGACCCGGAGCGATTCGCGCACCACGGTCCGGGAGACCTCGAAACGCTGGCCGATCTCCTCGGGCACCAGCGGGCGTTCGGCGCCCACCTCGCCCGCGACGATCATCTGGCCGAGCTGCTGGACGAGTTGGCCGTGCAGGCCCCGCCCCCGGCCGACGCCGGGTTTGCGGACGGCGCGGGCCGGTTCGAGGTCGGGTCCGTCCCACACGTACGGCCGGCGGGACATCGGTTCGGAGCCGGCGGCGCCCGGCTCGCCGGCGCGGAACGCGTCGGCCGAGCCGCTCGCCGGGGCGTGGGTCATTGTCTGATGGGCAGCGATACTCACGCTCTCCATCTCGGCTTCGAACGGGTCGGGCTTGAGCTGCAAACCCGCTCCCGGCTGAAAAACACACGAAAGGGTGATCTACCTTGCGGGTCGATCGTCCGAAAGTGTGAAGCCCGCACAACCCCATGAAGCGGCCCCCCTCAGGCCCGCCGACGACGGAACGTCACCATCGCCAGTACGGCGACCACACCCGTGAGTCCGGCCAGAGCCGCGCCGTCGACCAGCGGCGACCACGCTCCGCCGCCCTCGCCGACCACGAGCATCCGGTCGGCGGCGCGGAACGGAAGGTAACGCACCAGGTCCCGCCGCGCCGGCGGAACGCCGGCCCGAACGGCCGCCGCGATCAGCCGTTCGGCGCCCGCGGGCAGCGCCGCGACGGCGACCGCGATCAGCGGCGCGCCGCGGGACAACACCCCGACGCTCAGGCCGAGTACGGCGGCGAGCACCACGTAGCCGACGAAGCCGACCAGGATCCGCGGCGCCGGAGGGTCGATCGCCGCGAGGTCCGGGAAGGTCGGGCCGAACACCGCGCGGGCCGTGGCCAGATCGGCGCCCACCGCCAGGACCGCGACCAGTGCGGCGGCGAGCGCGGTGCCGACGGCCTTGGCCAGGAACACCCGATTGCGTCGCGGCAGGGCGAGGAAGAGCGTGGGCAGTGCGTCGCGACGCTGCTCGCGCGCACACGCCAGCGCGATCGAGAGCATGATCGCCGGGACCAGGACGGGGGTGTGGCCGGGGCCCGCGGTGAGCAGGTTGGCCACCTCGCCGGAGCCGATCGGCGCGGCCCCGGCCTGGCGGACCGCCACCCATGTGCTCCCGGCGGCGAGCGCGATCAGCGCCAACGCGCCCCACCACGTGGCGCGCAGGCTCCGGGCTCGCGCGAGTTCGTACCGGATCGCGCTCATGCGCTCCTCACCTCGTCGGTCTGTCGGGCGCGGTCGGCGGAGCGCCAGGCGCGGGCGAATCGACGCCGCGGCGGACGCGCGGCAGGTGGGTCCTCGGGGGGCGGCGCGGACTCGTCGAGCGGGTGTACCTCGGGCGCGGCCTCCGGGGCCGGTTCGGCACATCGGGGGTCGGGGGCGAGAGCGGTTCGCGGTAGGTCGACGTGGGTGGGGGTGTCGAAGCGGGTGGCGGATCGGGCGAGCGTCGACTCGGCGAGGGCTTCGGTGAGGTGATCCGTCGTCGGGGCGGGATCGACGCGGTGGGCGATGGGCGATCCGGGGGTGGGGGCGGGCGCGGGTGCGGCCGGGTGGTGGTCGGCGCGGAGTGGGTCGTCCGTCCGGGCCGGGTCGTCGGTCCAGGCCGAATCGTCCGTCTGTACCGGGTCGGCGAGGTGTTGTGTCGCTCGGTCGGCGCGTGCCGGGTGGGCGGCAAGGTGCTCGGCTCGCTGCTCGGTCCGGTGCTCGGCTCGGTGCTGGTCACGGGCGAGTTCGGCTGTGACGGCCGCACGCTCGCGGCGGCGGGTGATCGCGTCGGCGAACGCGTCGCCCACGCCCGGCTCGCGTTCGGTCAACTCGTGCAGCAGCACGCCGCCGCGGAAGGCGATCTCGCCGACCCGGGCCCGATCCGCACCGATCGCGGTGAGCGTGGTGCCCCCGGGGCGCGTGGTGTGTACCCCCTCGGCCCGCAACAGCGCGGACAGCCGGGCCACCTGCGGGGTCCGTACCGCCACTCCCGTGCGCACCCCTCGGCGCAGGAAGTCGGCGGCCGACTCGTCCGCGACCAGCCGCCCGCGGCTGATCACCAGCACCCGGTCCGCGCAGCGCGCGGTCTCGGCCAGGATGTGCCCCGCGACCAGGACGGTACGGCCCTGGGCGGCATAGGCACGCAGGAAGTCGCGCAGCCACCGCACCCCCTGCGGGTCCAGGCCGGCGGCCGGTTCGTCCAGGATCAGCGTGTCCGGGTCGCCGAGCAGCGCCGAGGCGAGCGCGAGTCGGCCGAGCGCGCCTGCCGAGAGCACCCGGGCCCGGGCACCGGCCACGGGGGTCAGGCCGACCAGGTCCAGCACCTCGTCGACCCGACGCGCCGGGATGCGCCCGGCCGCGGCGAGCATCCGCAGGTGCGCCCGCACGCGCCGGCCGGGGTGGGCCGCGCCCGGGCCGACGCAGGCGCCGACCACGGTGGCGGGGCGGCGCAGTCGGCGATAGCGACGGCCGTCGTACCGCGTCTCGCCGCCACCGCGTTCGAGGTCGAGCATCAGCCGCAGCGTGGTCGTCTTGCCCGCGCCGTTGGGCCCGAGCAGGGCGGTCACCTTGCCCGGCGGCACGTCGAAGGAAAGGTCGTCGACGGCCACGATGCCGCCGTATCTCTTGGTCAGCGCACGTGTCTGGATCATCGCCATCGCCATCGCTCCTGGTCATCCCACGTATGGGAGATCTTTGGATCTTTGGCAACATACCGGCGAAACCATAATTTTCCCGGCATTTGATCCTGTATCGGCGAGCTGGGGAAAAGTCCCCCGAACCTGGACAGGTCGTGGGGTGCGGGAGGACTATCGAACTACCGCCGAGCACGTCTCTGGAGGTCGGCATGTCTCTTCCCGATCCGGGCGTCCTGGACGCCGTCCGCCGCAGGCGGAGCGACCTGGACGACGCGTTGTTGATCGTTCGTGACGGTCTGGTCGCCGACCGCGCGGGTCCGCACCGGATGGCCGTGCTGTGTGCGGGGCTGCGGGAGTTGCGGGCAGATCTATACGAACATGTCGCGGCCACCGAGGGGCCCGACGGGCTCTACGAGGAGGTGCGCCGCGCGGATCCCAGGTTCGAACCCACGGTGGGGCGGCTGCGGGATGAGCACACCCGCCTCGGCCTGCTCCTCGACGACCTGCTCTCGGACCTGGCGTACGGCCCGCGGGACGCGGCCGGCCGGCCGGCGCTGCGGCCGAGGGTGCTGGACCTGCTCACCCAACTGGTCCACCACCGCAGCCGTGACGCCCAGCTCGCGTACGACGCGATGGCAGTGGACCTGGGCGGACAGGGCTGACGCCGACGGGGAATGCGGCCGGGCCCCTGTGTCGGGGCTCCGCCGCGCCGCGCGATCAGGGCTTGGCGATCGGGCGGTGTCGGCGGTCAGGCCTCGGGGCGCAACATCGGCGGGTTGAGCTTCTCCGCGGAGCCGCGACGGAACAGTTGGGCGGGGCGGCCGCCCTGGCGCGTGGTGGTGCCGCCGGTGGGCACGAGGAAGTCGGGGGTGCCGGTGACCTTGCGGTGGAAGTTGCGCGGGTCCAGCGCCACGCCCCACACCGACTCGTACACCCGGCGCAGCTCGCCCACGGTGAACTCCTCGGGGCAGAACGCCGCGGCCAGCGAGGAGTATTCGATCTTGGACCGGGCCCGCTCGACACCGTCCTCCAGGATCCGCGCGTGGTCGAACGCGAGCCGACCGCCGTCGCCCAGCAGTTCGCCGACCGAGGACCAGCGCGCACCCGCCGCGTCTCCGCCGGGGCGCGGCGCGGGCAGGTCGGGGGCCAGGACCAGATAGGCGACGCTGACCACACGCATCCGGGGATCCCGGCCGGGGTCGCCGAAGGTGGCGAGTTGTTCGAGGTGCACGGGCAGCCGATCCAGCCCGGTCTCCTCGGCCAACTCCCGTGCCGCGGCGGCCTCCAGCCCCTCCCCCTCGCGCACGAATCCCCCGGGCAACGCCCACGCCCCCTGGAACGGCGGCTCGCCCCGACGAATGGTCAGGGCACTCAGAGCGTGCTCGCGCACCGTGAGGACGACAAGATCCACGGTGACTCCGAAGGGCGGGAAGAGCGAGGTATCGGAGCGCGGCATGGAGCGATCCTAGTGCCCGAAAGCCACTAGCTGTCTGGCTGACGATAAAACCATCCTCAACCTCACCCTTCCCGCCGGTCCCTCGAACAACATCCGAAGCCGCCCCGAAGCGGAGCAACGTTCCGCCGCCGAATCGCCCCGCCGACGGGCGGGGTGGCCCGGCTCCATGGGCAGTCCACGGCTCACGGTCCGTACGGGTCCGACGACGCGGTGGCGGGCCCTGGCCCGAGTCGTACCGGATGCCGGCGGGCGGGAGTCGGCTACGTGGAGAGTTGGAGGGATTCGGGGGCCTCTTCGATGATGGGTTGGCCGGCTCGGTTGACCCGGACCGTGAAGGGGTCGCCGGCGATGCGCAGGTCGCGGAGTTCGAGTTCGCCGATGTCCAAGGGGCCGCCCGGGCGCACGGTGACGCGGCCGGTGGGGGCGTCGGGGCGGATGCCGGCGAAGGCGACCAGGACCGGCAGGATCGCGCCGGCGGCGCGAGCGAGGGGGCGGCAGGCCAGCGGGTGGGCCACCGGTACGTGGCCCTCGACGCGTTGTTCGCCCACGTGCATCTCGGGCAGCCGGTACTGGAACCACGGCGCGGCGTCGAGCAGTCCGGCGAACAGCCGCTGTGCGGCGTCGGGATGACCGGCCTCGGCCAGCCCGGCCACCGCCACGCACGTGTCGTGGGTGCGCACCACTCCGCCGCGCGCGGCGAGCGGGTGATAGCCGGGCGTACGGGCCGAGGTGCCGCGCAGGCCCCAGCCGCAGTCCAGGTCGGGCGCGGTCAGCCGACGGGCCACCGCCTCGCTGCCGGTGTCGTCCAGGATGCCGCTGCCGGGCAGGTGCGCCATCGCCGACGAGGCCACCGGGATCGGCCGACCGCCGGGGTCGAGCGCCGCCGCGTAGTACTCCCCCGCCGCGTCCTCGGCCCGGAACGCCCGGCGAAACGCCACCGCCAACTGCTCGGCGCGCTCGCGCAACGCCGCGCCGCCCGGCAGGTCGTGCGCGTCGAGGAGCGCCGCACCGTGCCGCGCGGCCTCGTACGTCTGGGCCTGGAGTTCGCACGGCGCCGGCCCCTCGGGCCCCAGCCGGACGAAGTCGCCGGGCCGCTCGCCCAGCGTCCGGGTCAGATGTCCGAGCGCGCGGCCGAGCGCGGGCAGCAGCGCGGCGGTCTCGGTGGCGGGCAGCCCCCACCGCCACGCCTCGCCGAGCAGCGTGACGAACAGCGCGGTCGAACCCGCGCAGTCGTAGCGCACCTGCCCGCCGGCCCGCCCCAGGGTGTGCGGGATGCGCCCGATCTCCTCGCCGACCCCCGGTCGCGACCGCACTCCCTGGCGCGACGCGAGCAGCCGCAGCACGCCACTCGCGAAGCGGGTGCCCAGCGGCAGCAACATCCGGGCCGTCCACAGCGCGTCGCGCCCGGCGGGAGCGAGTTGCCAGGGCGCGCCGACGGCGGGCAGCGCCGCGGTCGGCAGGTCCGGATCGGGGACCACCAGCAACGCCCGCAGATCGCGCAGACCCTGGTCGACCCAGGCCGCCACCCGTACGTCGTCGCAGCGCACCCGCGGCTCGGTCCACGGCGGTCGGCCCGAGACCGCGCGCGAGCCGGACCGGCCGGGAACCGGCTCGGCGAGCACGCGCAGTTCGACCGCCCACGAGCGGGCCGGCTCCAGCGCCACCTCCCAGCGCAGCGTCGCGGTGGCGGCCAGCGCGGTGTCCGGCGCGGGCTCGGTCACCGCGCGCACGGACATCCCGTCCGGCGCGGTCCAGCCCAAGCCCGCCGCCGCGACCCGGGCGGGCAGTTCGGCCGGCCGGTATCCGGCGCGCAGCGCGTCGAGCGGGATCAGGTCGGCGCCCAGCACCACCTCGACCGGGAAGCTCAGCGGCCGGCGGCCGGTGTTGCGCACCACGATCCGCTCCCGGCCGTCGGCGAACCGGGTGCGCTCGACCACCAGGGCGGGGTCGGGCGTGGTGTCCGCGGCGAATCGCCGCATCGCCAGGTATCGCACGGTCCCTGCGGCGACCACGTGCCCGGACAGCGGCTCCGGCTCGATGCCGCCCAGCGTCAGCACGTTGCGCGCGAGCGTGCGTCGCCCGTCGTGGTACATGCCCTCCACGCCCTGACCGCGCAGTTGCCCGTCGCGACCGCTGATCACCATGCCGGGCGCGTCCACGCAGACCAGCGCGTCGTGCGCGACCGGATGTGGAATCGTGCTCACCGTCACCGCTCTCGCCTCCCGCTTCTCCCAGGTCCCACGCGGGGCCGTGATCGCGCCGGTCCACCCGGACGGCGGCGACGCGTCGAGCCGCACCCCACCCCCGCGCGTTCGACAACCGGCCCCGGCCCCCCAACGCTCATGGGGCCCGGTTGGTCACGGCATCGCGGAAGATCCGCCGCCGCACCTCGGCGGCGCTCAGCGGACTGTTGATCGCCGAGTGCAGCAGTCGCGCCATGGTGTATCCGGGATCCGCGCGCAACGCCCCGGTCACCGCGACCCGGGCCAGCACCCCGTCGTGCGCCGTCCAGGCGGCCCACGCGGCGAGGGTGAGCGGCGGCGCGGACGCGGGCGCGAACGCCCGACGGGCAAGCACGGTCCACAGAGTGAGCAACGTGCGGTCGTCGGCCTCCCCCGGCGTCTGCCCGTGCCAGGCCATCACCTCGTCGCGCACCCGCGCATCGCCGAGCCCCAGCACCAGCCGCGCCGCCTCCTCCGGCTCGATCTCGGTATCACCGTCCCGAAACCGAACACGGTGGCCCGCCAACGCCCTCAACGTGCGCCCCGGCTCGAAGCCCGCGGGATCACCCCGCACGTCGGTATACGCACGCAGTATCCGCTCACGCATCGCATACTCCGGCGGCCGAAACAGCCGCACCAACTCGGCCAACGAGGCCGGCTCCGGCAACCCGGCCCAAACCGCGGTGGCGGCCACGGTCGAATTGCGTTCGGTACGCAGGGGCGTGCCCTCCATCGGACAACACCGCGCATCGGCGCACCCGTAGGACCACCACCGCCCGGCGGCGACACACACCGCTTCCCGAACCTCGATCCCCAGAGCCACACACTCCCGCTCAATCGCCACATACAGCGGCCGCAACCGACCAACGTCCACGGGCAGGCCGTCGAGGGGGGCGGGAGGTGAGCCGGGCAACGCCTCGGACGCCTCGGGGACCTCGGGGGCAACCGGGGTAACCGAACCGCCTGACGCCGCGTGTCCTCCCGACGCCTCCGAAGCACCGGATCCACCGGCGGCGTCGGCCACACGCAACGTCCCGGCAGCCTCCGCCCCGCTCTCCCGGCCGCGCTCCCCGTCCGCGTATATCGCCACCGCCACCCCGCGCGCACCGGTTCGCACCAGCAGGCGCGCGAAGTGCCGGGCGGCGTTCGCGAAGTCGGCCGGCGCCGGAAGGTCATGCCGCAGAACCGGCCCGACCCGGCTCCGATCCCCCGGCAGGATCCCGAGCAGCACCACGCTGTCGGTGGGCCGCACACCGATCAAATACGGCACGGCCTCCACCAGATCGGCGGGCGAGCGAACCCGCAGGACGGACTGCGGGGACATGGCCACATGGGGCGTACGGTCGAACCCATCGGTGTCGTTCATGCATCGAGCGTGCGCTCCCCCCACTCCCGACCGGACTCGTCCAACCGGGCTGTGCGCAACTCGCCCCTTGTGGACCGACGACTCGACACCACCGAACCACAGCGTCCCCACAGCCGAGGCCCACGCCCGCCTCGGCATCCGCAGCGAACCCGGCCGGCCCGCCGGCGTCGCACGGTGAGGCGGATGCGCGGCCGAGTCGGGTGCCGAAGGGGTCGGGCCGGTGGTTGTGGGCGGGGGCTTGGGTGGGCAGGCGACACGTTTCTGCACAAAAGCGTGCACCGGCTCTCCTCTCCGTCGGGGCGTGGGGTTACAAAGGGGGCATGAAACAGGACGACGCCGGCACCGGCCCGAGCGATACCGGCTCCAGCGATACCGAGCCGGGCGCCACCGAACCAGCCGCCACCACTCCCGCCCGGTCCGGCTCCGGGTCCGCCCCGGGGGCCGGGTTGCGGGATCGTGCCGATGCCGTGTTGCGGGAGTTGGTGGGGGGTGCGGCTCGGCTGCGGGAGGACCAGTGGCGAGCCGTGGAGGCCCTGGTCGCGCGGCATCGGCGGGTTCTGGTGGTGCAGCGCACCGGGTGGGGCAAGTCGGCGGTGTACTTCGTGGCCACCGCGCTGCTGCGTGCTCGTGGGGCGGGGCCCACCGTGATCGTTTCGCCGTTGTTGGCGCTGATGCGCAATCAGGTCGACGCCGCCGCTCGTGCCGGGATCCGGGCCCGCACCATCAACTCGGCCAACGTCGACGATTGGGACGCGGTACAGGCGGAGGTTGCCGACGGCACGGTGGATGTGCTTCTGGTCAGCCCGGAGCGGCTCAACAATCCCGACTTTCGGGACACCGTGTTGCCGAAGTTGGCCGCCACGACGGGGCTGCTCGTGGTGGACGAGGCGCACTGCGTCTCCGACTGGGGGCACGACTTCCGGCCCGACTACCGTCGCCTGCGCACCCTCCTGGAGGAGTTGCCGGCGGGCGTTCCGGTCCTGGCCACCACCGCCACCGCCAATGCCCGGGTGAGCACCGACGTGGCCGAGCAACTGGACCCGACCGGCGACGCGTTGGTCCTGCGCGGCGCGCTCGATCGGGAGAGCCTGTCGCTGGGCGTGTTGCGGCTGCCCGATCCGGTCGAGCGGCTGGCCTGGCTCGACACGCACCTGCCCGAGCTGCCGGGCTCGGGGATCGTCTACACGCTGACCGTCGCGGCCGCCGAGGAGGTCACCGCGTTCCTGCGCTCGCGCGGCCACGCGGTCGCCTCCTACTCGGGCCGCACCGAGGACGCCGAGCGGCGGGTCGCCGAGGCCGACCTGCTGGCCAACCGGGTCAAGGCGCTGGTGGCCACCTCGGCCCTGGGCATGGGCTTCGACAAGGGCGACCTGGGCTTCGTCGTACACCTGGGCGCCCCGCAGTCGCCGATCGCCTACTACCAGCAGATCGGCCGGGCCGGGCGCGCGGTGGAGCGGGCCGACGTGCTGCTGCTGCCCGGCCGCGAGGACGAGGCGATCTGGCGCTACTTCGGCTCGCTCGGCTTCCCCGCCCGCGAGCAGGTCGAGCGCACCCTGGCCGCGCTGGAGGGAGCCGGGCGCCCGCTGTCCACCCAGGCCCTCGAGCCCCTCGTGGAGCTGCGCCGCAACCGCCTGGAGCTGATGCTCAAGGTGCTCGACGTCGACGGCGCGGTCAAGCGGGTGCGCGGCGGCTGGATCACCACCGGTCGGCCCTGGGCCTACGACGCCGAGCGCTACGCGCGCGTGGCCGCCGCGCGCGAGCACGAGCAGCAGTCCATGCGCGACTACCAGGCCGACGGCACCTGCCGGATGCAGTTCCTGCGCCGGTGCCTGGACGACCCGGGCGCCGCCCCGTGCGGGCGCTGCGACACGTGCGCCGGGCCGCGCCACGACACGCGGGTGGATCCCGCCTCGCGCGACGCGGCCCGCGCCGCGCTGGGCCGGCCGGGCGTGGAGGTGGAGGCGCGCCGGATGTGGCCCACCGGCATGGCGGTCACCGGGGTCGCGTTCAAGGGCCGCATCCCCGACGGGGAACAGGCCGCCGCGGGTCGGGCCCTGGGCCGCTCCTCCGACATCGGCTGGGGCAACCGGCTGCGCCCGATCCTGGCCCCCGGCGCGCCGGACGGCCCCGTCCCCGACGCCGTGTTCGCCGCCGTCGTCGAGGTCCTGGCCGGATGGGGCTGGCAGCGGCGACCGGGCGGCGTGGTCACCATCGCCTCGCACACGCGCGGCACGCTGATCGACAGCCTCGGCGAGCGGTTGGCCGAGGTCGGCCGGCTGCCCTGGCTGGGCCGGGTGGAATACGCGCCGGGAGCCGGCGGCCCCGCCCCGCGCAGCAACAGCGCCCAGCGGCTGCGCACGGTCGCCGACGCGTTCGTGCTGCCGCCCGACGTCGCCGAGCGGGTGGCCGCCCTCGGCGCCCCGGTCCTGCTGGTCGACGACCGCACCGACACGGGGTGGACGCTGACCGTGGCGGCCCGCCTGCTGCGTCGCGCCGGCGCCGTCCAGGTGTTGCCCCTGGTGCTCGTGATGGAGGGGTGACCCGCCCCGTTCGGCCGTCCGCCCCACGCCGGCCGATCGCCCGCCCCGCCCCGGCCGGTCGCCGCGCCGTCACGCGGACGTAGCGAATGATCACCGGTACGTGTTGCCGAGTTCGTCGGCGTCACGCAAGAATCGACAAGGCGTTCTCTTCACTTTCCCGTGCGGGCCCCGTCGGCGCCGCTCCGCCGCGAGCCGCCCGTAGTCGGAGCGCGCCGCTGTCCGCCATGGACGGAAGGAGGACCGTGCACATCGCCGCAACCGCGTCCCCGGCGCCGGCCCACACCGGCACGCCCCCGGCCAGTCCTTCCCGCTGGTTGGACCCGGAGTCCTGGCGCGCGCGCCGGATTCCCCTGCTGCGCGATCCGCGAGCACTGCTCAAACGGCTGCACGATCTGCATCGGCCGGTGGCCCGCACGGCGGTGGTCGCGGTTTTGGATCGCTCCGAACGACCGGTCGCCAGCGCGTCCTTCGGCTTCGGCGAGGGCCGCACCGACGGCTGGCGCTGCCGCAATCTGATCCTGGCGAACCTGCGCCTGATCGTCCCCGACGACCTGCGCCGGGGCACCCCCACGCACACCACGGTGTTGGCGCTGCATCGCGAGGGCGGGCGCGACTGGGCGGCGGACGACGGCCGCTGGATGTGGGGGCTGCACGACGCGTGCGTCCTGCACGGTCTGCGCTGCGGCGCCTTCGCGATCGTCGCGGAGGACGGCTGGCAACTGGTCGCCGACGGCCGTCGCGGACGTACCCCCGCGCTGCCCCCGGGCCGCGACCGCGGCCCCGGCGCCAAAACGCCGATCAGGGCAGCGGGCATCGCCCCGGCCCTCCCCGCGACGGAACTGCCGCAGGTGCGCTACCTGCCGGAGACGGGGCCCACTCCCCTGGTACGACCCTCCGCGTCCTGATGGACACGTGTGTGATCAGGCGGTGAGACCACGCTCGGCGAGCCAGTCGACCAGATCGGTCGTGACCGTCAACGCGTGGTCCTGAACAAGCTCCGGACTCTGCAGCCGCATGCGCAGATGTTGCGCGTGGAACGGCTTGATCCCGGAGATCAACTTGCGTACCCCGAACACGTTGCAGAACGCCCGGTCGTCACCGGCCGAGAAGGCGCGGTCCCATTCCTGGCGTTCTTCCCCGATCAGGGTTGTGTAGGCGTACCGGTTGAGATAGCCCGACAACATGTCGATGACGGTGCTACAGGCCCGGTACTGCTGGATTTTCAGCCGGTCCTCCTGGTCGCTGAGGAACCGGTCAAGGAGCTGCGCGATCGACGGCGATTCCGACATGGCAACGAACCGTAGCCGACCTTGGCGATCCGCGGGGCAGGGGGCCCGAGTTCGGTCGGACCGGATACGGCCGGGCCCCCTACGTGCTACGACGTGTTACGCGACGCCGGTGAGCGCGCGCACCCGCTCCACGTCGCCGCAGACCGTGACCGACGCCCCGGCCGTGAGCGCCGAGGTCAGGATCCGACCCGCGTCGGCGCCCTCGGCGAAACCGTTGACCACGACGACGACCGCGGCCCGCCGCAGCGGACGCGAGGCCGGCAGCGACGCGTAGAACACGTCCTTGCCCTCGTCGTACTGGCGCCAGTACTGCGCGGCGCCGAACGTCTCCTCGTGCTGCTGCCACGGGTGCGGCCCACCCGTGGTCAGCACCAGGATCGCGCCGGGCTCGGTACCGGCCTCCAGGAGCGCGTCCACGGCGTCGTCGGCGACGTCGAAGACGTCGTCGGCGCCGGCGGGGATCAGCGTCACGCGCGGCGTCGGCGAGGCGGACAGGTCGGGGCCGGGCTTGGCCGCACCCGGCTTCGGGGGACCGGGCTTGGCCGGACCGGGCTTGGCCGCCGCGCTCGCCTGCCGCGGCACGGCGGGCTTGGGCGGGCTCGGCTTCGGGCGCGGTCCGGGCTTGGGCACCGCGCCGGAGGGACGCGGCACGGACGGGGTCTTTGCTGCGGACGTCGTGTCCGCGGTGTTTTCGGCAGTCACCGGATTCACAGTCATGTCTGGGGAAGGCTCGGTTCGTTCGTGGCGGTACCGGGATGCCCGGCGGTGAGGAGACGCGGGGAGGGATCGGTGGAGTCCCGTTCCCCGGAGAACACACGCGGCATGGTGGCAGTCCTATCAAAGCCGCGCGGGGCGTGCCCACCCAGGGTGCTCCTGGGGTGTGGCCCGGGCGTACGACGGCGCATACTACGATGCCCCGTCAGCTCGGCCGGATCAATCGTCCACCACCACCCCGTGCTCGATCACCAAAGCTGCCAGCCCCTCCGCGTAGCCCTGACCGACCGCCCGCAGGCGCCAGGAGTCGCCGCGCCGATAGACCTCGGCCAGGATCATGACGGTCTCGTCGCCTCCGCTCAACCGGAATTCGGCGAGTCGACGGCAGGTCACGGGGTCGACGATACCGACGGTCACCGGCACCTGGGCGAAGGTGGTGCCACTCGTCGCGTCCAACGCGAGCGCGACGACGACCCGACTGCGGCCGGCGGGCAGGGTGGTGACGTCGATCTCGACCGAATCCGAGCCCGGTTCCACGTCGTTGGTGGTCCCGGTCTGGAGTTTGCCGGCCAACCGCACCGCCCCGCTGGCGTGTACCGGCTGGTTGAAGAACACCAGGTCGCCGTCGTCGGCCACCCGCCGATCGTCGTCGAGGACGAGGGCCACCGTGTCGCCGTCCACCTGCGCCGGCGCCCACCACGCGGCCTCGATCCGCACCGTGCCCGCGAACGGGCCCAGATCCTCGATCGTGACCGCCTGCCCCCGCGTCAGCCCGCGCGGCGGCGCGACCGCCGGCCGCGGCGGCACGGTCGGCGCCGGACCCGCGTCCGCCGACTCCGCCGACACCTCGCCCGACGCCGGGTGTTCGGGCTTCGGCGGCACCGACGGGACCGGCCCGGACGGCACCGGCACGGGCGGCACCGGCACCGTCGGCCGCGGCGGCGTGCGCGTTCCCGCGCCCGGCGGCACCTGCGGCGGCGGCGTCTGCGGTCCCGGCACGGGCGGCGGCGTGCTCGGCCCCGCGTCCGGCACCGGCGGCACCTCGGGCGGCGGCGGCAACACGTCCGGGACGGTCGCCTCCAACACCTCGGCGGCCGACGACCCGGCCGCGACCGGCAGATCGGCCGCGGTCGGCGGCGGCGGAATGCTCGGCAGCGTCGCCCCGGCCCCCGGCACCGGCGCCGGCGTGGTGGCGGACCCGGCCCCGGACATCGGCGCGCCCGACGCGGACTGCGCCTCGGTGACGTCGAACGCCTCCGTCGGCGCCGCCGACGCGTCCGGCCCGAACGCCTCCGTCGCCTCGAACGCCTCGGTCGGCTCCGCCACCGCGGGCAGCACGTCCGAACCGTCCACCGGGGTGTCGTAGGGTCGGTACGGCCCCGGCGTGAACGATTCGGCCCCGGCCGTCACCGACGCGCTGGGCCGGGGCAGCAGGAAGCCGCTGGTGGTGCGCGGCATCCCCGGCACGGCGAGCGCCAACGACGCGGCGGCCACCTGGGAGGCCGCGTCGGCCGCGCTGCTGCGCCCGCGCTCCAAGTCGGCGAGCAGGGCCAGGAACACCGGCTCGATCAACACCCTGATGCCGCGCTGCCGGGCCCAGTAGGTGCGGTCCGCGGACTCGTCCGGATCGGCGACCACGAGCACGTCCACCCGGTCGTGGATGCCGGACGCCACGGACAGGTCCGCCCGGGCCATGCGACGCTCCAACTCGCCCCGGGTGACCGCGAGATAGCCGTGGAACAGCACGTTCAGACCCGACTCGAGCGGCCGCCCCCGCGCCAGGATGCGCGGCCCGCCGCGCCCCTCCTCGACGGTGGAGCGGGCCATCCCGACGATCTCGTCGAGCGCGGTGCGCGGAATGCCCAACTGCGCCGCCACCCGGGTCAGATCGGCCCGTTCCTCCCGGTCGATCGGCCCGGCGGCTACCATCGAGGCGGCCAGCGCGGTCACGTACAACCGGTCCAGGTCCTTGCGCTGCTCCTCGGAGATGCCCAGGGACACCGCGAGTTCGGCGAGGTCGATCGCCTCCTGCGGGGTGATCACCCGGTCCTCCAGGGCCGCGTCGAGCACCGCCAGGTAGCTGTCGGGCCCCTCCCCCACGCCGGTCGGCGGCCCGTACGCGCGGGCCTTCTCCAGGTACGACACCGCGTCCCGGCGGCGCACCTGCTCGGCCTCCTCGCGGGCGCGCCGGGCGGTGTGCGCGTCGTCGCGGGTGAACACGCGCGACGGATCGGCGCTGCGCCGCGGCCAGTTGAGCGAGGCGGCCACGGTCCGAGCCTGCTGCCAGTGCCGGGCCTCGCCCGCGCCGCGACTCAGGTAGTGCTCCAACAGGCGCGCCGTACCCATCGCCTTGGCCGCCGCGCCGTGTCCGCCGTCCACCGGCACCCCGGCCGCCTCGCAGCAGGCGAGCAGGGTGAACCTGGGCGCCTCCGGCAGGTGGTGCGGCGCCTCGCGCATGGTGCATACGGTGGTCAGCGGCGGCACGGTCGGCCTGCCCCGGCGCTGGAACTCGCGCTCGACGAAGCCGATGTCGAAGCGCGCGTTGTGCGCGACCACGACCCGCTGTCGGAACAGGTTGGTCAGCCACGGCGCGACCTCGGCGAAGGTCGGGGCGTTGACCACGTCGTCGTCGAAGAGCCCGTGGGCCTGGAAGTCGCCGGCGGGACCCTGCGGATCGAGCAGGGTCGTGAAGAACTCGGTCACACGTCCGTCGAGATCGCATTGCGCGACCGCGATCTCGATGATGCGATGTCGATGTGGGGACAAACCCGTCGTCTCCACGGCCACCACCGAGTAGCCGGGGCATGCGAGGCGATCACCGATGCGCACAGTCACCCCCCAATGATGATGTGCCCGGTGCGGCCTCCTTCGGTCGCACCCCGGCAAGCCCGACCTGCGGCGCGCGTCCACCGTACGCGCTCACGACCGGTGCGGGGTACGGCGCGACCGATCGGTCGTAACCGTACCGCTGGTGACGAGTCATCAGATATGACACACGATCAGGACGTGCTCGCCGAGGGCTGCGGCTTGCCGACCCGGATGCCCTTCAGGACGGTGTCGAGCGTCGCCTTGTCCGGAGCCCCGGCGGTGATCGCCAACTTGAACAGCACACACGGGTACCTGCCGCGCTCGTTCTTCTCGTCGATCACCACCGCCTGCGCCCAGGCGGAGTCCGCGTTCGTGCCCAGGTCCTCGGGCTTGCCCGAGACCCGGCCGCGCAGGACGTAGCCCGGGTGGCCGTCCACCGTGATCGCCTTGTCCAGTTCCAGGCTCTCCAACTTGACCTTGCCCTTGTCGCCGCCGCTCACGTCCTTCTTCAGATCGGCGACCAGCGCGGCCATGGAGTCGGCCTTGCGGGTGGTCAGCGTCACCCCCGCCACGTAGCACTTGCGCTCCGCCTGGAACCGGGTCTCGACGTCGGATCCGCCGCTGCGCGACGCCGACCTGCTCGGGCAGGGGCCCTCCACCGCCTGGTCCGCCGGGGAGTCGGGGTCGGGGACGATCCAGTCCTTGAACCTGGGTACGGTCAGCCCGGTGGTGGGGTCGGTGAGCGTGCCGTCCGTGGCCACCGTCGTGCCGCCGTCGTCGTCCCCGCCCAGGAGCACGATCAGCGCGGCGATCAGTCCGCCCACCACGACCAGCGCCAGCGCGCTCAGTGCGATCGCCTTGCCGCGACCGGGCCGGGCGGCGCCGGGGGGCGGCCCGATCGGCTGATAGCCGCCGGGGTATCCCCCCTGGGGGTAGCCGGCGTGCGGCGGACCGGGCGGGGCGCTGCTCGGCGGCGGCGGGATCTCGCCCTGCGCGCGGGCCCGGGTCGAGGCGGTCCACTGCGCTCCGTCCCACCATCGCTCGGAGCCGGGAGCGGACGGATCTTCGTACCAGCCGGGAGGAATCGAGGCAGTCACCCGCGTGACGGTACAACCGGCCCCGGCCCGACACGAGCGCCACCCGGCAAACGTGACCGTTCGGAGACGCGAACCCCACCGGCGGGCCCCGATCAGCCCAGGTCGAGGCCGAGTTGCCCGTCGACGGCCGGCTCCACGCGCGGTCGCTTCAGATGCCGCCACGCGGGCAGGTCGTCCCAGTACGCCCACGACATCCGGTGGTGGGGCGTGGGGCCGAATTCGGCCAACGCGGCGCGGTGCACCGGGGCCGGATATCCGGCGTTGCCCGCGAAGCCGTACTCGGGATACTTCTCGCCGAGCCCGGCCATCAACGCGTCGCGATGCACCTTCGCGAGCACCGAGGCCGCCGCGACGCTGACGCACGACTGGTCGCCCTTGATCACACAGCGCACAGCCCACGGCGCGCCGAGGAAGTCGTGCTTGCCGTCCAGCACGATCGTGTCGGGGCGGATCGGCAGCGCGCCCAACGCGCGCACCGCGGCCAGCCGCAACGCGGCGGTCATGCCGAGCGTGTCGATCTCCTCCGGCTCGGCCGCACCGAACGCGTACGCCCGCACCCACGGATCGACCGCGGCGGCCACCTCCTCGCGACGCCGCGCGGTGAGCAGCTTCGAGTCGGTGAGCCCGGCGGGCGGTACGGACAGGTCGGTGATCGCCGCGGCGACCACCACGGGCCCGGCCCACGCACCACGCCCGACCTCATCCACGCCCGCCACCACACGTGCGCCCCGAGCGATCAACTCCCGCTCGACGTCGTAGGTCGGCGCCGCGATCCGCCCACCGCCCTTACGCGGCCCGACGACCTTCTTACCAGCAGCCTTCTTGCCGGCCGCCTTCTTGCCGGTGATCGACTTCCCGGCCGGCTTCTCGACCGCGATCGTCTTGCCCGCGACCTTCTTGGCGACGACCTTCTTGGCAGCGGCCTTCTTGCCGGCGACCGGCCCGGCAGCGGCCTTCGTGCCCGCCGTTGACCCCGGGGCGCTGCGCGCCCGGGTGTGCGGCGCGGTTTCGGTGCTCGGCTCCGGGGCCGTTGCCGCGGTGTCCGCCGGGGTGTTCGTCGGTTCGGCGCTGGGCTGCTTCACGCCTCCACCGTAGGTCACCCGTCAGCGGTGGCCGACCACCGTCTCGCGCTCGCCGTCCGCGATCGAAAGCGGCGGCTTGGGCTCGAAGTAGGTCGACACCCCCGCCGCCCGCAACCGGTCGCGCAGCGCCCGTGCCCCGGCCGCGCCCGCCAACGCGGCCTCGGCCGCCGCGGCCAGGTCCAGTTCGACGCCGTCGTGGTCGGTGACGGTGCCCGTACCGGCCCAACAGGGCCGGATCCGGCCCCGCCCCGACTCGACCCACGCGCACTCCAGCAGCGCGGCCAGCGCCTCGGCGGTGTCCTCGCCGTGCCGGGCGACCAGTTCGTCGCCCCGCCCCTCCACGAGCAGACCGAGCACCCCGCCGAGGGTGACCGGATACTCCACGCCCGCCCGCCGCGCCGACATCCCGAGCGCCGCCGCCCGACGGGCCCGCCCGAATCCGAGCAGGTGCCCCAGGAACGCCTCGTCGGACAACTTCACCAGGCCGTCCAGCGGCGCGAACCCGCGCCGCCCGAGGTGCCCGTCGTCGTCGGTGGCCAGCAGGTACGGGTGCACATGCGCCAACAACCTCGGTTCAGCCGACGCACCACCCACCAGATCCGTACCGCCGGGTGTGCCCCGCCCGTCCGTCGGCCGCGCCCGCAGCCGTTCGATCCGGGTCACCAGGGCCGGCTCCGGCTCGCTCCCGGCCTCGTCCCGCTCCGCCCGAAACGCCCGGAAGCCGGCGATCGGGTCGCGCGGTACGCACCCGGCAACCATCCCCGGCACCAGCAGTTCGTCCCGGAACCGCCGCCAATCCGCCCGCGCCAGAGCCAGTTCGGTCAGCGCGTCCACGACCGCCTCGGTGCCGTACGCGCGCGCGGCGGCCCGATCGGCGGCCCGCTCCTCGAAGCCCACCACCGGCGCGCACACCCGCCGGTACAGCGCCGCGTAGCCGGCCGCGATCCGGGCCGACGCACCCCGTCCGACGAACGCGTCGGCCAGCCCCACCACCGCGTCCACACCGTGGCAGGCGATGCGGTCCACCAGCGGGGGTCGGCGGCGGCGCGAGTGGCCCAGCGCGTGCGCGATCACCACCCGCAGCCGGCGGCCGGTCATCACGTAGGGCAGCGTGCCGCCGAGGACCAGGTGTCGGTGCAACAGCGTCCCGGGCCGGCGCACCACCCGCAGTTCGCACCCCGCACCGCCGGTCAGCACGATCCCGTCCGGGACCGGCACCCGCAGGTCAACGGCCACGTCCTCGACCAGCTCCCACAACACCGGCTGCGCCACCGCGTCGACGGCGAGTCCGACCGGCAGCCGGCGCGGGCCGGCAAGTTCGAGCAGCAGTGCAACGACCGCAACCACGCCCAGCCCCCACAACACCGCCGCGCCCGAGGTGAAGAACCGCCCGTGATCGACGATCGCGCCCGTGGCGAAGGCCACGACCAGGAGCGGCAGCGCGAGCACGACGTAGAGCACGCCCAGGAGCAGCACCCCGGCGAGTGCGCGTAGGCCCGTCCGTGCGCCCATCGATCCCCCTCGAGGAATATTCACCCGTTCGAGGACGACCCTAGAGCCTGGCCCACACCCCGCGCGGGATCCGCAGCCATCCGCAGCCGAACTCCCTCCACCACCGGCGCAGCGCAGCGGAGCCGAACTCTCTCCACCACCCGGCGCAGCGCAGCGAAGCCGAACTCCCTCCACCACCGGCGAAGCGCAGCGAAGCCGGAACCACCAGGCGCCGCGCAGCGGCAACGCCCCGCCCCCTTCCGCCCCCGACGGAGCGAAGCGGAGGAGAAACCACTCCACCACCACCCCGACCCACCAAGCGCCCCATTGCCCGCCGACCCACCAAGCGCCCCGTTGCCCCCCGGCAACCCTCAGGGCAACAGCGGCTCCAGCAACCGATGCGGCTGCCGCATCGCCCGGCTGACCGGATCGTCCCGGCGCATCAGGTTCGCCCCCGGCCCCGGCGCCACCTCGGTCTCCGCCGGCCCGACCGTCGCCCCGCACGCCGCGCAAGCCCCGTACGGGTCGACCGTCCCGCCGCAGCCCTCGTGCCGGTAGATCCGGCAGGGCACCCCGTTCTGCACGTGCCGCTCGCCCCAGCGGGCCATCGCCCGGATGATCGGCCACAGGTCGATGCCACGCTCGGTGAGCACGTACTCGTCGCGCGGCGGGGACTCCTGATAGCGGCGCCGATCCAGCACGCCCGCGTCGACCAGCGTCTGCAACCGGGCGGAGAGCACCGCGCGCGGGATGTCGAGGTGTCCGAGGAAGTCGCTGTAGCGACGCACGCCGTAGAAGGCGTCGCGGACGATCAACAGCGTCCAGCGCTCGCCGACGAGTTCCAGCGTGCGGGCGAGCGCGCAGTCCTGCTGTCCGTAGTCCTTGCCCAAAGCCATGCGAGCACTTTAACCCCGAGTCGGTTCATTCATCGAACCAACGGATGCTACGTTGCACTAGCGCCGTCGGTTCATTCACCGAACCTATGCGCCACGAGTCGCAATCCGGGGAGCACAACCATGTCCATCACCGCATCCATCACCGCATCCACCGCCACGCGCACGACATCCGCAACGCCCGCCACGTCCGAGTCCGCCCTCGACAGACCCGGCGCCGACCGCACCGTGCCGGTGGTGGCGCTGGGCACGCTGCTGCTCCTGGCGACCTACACGATGCCGATGGCGATCGTTCCGGACACCGTCCGCGACCTGCACGCCGGTTCGAGCGGCCCGGCCTGGATCCTCAGTGCCATCGGCCTGGGCCTGTCCGCCGCCCTGCTGATCACCGGCAGCCTCGCCGACGACCTCGGCCGCCGCCGGGTGTTCACGGCCGGCGCGCTCGGCCTGGCGCTGTCCTCCGCGCTCACCGCGTCGGCCCCGTCGCTGCCGCTGTACGTGGTCGGCCGCGCCCTCCAGGGCGTCGCCGGCGCGGCGATCATGTCCGCCGGGCTCGGCCTGCTCGCGCACAACCACCGGGGCGCCGCACGCGGGCGGGCGATGGCCGCCTACGGCTCCTCGATCGGCGTGGGCATGGTGCTCGGACCGCCGACCGGCGCCGCCCTGGTGCAACTGCACCGGTCCGCGCCCTACTGGTTCACCGCCCTGGCCGCGCTCGGCCTGGCCGTCGTCGCTCGCGGCATGCCCGAGTCGCGCGCCGAGCACCCGCGCCGGCCGGACGTGTGGGGCACGCTCACCCTGGGCCCGGGCCTGATCGCGCTCACCGCCGCGCTGATCGAGGGACGCCAGGGGTGGCAGCGCCCGGTGGTCGACGCGCTGCTCGTGGCGGCCGTGCTCCTGCTGGCCGGCTACGCCGCGACCGCGCTGCGCGGCCGGGCGCCGATGCTGGATCCGCGCATGTTCGCCCGGCCCGCGTTCCTGGCCGCCACGTTCGGTGCGCTGATCGCCGGCATCGCGGTGATCGCCATCGCCGCCTACCTGGCCACCGTGTTCCAGGGCACCCTCGGCCTGAGCGCCCTGGATTCCGCGCTCCTGCTCGGCCTGTGGTCGGCCATGGCCGCGATCACCTCTTTCGTCGTCGGCCGGGTGCACGTACTGCCCGACCCCGCACACCGCTTCGCCGCCGGTCTGCTCGTCTCCGCCGTCGGCTTCCTGGGCCTGTACGGGATCGGCCCCGCCGACTCCTGGCTCCGGGCCGTACCGGGCCTGCTGGTCGGCGGCTTCGGGGTCGGCCTCGTCAACACCGCGCTGGCCCGCCTCGGGGTGGAGAGCGTGCCCGCCGACCGCGCGAGCATGGGCTCCGGCGCCAACAGCACCGCCCGCTACACCGGCGCGTCGATCGGCGCCGCGCTCGTGGTCGCCCTCGTCGACGCGGGCGGCATGGACCTGGCCATCCTGATGGCGGCCGCCGCGTCCCTGCTCGGCGCCCTCGTCGTACTCGGCCTCCGGCGCGCCGAACAGCGGGCGTAGACCGGCAGCCCGCACCGGCCGGGCAACAGCAGGCAGCGCCGCGACGGCACAACCGCACAACCGCACCAGAGCACCACAGCACCACCCGCGGAAATACCCTCGGCATCAAAGCGAATAAACCCACAAAACTACCCATGTCGGACACCCGCCGGCGACGCCAAGCCCCACGTCTGGAAAACTCGGGTCATGTGACGAGCGATGTGCAGACACCGACGACGGATCGACCCGCAGCGCCGGCGGGTCGCCGTCGTTTCCGGGCACTCGCCAACGCGATCATCGAGCGCCCGTACCTGATAACCGCGGGTCTGATCGGCCTGATCATCGTCACCGGGGTGAACGGCCCCGACTGGCCGGCGCAATACTTCCGCACCTGGCTGATCCGCGACCACGGCACCTACCTGTGGAACAACCAGTGGTACGGCGGCCACCTGCTCCCGGGCTACAGCATCCTCGCGCCGGTGATCGCCTCCAAGATCGGCACCGCCACCCTCACCGCGCTGTCCTGCGTCACCTCGGCGTGGGCCTGGGACAAGCTCCGGGTCGGCGCCAACGACTTCGCCCGCCAGGTGGGCAGCTGCTGGTTCGCGGTGATGTGCAGCGTCGACTACCTGATCGGCCGTACCCCGTTCGCGCTCGGCGTCGCGGCGGGCATGCTCGCGATACTGGCCGCGCGCCGCAGGCACCCCCTGTGGGCCGGCTTCGCCGCGCTGCTGTGCGGCCTGTCCAGCCCGCTCTCCGGCGCGTTCCTGATGCTGGTCGCGCTGGCGTGGGTGCCCCGGGAGCGGGTCTGGCCGACCCGGCTGTGCTTCGCCCCGGCCGCGCTCGGCCTGGTCGCCGCGCTCGCGTTCCCGAACGAGGGCATGTTCCCGTTCCCGTGGTGGCGGTTCCTGCCGATCCTGGCCTTCGCCGCGGTCGGCCTGGCGATACTGCCCAAGGAGCTCGAGAGCGCCCGGCGCTTCCTGTGGTTGTACGCCGCCACCGCGGTGATCTTCTTCTTCGTGCCGACCTCGCTCGGCGGCAACCTGGCCCGGCTGGGCGAGCTGACGTCCGGGCCGCTGATGGCGGTGGTCCTGCTCTCGGCCGGCCGGCGCCGGCTGGTGGTGCTGCTGACCCTGCCGCTGCTGGTCTGGCAGTTCCAATCCGCCGCACTGGCCATCACGCACGACATCAAGGACTCGCCGGGCGAGAAGCCGCAGTACTACGCGGGCATGCTCGACTTCCTCCAGAAGAACAACACCCACCCGCTGGGCCGGGTGGAGATCCCGTTCACGCGCGGGCACTGGGAGTCGGTCTTCGTCGCCGAGAAGATGCCGCTGGCGCGCGGCTGGGAGCGGCAGTTGGACCGCAACTACAACGCGGTGCTCTACCAGAAGGACCTGACCGTCGAGGAGTATCGCGACTGGATCGACGACACGGGCGTGCGCTTCGTGGCCCTGCCCGACATCCCGATCGATCCGTCGGCGATTCCCGAGGCCGAGCTGATCCGCAAGGGCATCCCGTGGCTCAAGCCGGTCTACACGGAAAAGGACGGGCGCTGGCAGATCTGGGAGGTGGAGAACCCGAGCCCGATCGTCGAGGGGCCGGGCGAGCTGACCGAATTGACGCCCAGCCGGTTCTCCTTCAACGCGCACTCCGCGGGCACGTTCGTGGTGAAGATCCACCCGACGTTCTGGGTGACCGCCGACCGGCCCGAGATCGTGATCAAGGCGACCAAGGACGAGTGGAGCGAGATCACCGTCGACCGCCCCGGACCGGTCACGGTGTCCGCGCGCGACGCCAAACTCTTCAAGGGCAAGGGCAACAAACCCTGACCCGCGCCGGGTGAGCGGGGGCGGGTCCACGACCCACCCCCGGCCCGCTCAGGGCGCCGGCGGCGCGTCCGGGTCCAGACCGCCGGCCCACTTGGGTGCTCGGGGCTGCCACGCCTTGACCTCGGCCAACAGGCTCGCGGCGCCCCGCGCCACCAGCAGCGTCGAGCGCAGGTCCGGCTTGAGGAAGCCGTTGGCGGTCATCGTGTCCAGCGCGTCGAGCAGCGGACGCCAAAAGCCGTCCACCTCCAGGACCGCGACCGGCTTGGTGTGGATGGCCAGGTGCTGCCAGGTCCAGACCTCGAACAACTCCTCCAGCGTGCCCGCACCGCCGGGCAGCGCGACGAAGGCGTCCGCCTGGGCCGCCATCGCCGCCTTGCGCTCGTGCATCGTCTCGGTGACCTGAAGATCGGTCAGGCCGCGGTGGGCGATCTCGCGATCCACCAGCGAGCGCGGCATCACGCCGATCACCTCGCCGCCCGCCGCGAGGCAGGCGTCGGCGACCGCGCCCATCAGACCCACGTGTCCACCGCCGTAGACGATCCCGACACCCGCCTCCGCGAGCCCGCGGCCGAGTTCGGTCGCCGCCTCCCGGAACCGGGGCGAGACGCCCGACGCCGACCCCGCGAACACCGCTACCCGCATGACGGGCTCCCCTCGTCGAAGACCACCGTGGTGGTGTGCGCAGAAAAATACGCCGATCGAATTCTGCCGAATCCGGTCACGTCCGCGGGCGGCGGTCCCGTCCGGAGCGACGTGGTCGAGCGTCATCGAGTCGGTGCCGAATCGATGGCGAATCGAGTCGATGAATCGCCTCTCACCCGCCATGGTGGCGGCACAGTCCCGGCATAGAAGGGCAAATTCGGCCATCGTCGGTGGCTGTCACCGAACCCGACGTTGACGGGAAGACCCCTCGCCACGGCAGAATGCCCGCGTGCCCGCCACCGAGCGCCCTGCCTCGGACATCCCGTTCGAGCGGCTGTTTCCCGATCTGGACGACCATGGCCGTGAACGCCTGGTCGCCGCCGCGAGAGCGCTCGATCTGCGCCGCTCCCTCGACGACCCCGCGCGCTGGTTCTGGAACGAGCCCGACCCGCTGAGCCCGGAACCCGAGCCCGAGCCGTCGCCGCACATCCTGGGCACCGCGCTGCTCCTGTACGAGGCCGACGGGGACTGGCTGGAACTGGGGCTGGACGTCTGGCAGCTGGACGGGCCCTTCGTCAGCGTCACCGCCACCGTCGAGGTGGCGTGCTGGTGCGACACCGACCACAACATGCACGCGGTCCAACGCGCCGAATGGCCGGCGTCCACCGCGCAGGCGTTCCTGGAGGCGTTCCACACCGCCGCGTTGTCCGTCATCCGCCGTATCGAGGGTCCGCGCGACCCGCGCGACCTGCGCGCCCGCGCGGGGCTGCCCAACCCGCCCGAACCACCCCCTGAGGATGACCCCACCGCCCCCCCGAACGGCCCCGTGGTCTGAACCACCGATTCATCCGAACGAAGGATTTTTTCGCGGCAAACCGGTGATTCCTCGATGGACATTGCGTCATGGCCCGTCATACATCGGACAATCCGGCGTCCTGCCTCCATGCCCACCTGCACCCCATCGGCCCCGGCGTGAAAAACTGAGGCCGTCATGACACATGCTCTGGACGGCCGCATACCCCTGGGGGAGCCCACATCGGGCGCGGGCGGCACCGCCCGCCGTACGTGGCGCCGACACGCGCGCACGGTGCTGATCGGGATCACCGAGCACCCGTACGTGATCACTCTGGCCCTGGTCGGCCTGCTGACCGTGCTCGGCATCAACGGCGCCGACTGGCCGGCCCAGATCTTCCGCGCCTGGCTGGTGCGCGACCACGGCGCGGTGTTGTGGAACAACCAGTGGTACGGCGGGCACCTGCTGCCCGGCTACAGCGTGATCACCCCGGTCCTGGCCGGCGGCATCGGCACGCGCCTGCTCACCGCGATCTCCTGCGTCGTCGCCGCGTGGGCGTTCTCCCGGTTGCGCCTGGGACGCGGTGACCTGGCCCGCCGGGTCGGCAGTTGCTGGTTCGCGGTCATCGTCAGCATCGAATACCTGATCGGCCGCACCCCGTTCGTGCTCGGCGTGGCCGCCGGCCTGATGGCGATCCTGGCGGCACGGACCGGGCATCGGGCGTGGGCGGCGGTGGCGGCCGGCTTCTGCGGCCTGGCCAGCCCGCTGGCCGCGGCGTTCCTGTTGATGATCGCGCTGGCGTGGGTGCCCTCCGAGCGGGTGTGGGCGACCCGGTTCAGCCTGTCCCCGGCCGTGCTCGGCCTGGTGATGTCGCTCGTCTTCCCCGGAGGCGGCGACTTCGCCTTCCCGCTGTGGCGGTTCGCCGCGATCCTGGGCTTCGCGGGCGTGGGCCTGGCCCTGGTGCCGCGCACCGAGGTCAGCGCGCGCCGCTTCCTGTGGTTGTACGCGCTCTCCTCCACCGTGCTGTACCTGATCCCCAGCGCCGTGGGCGGCAACGTGGCCCGGCTCGGCGAGTTGTGCGCCGGCCCGCTGATGGCCGTGGTGCTGCTCTCGCTGGGCCGCCGTCGCCTGGTGATCCTGCTCGCCGTACCGCTGCTCGCCTGGCAGTTCTCCTCCGCCGGCAAGGCGGTCGCCTTCAACAACCAGGACAGCACCGGCAAGAACTCCGCCTACTACACCGGGATGCTCGACTTCCTGGAGCGGGCCAATCTGCCGGTGGGCCGGATCGAGATCCCGTTCACCCGCGGCCACTGGGAGACCGTCTACGTCGCCGAGCACATGCCGCTCGCCCGCGGCTGGGAGCGCCAACTCGACCGCGCGCACAACTCGGTGCTGTACGGCCCCGGCCTGGACGAGGCGCAATACCACGCGTGGGTGCGCGAGACCGGGGTGCGCTTCATCGCGCTGCCCGACGTCCCGCTGGACCCGTCGGCCAAGCGCGAGGCGGAGATCCTGCGCGCGGGCGCCGACTGGCTGGTGCCGGTGTGGTCCGACCCGCACTGGGTGATCTGGGAGGTGGCCGACCCGGTTCCGCTCCTGGACGGCCCCGGGCAGCTGGTCGACATCACCCCGAGCGGCTTCACCCTGCTCGCCCAGCAGGCGGGCACGTTCACCGTACGGATCCACCGGACCAGCTGGTTCGTCGCGAACAAGCCCAATACGAGCATCGGCGAGACCGAGGACGGCTGGACCGAGGTGACCGTCACCGAACCCGGCGAGGTCACCATCACGGCGAAGGCGTCGGCCGTCCTGCCCTGACCGGGGCGGGTAGGGTAATTCGGGTTCATGCCCTGGTGGAAAGGTAAAGCAGACCGATGGCCGAGCACCACGACCACTCCAGCCACGATCACCACGATCACGAAAAGGGCCGGATCTTTGTGATGGGCCGCCCGGTGGACTCGTACCCCGCCATGGCGCCCGAGGCCGCGCGCGGCAAGGTCCTGCGCGTCACCGTGGTCGGAGAGGAAGTCCTGCACCGGCCCTGCGCCGAGATCACCGAGTTCGGCACGGACGAGCTGAACACGCTGATCGACGACATGTTCCTGACCATGTACGTCGCCGACGGCGTGGGCCTGGCCGCGAACCAGGTCGACGTCGGCATCCGGCTGTTCGTCTACGACTGCGTGGACGAGGACGGCCACCGGCACGTCGGCCACATCCTCAACCCGGTCCTGGACGAACTGCCCGCGACCGAGCGGCACCTGGAGGAGGCGGGCGAGGGCTGCCTGTCCGTCCCGGGTCCGCACGAGGACCTGGCCCGTCCCGACCGCGCCATCGCGCGGGGGGTGGACAAGGACGGCAACCCGCTGGTGATCGAGGGCGAGGGCTACTTCGCCCGCTGCCTCCAGCACGAGACCGACCACCTCAACGGCTACCTGTACATCGACCGGCTCTCCAAGCGCGAGCGCAAGAACGTGCTCAAGGAGATGGAGTCGATGCGCGACGAGGTGTTCGCCAAGCGCGACGCGAAGGCCAAGCAGCTCGCGGGCTGACGCTTGAGAGCGGGAAACACCGAAAGGGGCGGGGAACCGGTACCGGTTCCCCGCCCCTTTCAGGCGTTCACCTCACCCCGAGGCACCGCTCTCGCGGTCAGCTGCACCCGCTGGTCGAGCCGCAGCCCTCGCAGACGTAGCAGCTGCCCGCCGGGCGCATCTTGATCCCGCAGGAGAAGCACAGCGGGGCGTCCGCGCTGCGGCCCTGGCGGGCCTCCAGCAGCTCGGTGGAGGAGTGCACCGCGGCCGGCACCGGCTTCAGGTCCGGGGCCTTGGGCGCGGCATCGGTCGGCGCGGACTGCGCGAGGGTGCGCATGTCCTCCGCGGCGGCCGGCTCGTCCGGCTCGTAGGAACCGGTCTCCAGGTGCCGGGTGCGCTCCGCGGCCGAGTGGATGCCGAGCGCCGAGCGGGTCTCGAACGGCAGGTGGTCCAGTGCCAGGCGGCGGAAGATGTAGTCGACGATCGACTGGGCCATCCGCACGTCCGGGTCGTCGGTCAGACCGGCCGGCTCGAACCGCATGTTGGTGAACTTGGAGACGTAGGTCTCCAGCGGCACGCCGTACTGGAGGCCCACCGAGACCGCGATCGAGAAGGCGTCCATCATGCCCGCGAGGGTCGAGCCCTGCTTGGACATCTTCAGGAAGACCTCGCCGAGGCCGTCGTCCGGGTAGGAGTTGGCGGTCATGTAGCCCTCGGCGCCGCCCACCGAGAAGGAGGTGGTGATGCCGGGCCGGCCCTTGGGCAGGCGCTTGCGGACCGGGCGGTACTCGACGACCTTCTCCACCACGGTGGCCGCGGTCGACTTGCCGTCGTCGGCCTTGCCCTTGTTCTCGCCCTTGCCCGCCGAGAGCGGCTGGCCGACCTTGCAGTTGTCGCGGTAGATCGCCAGCGCCTTGATGCCCAGCTTCCAGCCCTGGAAGTAGATCTCCTCGATCTCCTCCACGGTGGCGTCCTCGGACATGTTGACCGTCTTGGAGATCGCGCCGGAGATCCACGGCTGGATCGCCGCCATCATCCGCACGTGGCCCATCGGCGAGATGGTGCGCTCGCCCATCGCGCAGTCGAACACCTCGTAGTGCTCGGTCTTCAGGCCGGGCGCGTCCACCACGTGGCCGTGCTCGGCGATGTGCTCGACGATCGCCTCGACCTGCTCCGGCTGGTAGCCGAGCCGGGTCAGCGCTCGGGCGACCGTGCCGTTGACGATCTGCATCGAGCCGCCGCCGACCAGCTTCTTGAACTTCACCAGCGCGAGGTCGGGCTCGACACCGGTGGTGTCGCAGTCCATCATCAGGCCGATCGTGCCGGTGGGAGCCAGCACCGAGGCCTGCGCGTTGCGGAAGCCGTGCTTGTCGCCGAGCTTGACGACGTCCTTCCACGCCTTGGTGGCCAGGTCCCACACGGGGGTGTCCAGGTCGTCCATGCGCTTGCCGGCGTCGTTGGCGTCGGCGTGCTGGCGCATCACCCGCTTGTGCGGCTCGGCGTTGCGGGCGTAGCCGTCGTACGCGCCGACGATCGCGGCCAGTTCGGCGGAGCGCTTGTACGCGGTGCCGGTCATCAGCGAGGTGATCGCACCGGCCAGCGCCCGGCCGCCGTCGCTGTCGTACGCGTGGCCAGTGGCCATCAGCAGCGCGCCGAGGTTGGCGTAGCCGATGCCCAGCTGGCGGAACGCGCGGGTGGTCTCGCCGATCTTCTCGGTCGGGAAGTCGGCGAAGCAGATCGAGATGTCCATCGCGGTGATGACCAGCTCGACGACCTTGGCGAAGTTGACCGCGTCGAAGGTGTCGTCCTCGCGCAGGAACTTCATCAGGTTCAGCGAGGCGAGGTTGCAGGACGAGTTGTCCAGGTGCATGTACTCCGAGCACGGGTTGGACGCGGTGATCCGACCCGACTCGGGGCACGTGTGCCACTTGTTGATCTCGTCGTCGTACTGGATGCCGGGGTCGGCGCAGGCCCACGCGGCCTCGGCCATGCGCCGGAACAGCGACTTGGCGTCGACCGTCTCCAGCACGTCGCCGGTGAGCCGGGCGCGCAGCCCGAACTCCTTGCCCTGCTCGACGGCGTTCATGAACTCGTCCGAGACCCGGACCGAGTTGTTCGCGTTCTGGTACTGCACCGACGCGATGTCGGCGCCACCGAGGTCCATGTCGAAGCCCGCGTCGCGCAGCGCGCGGATCTTCTCCTCCTCCTTGACCTTGGTGTCGATGAAGTCCTCGATGTCGGGGTGGTCGACGTCGAGCACGACCATCTTGGCCGCGCGGCGGGTGGCGCCGCCCGACTTGATCGTTCCGGCGGAGGCGTCGGCGCCGCGCATGAAGGAGACCGGACCCGAGGCGTTGCCGCCCGAGGTGAGCAGTTCCTTGCTGGAGCGGATCCGGGACAGGTTCAGGCCGGCGCCCGAGCCGCCCTTGAAGATCAGGCCCTCTTCCTTGTACCAGTCCAGGATCGAGTCCATCGAGTCGTCGACCGACAGGATGAAGCACGCGCTGACCTGCTGCTTCTGCGCGGTGCCGACGTTGAACCAGACCGGCGAGTTGAAGCTGAAGATCTGGTGCAGGAGGGCGTACGCCAACTCGTGCTCGAAGATCTCCGCGTCGGCGGGGCCGGCGAAGTAGCCGTTCTCCTCGCCCGACTTGCGGTAGGTCTTCACGACCCGGTCGATCAGCTGCTTCAGGCTCCACTCGCGCTGCGGCGTGCCCACCGCACCGCGGAAGTACTTGCTCGTGACGATGTTGACCGCGTTCACCGACCAGGAGTCGGGGAACTCGACGCCGCGCTGTTCGAAGTTGATCGAGCCGTCGCGCCAGTTGGTCATGACGACGTCACGACGCTCCCAGACCACCTCGTCGTACGGGTGGACGCCGGGGGTCGTGTAGACGCGCTCGATCCGCAGGCCCTTGCCGGGTCGTGACCGACCGGCACCGCGTGCTGAGCCGCTCGTCGTCTCTGTCATGCCGTCTCCTCTTTTGAACAACGCCGTGGGCAGGCCGGGGCATCCCGATGGGAGGACCCGGATGACCGGTCGGGTGGTCCGTCGTTCCTGTGCTACCGACGTGTACTACCGAATGAAAATGTGAATGACCCGCGCATGGGTGACCCGCGCTCAGTCCGCGGCGGGAGCGTCCGCCGCGTTCGCGGGCACCTCGGGCCCGATCGACTCCGCGCGACCGGCGCGCAGCAGCGCGACCTCGGCCTCGAAGTCCTCCAGGGACTCGAAGGCCCGGTACACGGACGCGAACCGCAGGTAGGCGACCTCGTCGAGCTCACGGAGCGGGCCCAATATGGTCAGGCCCACGTCGTGGGTGGTCAACTCGGCGCACCCAGTGGCCCGCACCGCCTCCTCGACCCGCTGGCCGAGCAGGGCCAGCGCGTCACCGGTGACCGGGCGGCCCTGGCACGCCTTGCGCACACCGGCGATGACCTTGTCCCGGCTGAAGGGCTCGGTGACGCCGCTGCGCTTGATCACCGTGAGCGAGGCGGTCTCGATCGTGGTGAAGCGTCGTCCGCAGTCGGGGCACGAACGGCGGCGCCGGATGGCGGCCCCGTCGTCGGTGGTCCGGCTGTCCACGACGCGGCTGTCCGCTCGCCGACAGAAGGGGCAGTGCATGCCGTTCCCTCTCCCCCTCGTTCAGACGCAGGTCCTGCGTGGTGCTCGTGCGCGTCGCGCGCGGAGCGGCGAAACGTGCCCAGGTGGTGCCGCGGGTTGCCGCGCCCTCGCCCCGAGGGCCCACGCCTGGGGGCCCGTCCGGTGCGGTCCGGGAATGCTCCGGGAACATAGTATATACGGCAACCACAACTTGTGGGCTTCTGCAACGCCCTCGACCACAAGATGTAGTGGCTACGGTAGACCGCGACCCGAGGCGCTGCAAGCCGACTCGCAGACACTCGGAGAGCCCGTGGTGACCTCTCGTCATCCCCGCAGGTCACCGCCCGAGGAGTCGTCGAAATTAACCCGACCGGCCGCGTGTCGCGGCACACGAGCGGCGCACGCGACATTTCGGGCATCGGTTCCATGGGCAATTCCCGAACGGAATTCGAATGTATGTACGATTACTACAGCGGGAACCGAATGATCGCCACTGGATTGGCCTAAATTCACTCGAACGTGTGTTTGGCGCAACCTTTCGAACCCGACTACCGTTCTCCACGTGCGAGCAATCCGTCGAAAGGGCCAGCCGTGACCGGAGAAGCCACCGGAGCCATCCACCCCGGAATCCGCACCGAAACCCTCCCCGCGAAACACCCGCACAGCGCCACCGTGCCGCCGCCGGCGCCCGCCCCGGGCACCGAGAACGCGCAGGTCCAGGGCGGTGCGACGCGGCGTCCGGCGGGGGGGCTGACGCCGCGCCAGACGCGCGTCCTCGAAGTGATCCGCACCTCCGTCGAGTCGCGCGGATATCCGCCGAGCATGCGCGAGATCGGCGAGGCGGTGGGACTGTCCAGCACGTCCTCCGTCGCGCACCAGTTGATGGCGCTCGAACGCAAGGGCTATTTGCGCCGTGATCCGCACCGTCCACGCGCCTACGAGGTGCGCTCGCCCGACGGCGGGCGTCCGCTCGCGCCGGCCGGGCCGCACGCCGAGCGCGGCTCGCAGGCCGCGTCCTACGTCCCGGTGGTCGGCCGGATCGCGGCCGGCGGTCCGATCCTGGCCGAGCAGTCCGTCGAGGACGTCTTCCCGCTGCCGCGCCAGTTGGTCGGCGACGGTGACGTGTTCCTGCTCAAGGTCAGCGGCGACTCGATGATCGAGGCCGCGATCATGGACGGCGACTACGTCGCGGTCCGCCGCCAGCCGGTCGCCGAGAACGGCGACATCGTCGCGGCGATGCTCGACGGCGAGGCCACCGTCAAGCGCCTGCGGCACCGGGACGGCCACCGCTGGCTGATGCCGCACAACCCGGCCTACGAGCCCATCCCGGGCGACGAGGCCACCATCCTGGGCCGTGTGGTCGCCGTCATGCGCCGAGTCTGAGATGACCGGGGACCCCCATATACCGCCCACGGGCGGTCGTCCGGCAACTTCACGCCGAACGACCGCCCGTCCCGCGTCCGAGGCGCCCCCGCCGCCGCGATGCACCCTGCTCACCCACACGACGCAGCACCCCCTCGCCAATCGAAACGACACGGCCCGCCCCACCGAACCGGCCCACGCCCCCGCACCCGCCCCAGGCGCGTCAGCGCCCACGACCCGGGCCGCCCCCGGGATCGACGCGCGCAGCGCGGAGAGCGGCGGAGCCGCAGAACTCGGGCCGGGCGGCCCGGAGCGAAGCGGAGGGACACCCGGCCCCGAGCGAGGGGCCGCTTTTCCGCGGAGGAGCGAAGCGGGGGAGCAGAAAAGTGGTGCCTCGCGAGCCGGCGCGAAGCGCCCGACAAGAAGCAACGCCGCGAACACGACTCCACCCCGGGCTTCACTCGCCCGCGACGCCGCCCGCCCGCTTCGCGGCCCGGCCCCTCCCGGCCCAACGCCTCGCGGGCCGGCGCCGAACCCCCGACGATCAGTCCTTGTCGATCGCGGCCAATGATCGGCGGACCTGGTTGCGGTCCTCTGTGTACCACAGCGGGGGCATCGAAGCCCTGAAGAAGCCGCCGTACTGGGCGGTGGCCAGGCGCGAGTCGAGCACCGCCACCACTCCCCGGTCGTTCATCGACCGGATCAGCCGGCCGGCCCCCTGGGCCATCAACAGCGCGGCGTGGGTGGCCGAGACCGCCATGAAGCCGTTGCCGCCGCTTTCCTGGACCGTCTGGGTCCGTGCGCTCATCAGCGGGTCGTCGGGACGCGGGAACGGGATCCGGTCCATGATCACCAGCTGACAGGACGGCCCGGGTACGTCCACGCCCTGCCACAGGGACAGCGTGCCGAACAGGCACGTGCGCGGCTCGGCCGCGAAGCGCCGCAACAACTCGGCCAGCGAGTCGTCGCCCTGGCACAGGATCGGCACGTCGAGTCGCTCGCGCAGCGCCTCGGTGGCCGCCTCCGCGCCGCGCCGCGAGGAGAACAGGCCCAGCGCCCGGCCGCCCGCTGCCTCGATCAGCTCGGCCAGCTCGTCCAGCGCGTCCGCGCCGATCCCGCCCTGCCCGGGGCGCGGCAGGTGTCGCGCCACGTAGAGGATGCCCTGCCTGGGGTAGTCGAACGGCGAACCCACGTCGAGACAGCGCCACCGCGCCAGGTCGTCGTCCGCGTCGCCCTCCCCCTCCGCCTCCTCGTCGTCGCCCGGCCGCACCGCGACCTCCGTGGGCACCGGCTCGGGCGCGTCGGTCAACATGCCCTCGGGGCTCAGCCCCAGGCTGCTCGCCACACCGCGGAAGTTGCCGCCGAGCATGAGCGTGGCCGAGGTGAGCACCACGGTGCGGTCGCCGAACAGCGCCTCGCGCAGCAGTCCGGCCACCGCGATCGGGGCCACCCGCAACGACGCGCCGGTGCGCTCGTTGCGCTCCATCCAGATCACGTCGTGCGGCGACTCCCGCAGGATGCGCTCGCAGGTGTCGTGGATGTGCTCGACGCCGGCCAGCGCCTGGCGGCGGGCCGCGTCCTCGTTGCTCAGCGACTTGTCCCGGACCTCGCCGAGCGAGGTGATCACGCCCCGGCTCGCGTCGCGCAGCGCGGTCACCGTCCAGCCCAGGTCCGGATCCACCTCGCGCAACCGGCCCGGCTCGCGCCCGTCCAGCGTCTTGCGCAACGCCTCCGAGGCGGCGTTCAGGTTGTCCACCGCGCCCTCGTTGGCCAGCTTGCCGGCGCGCCGCGCGGCCCGGTCGACCGCGCTCAGGCTCAGCTCGGCGGTGGCCACGCCCGTGGCCCGGCTCGCGAACTCGTGCGCCTCGTCGACGATCAGCAGCTCGTGCTCGGGCAGCACCGGCGCGTCCTCCAACGCGTCGATGGCGAGCAGCGCGTGGTTGGTCACCACGATGTCGGCCTGCTTGGCCCGCTCGCGCGCGGCCTCGGCGAAGCAGTCGTCGCCGTACGGGCAGCGCGAGGCGCCCAGGCACTCGCGCGAGGACACCGACACCTGGGCCCAGGCCCGGTCGTTGACCCCCGGGCTCAGGTCGTCGCGGTCACCGGTGTCGGTCTCGTCGGCCCAGTCGCGCACCCGGACCACGTCCTGCCCGAGTTTGCTCGTGGGCGACGGGTCGAACAGCACCTCGCCCTCGTCGGGCGGCCCGTCGTGCAGCCGGTGCAGGCACAGGTAGTTGCCGCGCCCCTTGAGCGTGGCGAAGGTCGGCGAGCGGCGCAGTTGCGGGCGCAGCGCCTCGACCGTGCGCGGCAGGTCGCGCTCGACGAGTTGGCGCTGGAGCGCGAGGGTCGCGGTGGCCACCACGACCTTGCGGTGCGCGGCCAGCGCGGGCACCAGGTAGGCCAACGATTTGCCGGTGCCGGTGCCGGCCTGGACCAGCAGGTGTTCGGCGCGGGCGACCGCGCCGGCGACGGCCTCGGCCATCGATACTTGTCCGGGTCGCTCCGATCCGCCGACGGCGGCGACGGCGGCGTGCAGGAGTTCGGTCAGCGCGGGACGGTCGGAGTCGCTCATCGGGCGACAAGCCTAGATGCTCCGACCGACATCCCCGACCGCGCGGCCCGCTTCGTCCGACTCCTCCCCGAGGGTTTTTCCGGCTCAGCCGAGCTTGGCCAGCACCGCCTCGGCCATGGCCTCCTGGCCGAGCGCGTTGGGGTGCACGGGCCCGGCGGGCGACTCCGGCTTGACGCCCTCGACCCACTTGGTGCCGACCGGCTTGCACACGTCGTGGCCGGCCGAGCCGGTGTAGGTGTCGACGTATTCCGCGCCCTGCTTGGCCGCCTCCTTGGCGATCATGTCGTTGAGCGCGGGCACCACCTTGCGCAGATACGGCAGGTCGCCGTCGGCGACGGGCACCTGCGTGGGGCAGCCGGGTCCGCTCTCCGGCAGGATCGTGGGGTAGCCGACGACCAGGATCCGGGCCTTGGGCGAGCGCTCCTTGATGCCGGTGATGGCGGCGGCCAGCTTGGGCCCGGTGTCGCCGATCCGCTTGGTCAACTCGTCGTTGCCGCCCGGGGCGTACTTGTCGGTGCACGGCTGGGTCGAGGTGGTGCTGCGGCTTTGCAGCACGCACATCGTGACGATCTCGGAGAAGCCGATGTCGTTGCCGCCCACGCCCAGGGTGACCAGCGCGGTGTCCGGGCGCAGCGCGTCGAACTGCGGCGGCGGGGTGCCCTGGGTCTGCTGGCCGACCGTCATGTCCGGGGTCCTGGCTCCCCCGCAGGTGACGTCGACGAAGCCGGTGATGTTCTTCCGCTTGGCCACCAGGTGCGCGTAGTTGCTCTCCGAGCGGCTGCAGCCGGGCGGCGCGGTGGGCACGATCACCGGTATCTTCACGCCGGCCGCGTACGAGTCGCCGAGCGCGACGTAGGTGGCGCCACTGGCGGCGGCGGGCAGTGCGCCGGCCGGTGCGGGGGCGGCCTGCGTACCCGCGGGGGCGCCGCTCTTCGCGGCGGCGGAGGCCTTGGCATCGCCGGAGTCGTCCGAGCAGGCGGACAGCGCGCCGAGCGCCGCCAGTGCGGCCAGGCCCGCGATCGCCCTGCGAGTTGTGCGCACGAGCGCTCCCCTCTCGTCGTTGCCCGTCCATTACCCGTCGGTAGGTACCGGCGTTTCGGCGAGACTACGGTCTTCCGCGCGCGAATGCCGGCCTCGGCGCCGGCTCAGTCGAGCTTGATCGTCTCGCGGCGCGCGCCCGCGGCCGCGCGCGCTCGCGAGGGCAGGTCCTCCAGCATGGTCAGGCACTCGCGGGCGGCGTCGATCTCGATGTCCTGGAAGGTGGCCGCGACCACGTCCACCCGCTCCCCGTCGGCCTCGATCACCACGCGCCCGTCCGGCCCGTACACCCCGCTGCGTCCGCACGCCGGGCCCAGGCCGGTGTCGCCGATGTGGTTGGCCACCACCGTGTAGCAGGTGTTCTCCAGGGCGCGGGCGGCGAAGTAGAGGTCGCGCCGGTGTTCGCCGTCGCCGCGCGTGTACACCCCCGGGCACAGGTACGCGTCGCAACCGTCGTGCACGGCCGCGCGCGCGTGTTCGGGAAAACTCACGTCGTAGGCGCTGCCCAGGCCCAGCCGCCAGCCGGCGATCTCGATCGTGCAGCCGTGGTCGCCGGGGCGGAACAGTTCGCGTTCCTCGCGCCACAGGTGTTGGCGGTCGTAGGCCACGTGCGCGTCGCCGTCGCGGCCGATCACCAGCAGCGAGATGGTCCGCCCGCCCGCGCGGCGCACCGCGGCGCCGACCACGGCGACCGTGCGGGTGGCGTAGCAGGCGGCCTGCAACTCGCCGAGCCGGGTGTCGCCGGGCACGATGTCGCACGGTTTCACGTCGGGTCGGAACAGGTCGAGGTCGTAGCCCGACAGGAACAGCTCCGGCAACACCACGACATCGGCGCCGGCCGAGGAAGCGAAGCGCACGAGTTGCGCGGCCGTGGCGACATTCGCGGGGATGTCGCCCGGCCGCGCCCGGGCCTGTGCGGCGGCGACCCTCAGGGGTTGCCTCGCGTTTTCGGCGACGTCGGTCACCCGCCGCATTCTGGCACCGTGATGGGGATCACACCATCGGCAAACCGGACAGGTTGTTCGCGAGCCCGGGTCGGATCGGGGTGCGTCTCACATGCGCAGCGCGTTGGGCACGGTCCCGTGCGCGCCCACGTGCGGGCGGGTGGGGCGGTCCCGGTAGCCGTCCAGGAGCAGCCGATTGCGGTTCAGGCACAGCCGGTCGATCCGGGGCGTGAGCAGGTCGAACAGCTCGAAGCGGTCCCCCAGTTCGGGGAACGCCGCCTGGTGTTCCAGCACCTCCTCGCGGACCAGCGCCCAGAACCCCTCCTGGGGGATGCCCAGGTGGGCGACCGCGAGATCGGCGAGGTAGCGGTGGTGGCCGACCAGGAGCGCGGCGTGGATGAACTGGCACAGGTAGTCGGGCTTCTCCCGGAGCAGGACCGCGTCCACGTCTGCGGGCAGCGCGGCCAACTCCGGCAGCGGCCGGTCGCTGATGTTGACGTCGTCGACGAAGTCCTTGATCGCCAGCCGGACCGGGACCTCGTGCTCGTCGAAGACCACGATCGTGTTCTCCCCGTGCGGCGAGAACACCAGGCCGTAGCGGTACAGGCAGTGCAGCAGCGGCGGCAGCAGCGCGTGGAAGAGCCGGCGCAGCCACACCCGGGGGGCCAGGCCGGAGCGTTCGATCAGTTCGACGACGAACGGCCGCCCGGCCGGGTCCACGTGCAGCAGCGACGCGAGGGTGCGGGCACGCTCACCGGGGTCGAGGTGCGGGGCCAGCGGTTCGCGCCAGATCGCGCCGAGCAGTTCGCGGTACTGGTAGGGCACGCCGGGCAGTTCCTCCAGAACCGGATGGCGCACGGTGATCGACGCGGTCTCGCCGAGCATGATCACCCGGCATTCGTCGCGCAGGAACGGGTCCGCGTCGCGCAGGCCGTGCACCCACGCGGTGACCGCGGGCGCGGCGAGGGTGCGCTCGCTGGGCAGACCGCGCCACACCAGCGTGTTGAGCACCGACAGCGGCAGTTTGACGGTGCGGCGGGTGGGACGGTCCACGTTGAGGAAGGTACGGACCGACTGCTGGGCCAGGTGCCGGTCCTCGGCCTCGCCCAGCGGCACGATCCGCCCGGCGGCCAACTCCGGCGCGAACAGCGTCGCGATCGCCTCGTCCCACTGCCACGGGTGCACCGGAAGCCACCGGAACTCCTCCGGCGCCGACACCCGCGCGGCCAGTACGCGGTGGAAGCGCTCACGGGTCGCCGGGTCCAGTTCCTCGTCGTAGAGCCGCTGTTCGGCCAGGCCCGGCACCGCCCGCCACTGTGCCAGGTCCCGGTGCACCGCGATCCACGGCAGCCGCATCGGGCGGCGCGCCTCGGGGGCGTAGGCGCGCACGTCGCCCGCGGAGAAGCCGACGCGGCCCTTGTTCGGCACGATCCACGGGTGACCGGTCTGGTGGCCCTCCAGTTCGGCGTAGCCCAGGTCGGCCAGCACGGCCGCGGCCGGCGCGCTCGCCGCGATCGCCGCGTCGGCGGCCAGCGTCGCGGTCAACTCGCGCACCAGGTGCCCGGCGGTGTCGCCGGCGAGGCCGATCACGGTGTGCGCGTCGAGCAGGAACTGGAGCATGTCCTCGGCCGGATCGACGCCGCCCTCCCACTCGCGCACCACCGACGCCGGGTCCACGTGCCACGCGTCGTAGGCGCCGCGCCGGGCCCGGAAACGGTAGTGCACGTCGCCGGACACCTCGACGGTGTAGGTGTCGCCGTCGGCGGCGGGGGCGAGCAGTTCCTCGTAGGCGAACTCGGCGATGGCCTTGGCGATCATGTCCCGGTTGACCCGCCGCCACAGGTCCAAATCCGTGGAGGGCGCGCCGTGGCGGGCGGCGGGCACCCGGGAGGCGGGCTCAGGCGCTGCGTGTCGGGCGCCCTGGTGCGGCAGTTCGGTCTCGATGGGCTCCGCTTCCGGGTTCGACTGCGACATTGCGTACCTCTGCGGGGTCGGTCGCGCTCCGTCGGTGCGGTCCGCGGGCGGGCTCGGTGTCGCCCGCGGCCAGGCCGAACGTGGTGAACGCGGTGCGGATCGGCAGTCGGTAGACCGCGCCACCGCACACGGAGTTGAGGATGGTCGCGGCCCGGTGCGCGCCCAGGCCCAGATCGGGTGTGCCCACGCCGTGCGTGTGCAACTCGGCGTTTTGCGTGTACAGGCCGCCGGTGACGTGCGCGGGCAGGGTGACCCGGTGGTCCAGGTCGATCAGCGGGCGCCCGGCGGCATCTCGGATGATCAGGTCCCACAGCGGGTCGAGCATCGCGGGGTGGCGCTGCGCGTAGCCGGTGGCCAGCACGACCCGATCGGTGCGAACGGTGAACGCGCGGTCCTGCTCGCCGTGCCGGCAGCCCAGTTCCACCCCTTCGCCGGTGATCCGCGCGGCGGTGACCGTCACGTCGGGCATCAGCGTGGCGCGCACCCGGCCGCCGCCGATGCCGCGCTCGTACAACTCGTCGTGGATCGCGGCGATGGTGTCCGCGCTGATCGCCTTGTACAACTGCCACTGCTCGGGCAGCAGTCGGTCGCGCACCGGCTCGGGCAGGCCGTGGAAGTAGCGCGTGTAGTCGGGTGTGAAGTGCTCCAGGCCGAGTTTGGAGTATTCCATCGGGGCGAACGCGGGCGATCGGGTCAGCCAGGTCAGCCGCCTGCTGGGGCCGGTGCGCCGACGCAGCAGGTCCAGGAACACCTCCGCGCCGGACTGGCCCGAGCCGAGCACGGTGACGTCCTCGGCGTCGGTGAGATCGGCGCGGTGGTCGAGGTAGTCGGCCGCGTGCAGCACGCTGTCCCCGAGCAGGTACGCGAACGGCTCGGGCACCACCGGTTCGGTGCCGATGCCCAGCACCACGTGCCGCGCGTGCACCCGGTGGTGCTCGCCGTCGGCCACGTCGCGAAAGTCGATCCGATACAGGTCGCCCTCCCAGGCGACGGAGACCACCTCGCTGCCGAAGCGACAGGCGGGCAGCGCCTCGGCCACCCAGCGGCAGTAGTGGTCGTATTCGCGCCGGGGCACGTGCAGGCGTTCGGCGAAGTAGAACGGGAACAGCCGGTCGTGCGCGCGCAGATAGGCCAGGAACGACCACGGGCTGGTCGGGTCGACCAGGGTGACCAGGTCGGCCAGGAACGGCACCTGGAGGGTGGTGCCGTCCAGGAGCAGCCCCGGATGCCAGCTGAACGTGGGCGCGCGGTCCAGGAACAGCGTGCGCAGCGGCTCGACCCGGTCGGCCAGCGCCGCCAGCGCCAGGTTGAACGGCCCGATGCCGATGCCCACCAGGTCGTGCACCACCGCGCCGGGGTCGGCCGCCCGGCGCGGCGCGGGCAGGAGATCGGTCACGGCCGGGCACCCGATTCCCGCGCGGTGCGCGGGCGCACCATCAGCGCGGCGGTCTTGTCCGGCAGGAGCACATCGTCCAGGCGCCGGAAGCCGGCCCGCTCGAAGGCGCGCACCGACGCCTCGTTGCGCACGTCCGGCTCGGCCACCACCCGCATCGTGTCGGGCGCGGCGCGCAGCACCAGTTCGGTGACCGCGCGCAGCAGCAGCGAGCCGATTCCGCGCCCGCGCGCGCCGGCGGGTCCGATCAGCAGGTGGATGCCCACGTCGTGCGGGCGCGCGGGGTAGTGCCGGGCCAGGTCGTCCAGGTCGGCCCGGTACAGCTCCCAGTAGCTGACCGGCTCGTCGTCGAGGCAGCCCAGGTAGGCGCTGCTGTGGCCGTGCGCGGCCTGGGTGGCCAGGTGTCGGCGCACCACCTCCTCGTCCCCGGCCAGCTCCCACCAGCGGGCGGTCACCGGGTCGTTCATCCACGTGTGCAGGAGCGGCAGATCGCGCTTGGGGTTCACCTCGTGCAGCGAGAACCGGCCGACCGGCAGGGCGAGCGCACCCCAGCGGGCCGCCTCGGTGAGCGGGCCGGTCGGCCCCGTGCGCGGCCGGCGGGGGGTCAGGCGCAGCGTCTCGGCCTCGGCGAGCGGGATCTCGGGGGACGAGAGGAATGACGGGCTCATACGGGGACGGAACCTCCTGGGGACGGGCTCACGCGGGGACGTCGGCGAGCGGATTACGAATGTGCACGTAGATCGACTGGGTGGCGACCGGCCCGACGAGTTCGTCGAGGCCGTGCAGGCGGGTCAGCAGGTTGGCCTTGCAGCGCGGGCGCGGATCGGTGAGCAGCGAGCGCGCCGCGCCGCCGTCCTCGGCGTAGCGGGCCAGCAGGGCGCGCAGGCGGGCCAGCAGGACCCCCTCGTCGACCAGCCCCTGGGCGCCGAACGCGCCGATCAGGCCGAGCAGGTTGTTGACCCCCAGGTAGTAGGCCAGGCGTTCGTCGGCGATCTCGTCCGGCACGATCGTGTCGCTGGCCACCCCGGCCGCGGGCAGCCGGCGGGCCAGGTCGCCGGCGCGCGAGGCGCGGAAGTAGTAGCCCTGGTTGTCCCGGTAGCGCCCGCCCGAGGGCAGCCCGTCGGCGTCGAGCAGGACCAGGGTGTTCTGCTGGTGCGCCTCCAGCGCGATGCCGGCGTGCCGGTCCAGCCACAACACCGGCTCCGCCACCACCGCCAGGTAGCGCTCGAACCACTCCTCGGCCACCGACGCCGGCGCGCGTCCGGTGCGCTCGGCGAGGGTGTGTACGTGTCCGGCCAGGCGCGAGGGGCCGATCCCGGGGCGTTCGGCGACCAGCGCGGCCAGGCACGAGACCCGGTCGCCGGCGCCGAACGGGTTGGCCCGCAGCACCAGTTCCAGGCCGGCCGCGGGCCGGTCCGGGCGCGGGAACGGCTCCGGCGGTGCCACCGAGATCCAGGCCGGGTCCCGGACGATGTCGAACGTGGGGTGCACGGCGCGCAGTTCGTGTTCCAGGCCGGAGCGCAGGATGCGGTGCACCTCGATGCCGCGCAGCAGTTCCTTGGGCAGGTTCTCCCGGCGGGAGTTGGTGATCCGCAGGCCGAGGGAGAGCTTGAGCATCACCTCGGCGTCGGGCCGGTACACCGTGCGCACCGAGGAGGTGGGGTGCCAGGGGGCGCCGGCGGGGCCCAGGTCGCGCAGCCGGCCGGCGTCGAGCAGGGCGCGCAGGTGCGGGCGCCGCGGCAGGTCGCGGGCCTGCCACGGGTGGGCGGGCACGAGCACGGTGCCCTCGGGGGCGCGCAACTCCCCGGCGAGGTCGGCCAGCACGTCGGCGGCCTCCCGGTCCAGCGCGCTGTCCTGGCCGACCAGGTCGGCGTCGGCGGCGAACCAGTGCAGCGGGAAGGATCCGCGCAACTCCGGCGACCACGCGGCGTCCTCGTCGGGGTCGAGCCGGTCCCGGCTCTTGGGTGTGGGGTGCATCGGGTGGCCGAGCACCAGGGACTGCTCGGCGGCCAGGAACGGCGCGTTCCCGGGCGGGTCTTCGGGGTGCGCGCGCCGGTGGGCGATGTAGCGCTCGGTGTGGGTGACCGAGTCGGCCACCCGGATCGCGGTGTCGCCGCAGGCCTCGCCCGCCGCGCCGGTCCCGCTCGCACTCGCCTCGTCGCCGAGCACCAGGGCCAGTGTGACCGCGTTCAGCGGCCCCTCGTCGTCCAGGTGCGCGGCGCCGAAGCGGTGCCAGCCCGTCGGCGACCAGTAGCGCACCACGACCGTCAGGGTCCGGCCGACCCCGGGCAGTTCGACGGTGAGCACGCCCGACTCCGGTCTCGGCAGCGCGTGTTCGCGCACCCAGCAGCGGAGCAGGCATTCGACGGTCGCCGCGTCGGCGGCGTGCCGGGGGTTCGGCGCGTCGAGGTGGTCCGTTTCGGGATCCGTCCGCACGGCGGACGGGTCGGGACCCGCGATGGTCATCGCTGCTCCGTGTGGTGTCGGTCGACCCGGGGGTCGATGCCCGTGAATCGTGAATCGTGCATCGTGCCGGAGGCGGCACTCGGGATATGGAGATTTCGACCCGTGTCGATTGTTTGGCGAGGATGGTCGCGAATATGCGAGGCGCGCGGTAACGAAGATTGTTGATGGAGCGTCAGCCCGAGGTCGCGCTTTCCGCGCGCCCCGCCTCGACCACCGCGGCGAGCAGCGCGCCGAGGTCGGCGCCGGTGGTGTCGGGGTTGAGCAGGGTGAGTTTGAGGCGGACCGCGCCGGGCCCGTCGCCCAGTTCGGTACGGCCGACCACCGCGCGCCCCTCGTGCAGCAGTCGGCGGCGCAGCGCCGCGTTGACCCGGTCCGCCTCGGCGTGGTCGGCCGGGTCGTCGGGGGCGTGTCCTCGGGGGAGGTAGCGGAAGACCACGGTGGTGAGCACGGGCTCGGCGGCCAGTTCCAGGTGCGGGTCGGCCCGGATCGCCTCGGCCGCGTGTCGGGCCAGGTCGTGGCAGCGGTCCACCAACTCGCCCAGTCCGGCCCGGCCGAGCGCACGCAGGGTGACCGCGATCTTGAACACGTCGGCGCGGCGCGTGGTGCGCGGCGAGTTGCCCAACAGGCTGACGTAGCCGGCTCGTTGGTCGTCTTCGGGGTTGAGGTAGGCCGCGCGCTGGGCGAGCGGCCCGAGCAAGGCCGCGTCGCGGACCAGGAACACCCCGGCCGCGATCGGCTGCCAGCCGAGTTTGTGCAGGTCCAGGCCCACCGAGTGGGCCCCTTCGAGGCCGGTGAGCAGCGGCGTGAGCCGGTCCGAGAACAACGCGCCGCCGCCGTAGGCCGCGTCCACGTGCAACCACGCGCCCGCCGCGCGCGCCACCGCGGCGATCGCCGGCAGCGGGTCGATCGCGCCCAGGTCGGTGGTTCCGGCCGTGGCCACGATCGCCGCGATCCGGTCGTTGCCCGCCCGCACCCGTCCGACCGCGGCCGCCAGCGCGTGCGGGTCCATCCGGTGGTCGGCGTCGGTGGGCACGGTGACCACCGCGTCCTCGCCCAGGCCCAGGTGGCCGGCGCAGCGGCGAATGGAGAAGTGCGCGGCCTGTGAGCACAGGATTCGCCGCCGGCCGACGCCGGGGCCGAGCGCGTCGCGGGCGAGGAGCAGCCCCATCAGGTTGGACTCGGTGCCGCCGCTGGTGATCGTGCCGCCCGCGCCGCCGGGCCGGAAGCCGACCAGGTCGGCGAGCGCGGCCACCACCTCGGCCTCCAGGGCCACCGCCGCCGGCGCCTGGTCCCACGAGTCGAGTGAGGGGTTCAGCGCGGAGGCGATCAGGTCGGCGGCCACCGCGACGGCCAGCGGCGGGCAGTGCAGATGGCCGGCGCAGCGCGGGTCGGCCGGGTCGGCGGACCCCCACGCGAGCAGCGCGGACAACTCGCGCAACGCGGCGACGTCGCCCACCCCGATGTCGGGCAGTGTCCCGGGCCCCGGGCCCGCCGACGCCGCACCGCGCGCGGCCGGCACCGGCCCCGGCGCGCCGGAGCCGAGCACCCGGGCCACCTCGACCGCGACCCCGACCGGCCCACCCGAGGGCAACGGCCCACCCCGCGCACCGACCCCGGCGTCCATCGCGACGAGCGCGACGTCCACCAGCGCCCGCAACGCGTCGGCCCCGGCCACACCCCCCGAGAGCGACACCCCGATGGGATGCCCCACCCCTCGCCCGGCACTCACACCGACTCCGATCCGACAACCACACACCCGGCCCCCGAGGCCCCGACGCTCCCACCCCCGGCCCCCTCGAACCCACCACCCGGAAACCCGCCCATCTCGGACTCGGCAACCCCCCACTCAACCCCCGAGCCTTCGACACCCTCGAACCCGGCGCCCCCGGACCCGCTCGCCTCGGACCCGGCACCCCCACACCCGACCCCCGAGAATCCGGCACTCCCAGCTCCGACACCCTCGGACCCGCCACCCGAGAATCCGGCGCCCTCGACCCCGCCACCCGGGAATCCGGCACTCCCAGCCCCGGCGTCCTCGAACCCGCCACCCGGGGCCTTGGCGGTCGGGCCGGCGTTTCCGGGGCCGGTCGCCCCGTTCACGGGTGGGGGCATCGAGGCTCCGGCGCTCGCGACCCCGGCCGCCCCCGGCCCGCAACCCGCCGCCCCGGCACTCGCACGGGCGAACCGGGCCGGCCCGGTTCCGGCGCCGCCCGGACCGGCGGTCGGACCGCGGTATCCCGCCCCGGCCGCCTCGATGGCCTCGGCCAGGCGCTCGAGGACCGCGTCGGCCTGGACCTCGGTCATCGTCAGCGGCGGCAGCAACCGCACCACGCTGTCGTGCCGCCCTCCCAGTTCCACGATCAGCCCCCGGGCCAACGCCTCGCGCCGCACCGCGAGCGCCAGGCCGGGCGCCGCGGGCCGGGCCCCGAGCGCATCCGGCGCCGCGTCGGGCTCGACGATCTCCACACCGAGCATCAGGCCCCGCCCGCGCACCTCGCCGATCGCGGGCCGGCCGGGCATCAGGCCGCGGAGCGCGCCCGCGAGTCGCGCGCCGACGCGGGCCGCGTGCTCGTGCAGGCGGTGCTCGCGCACGAAGGCGATGGTGGCGGTGCCGGCCGCCATCGCCAGCTGGTTGCCGCGGAAGGTGCCCGCGTGCGCGCCGGGCCACCAGCGGTCGAGCTCGGCCCGGTAGACCACCACGGCCAGCGGCAGGCTGCCGCCGATCGCCTTGGAGACCACCATCACGTCGGGCACCACGCCGGCGTGGTCCACTCCCCACATCGCGCCGGTGCGCCCCAGGCCGGTTTGTACCTCGTCGGCGATCAGCGGGACCCCCCGCTCGGCGGTGAGCCGGCGCAGCTCGCGCAACCACTCGTCGGGCGCCGGCAGCACCCCGCCCTCGCCCTGGACCGGTTCCACGATCATCCCGGCGGGCGTCGGCACACCGCCGCCCGGGTCGGCGAGCAGCGTGCCCGCGTAGTGCGCGGCGATCCGCGCGCCCTCGGCCCCGCCGACGCCGAAGGGGCAGCGGTAGTCCTGCGGGAACGGCAGCCGCACCGTGTCGCCCGTGCCCGCCCCGGTCGCGTCCCGGATCGCGGTGTCGCCGCTCACGGCCAGCGCCCCCGCGGTCATCCCGTGGTAGGCCCCGGTGAACGCGACCACCCCGCGCCGCCCGGTCGCGGTCCGCACCAGCTTGAGCGCCGCCTCCACCGCGTCGGTGCCGGCCGGCCCGCAGAACTGGATGCGCCCGTCGCGCGCCAACTCCGGCGGCAGCGTGGCGAACAACTCCTCGACGAACCGGTCCTTGACGGGGGTGGCCAGGTCGAGCACGTGCAGCGGCGCGCCGGTGTCGAGCACACCCCGGATCGCGGCGAGCACCACGGGGTGGTTGTGGCCCAGGGCCAGGGTGCCGGCGCCGGAGAGGCAGTCGAGGTAGCGCCGCCCGTCCGCGCCCTCCACGGTCATGCCGCGGGCCCGCACCGGCACGATCGGCAACGAGCGCGCGTAGGTGCGGGCCGAGGACTCGCGGGCGGCCTGTCGCCGCAGGATGCCCGGCGCGTCGGCGCTCGTGGTCCCCGAGCGCTGCCGGCCGATCGCCGCACCGGCCGGCCCCCCGCCGTCGGGGCTCACGGCGTCGGCGGGCGTTGTGAGCGGGGTCGGGTCCGGGGCACCGGAGCGGTCGTCCGGCCTGGTCAGGGCGGCGGTCATGACTGCGGCACCTCCACGAGGTCGATCGGAAACTTAGGTAAGGCTTACCTTTGCACGACAACGGATCGCAACGCCATCACCACAAAGAGTGACGTTCGTCGAATCGACGACCCCCTCGCTGACAACGACCGACCGGCCGCCCGATCACGGGCGGCGGTCCCTCCGATACTGTCGACCGGCACACACGGGAGGCGCACACGGGGAGGTAGGCGCTTGACGCGCGGCGTCCGCACGCTGTTCGTCACCCTGACGGTGGCGGTGTCGCTGCTGGTGACGGGCACCGTCATGGCACTGACACTGGGCGGAGTCGGCACCGACGACGGCCACGGCCGGGGGCCGGCGGCACTCGCCGATCCGGGCGATCCCGCGCACTGGACCCCGGAGCGGATGAGTCGGGCCAAACCGCGCGAGCCGCGCGGCAACGAGGAGGGCCCGGCCCTACCCCTGCCCTCGCCCGCCCCCGGACGCACCGGGGCACCGGCCGGCCCCGAACCGCTGCCCGACGTGCTCGCCGAGGCCAAACCGCCCCCGGTACAGGCCCGCGCGGTCCCCCGCCCGTACACCGGCGAGGCCGGCACGGTCGCCGTCGGCAAACTGTTCTTCGAGGCCCCCGACGGCCCCTCCGTCTGCTCGGGCACCGTGATCGCCGACCCCAAGCGGCCCGGCCGCAGCAACCTGGTGTGGACCGCCGGTCACTGCGTACACGCCGGACGCGGCGGCACCTGGTTCAACAGCCTGCAATTCGTACCCGCGTTCAACAGCAGCGGCCAGGCCACCCTCGCCAACCTCGGCAACCCCGGCCCGGTCGCCCCCTTCGGCCAGTGGTGGGCGACCTCCGTGGCCACCTCCGACCAGTGGCGCGCCGGCGGCACCAACGCCACCTCCTCCGCCACCTCGTACGACTACGCGGTGGTCGAGGTGAAGAACCCCGACCGCGGCGGACCGAGCCTGGAGGAGGTGGTCGGCCGCGCCCTGCCCGTGTGGTTCGACGCCCCGCGCGAGCTGGCCGAGGCCGGCACCTACGGCTATCCGCAGGACGCCCCCTTCGACGGCCTGACCATGTTCGGCTGCGCCCAGGCCCCGCGCCGGATGACCGTCGACCCCAACACTCCGCCCCTGCTGCGGATCGGCTGCACCATGACCGCCGGCGCCAGCGGCGGCGGCTGGTACGCCACCGCCCCCGACGGCACGCTGTGCCTGATCGGCAACAGCGCGCTCAGCGGCGCCGGCCACACCTGGATCGCCGGCCCCTACCTGGACCAGGAGGCCCGCGGCATGCTGGACAACCTCAAGCGCAAGCGCTGACCCGGCCGGACACGACGAGGGCCCGGGTCGCGGACGCGACCCGGGCCCTCACCATCCGACGATCAGCGCGTGACCACCACGAACCGCTCCAGCTCGGCCGCGAGTTGCCGGCCCACCCGGGCATGCAGCCAGGTGCCCGACTCGCGGTGCTCGGTGCCGAGCAGTTCTCCGCTCGCGTGCACCTTCGCCACCAGGTCGCCGCGCTCGTACGGCACGACCACCTCGACCTCGACGTCGGGACGCGGCAGTTCCTCGTCGATCAGCGCGAGCAGTTCGTCGATGCCCTGCCCGGTGCGGGCGGACACCACGATCGCGTGCTTCTCCCGACGGAGCAGCCGCGCCAACACCTCCGGATCGGCCGCGTCGGCCTTGTTCACCACCACGATCTCCCGCACCCGGTGTGCGTCGACCTCGGTGAACACCTCGCGCACGGCCGCCAGTTGGGCCTCCGGCGTGGGGTCGGAGCCGTCCACCACGTGCAGGATCAGGTCGGCTTCGGCGACCTCCTCCAGGGTGGACCGGAACGCCTCGACCAGCTGGTGCGGCAGGTGCCGTACGAAACCGACCGTGTCCGCCAGCGTGTAGCCGCGTCCGCTGGGCGTCTCCGCCCGGCGCACCGTCGGATCCAGCGTCGCGAACAGCGCGTTCTCCACCAGCACGCCCGCGCCGGTCAACCGGTTCAGGATCGAGGACTTGCCGGCGTTGGTGTAACCCGCGATGGCCACCGAGGGAACCGCGTTGCGGCGGCGCTCCTGGCGCTTGGTGTCGCGGGCCTTCTTCATGTCCGCGATCTCGCGGCGCATCTTGGCCATCTTCTCCCGGATGCGCCGACGATCGGTCTCGATCTTCGTCTCACCGGGACCACGCGTGGCCATGCCGCCACCGCCGCCGCCACCCATCTGGCGCGACAGCGAGGCACCCCAACCGCGCAGGCGCGGCAGCATGTATTGCATCTGTGCCAGCGAGACCTGTGCCTTGCCCTCTCGGGACTTGGCGTGCTGCGCGAAGATGTCCAGGATCAGCGCCGTGCGGTCCACGACCTTGACCTTGACGACGTCTTCCAGTTGGATCAGCTGACCGGGCGTCAGTTCACCGTCGCAGACCACGGTGTCCGCGCCGGTGGCGATCACCACGTCGCGCAGTTCGCGGGCCTTGCCCGAGCCGATGTAGGTCGCCGGGTCGGGCTTGTCGCGGCGCTGGATCAGTCCGTCGAGCACCTCCGAGCCCGCGGTCTCCGCGAGCGCGGCGAGTTCCTTGAGCGAGTATTCGGCGTCGGCGGCGGTTCCGTCGGTCCAGACCCCGACGAGGACCACCCGTTCCAGGCGAAGCTGTCGGTATTCGACCTCGGTGACGTCGGTCAGCTCGGTGGAGAGACCGACCACCCGGCGCAGCGCGCTGCGCTCGTCACGGTCGAACTGGTCGCCGTCGTAGTCGACCGGACGACCCCCGACGTCATCGCCCGGTCCGAATCCGTCGAAGGCCGCTCCGTCGTCGAAGCCGTCGGCGTCGTCGAAATGGGGAGTCGAGTCCGTGTCGTCGTGTCCGGCGCGGTGTGAGCGAGAAGTCATATCGTCCTGTTCAACGTAGTCGGCGGGCCGCTCCATTCCCCGAAGCGGCCGTCACGATGGTCCCACGAGGGTCCGCGCTCGGGCATCCGGGTTTTCGGCCGGTTCGCCCGAAGCGAACCGGGGCGCGGACCGCCGCGCATTCACGAGGTCAGCAGTCGGGCCTGCCCGACCTCGGTGCGCACCTTGATCTTGTGCGGCGACTGGTCGTTGCGCGAGACCTTGACGTCGCTGTCGCCGATCGTGGTGGACACGTCCGCCGCGTACTGCTGCCCGCCGGGCACCCGCACCGTCGCCCGACCCGCGTCGGTCTTGGCGCTGACGTCGTTGGGCGCCTTGGTGAAGGTCATGTCGATCGAGCCCGCGCTCGTCTGCGCGGTCACCTTCGCCGAGGTGATCCCCTCGCCGTCGATCTTTCCCGCGCTGGTGTGCAGGTTGAGCGTCCCGGTCACATCGCGCAGCGTCACGTTGCCCGCGTCGGTACGGATGTCGAGCGCGGCGCCGCCGCGCGGGATGGTCACCTCGTACGCCACGAAGCAGGCCTTCTTGCTCGCGCAGTCGTAGTCCAGGACCAGCTGGCCGCTGCCGTCCACATTGTGGGTGGTCGTCGGCGCGGTCTTGTCGTAATGCTGTTTCTCGGTCACCTTGACCACGTTGACGTCGCCCTCGGTCACCTTGACGTTGCCCGCCGCGCTGTCCACCTTGAGCGACTTCACGCTCTGTGTGACGTCGTAGGAGGTGGTCTTCTTCTCCGCGTCGTGGTCGGTGTCCACGTTGAACTCGCACGCGGTCAACACCAGCGGAAGCGCGACGAGCGGGACGAGCAGGGCCAGACGACGGTTGCGGGCAGCCATAAGGGTCTCCTTGGGTCGGGGCGGGGTACGCCGCCCGAACGCACGACCACTCCCCCGCTGTTCTCTTGCCCTCCAGGCTAGGAAGCACCCCTGTTCCCCGCGTCGGTCCGGCGTCGGGTTGGCCGGCTCCTTCCCTGGCAGGAGGCGACCCCGAGGCACTCCACCTCCAGGCAGGGCCCGCCTCGGGGTTGTCCCGGACCCCGGTACCGGTACCGGCACCTGCGGTCAGTGCGCCAGCCGCGCGCCCAACGCCGGTGCCAGCGCCGCGAATTCGGCCGACTCGGCGTCGTCGAGCACGGCATACGCGGCCGCCACCAGCTCGTCCGTGGTGTCCTCCGCGGCCTGCCGGCGGGCCGTCAGCTCATCGGTGACCTGCGGAAACGGCGCGGTGTGGCCGTAGAACTCGAGGTAGGGGCTCGCCTCTGCCACCTGTGCCTCCAGCGCGGTCAGGCGATGTGCGGCCAGGGCCAGGATGTGCAGCCCGCCGCGGTGCTCGCGCAGCGTCTGGAGGTTCTGCGCGAGCACAGCGGGCGCATCATCCGGAAGAGGTACACCGCGCCAGGCCGAGTACAGCGGGGCCAGCGCGCCCAGGTCGTTCGCCCGCACGATCGTGGTGGTGATCTCCGCCAGTCGGGCGGTCTCCGGCAGGTCGGCGAGGTGCTCGCGCCCCCAGTCGCGGGCGCATTCGGCGTACAGCGCGCCGACCCGCTCGGGCGGCGCGGCCTTCCTGCCGCCCTGCCACAGCGGCAGCAGCGCGTCGGCGGTGAAGTGATGGAACGCGGCGACCACCGCGGCGTCGTCGACGTCGCCGAGCACCCCGCCGCGCCCGGCGACGTAGAGCGTCACGCCGTCCAGGCCCAGTTCGGCGCCGCGTGCGACGGTGTGCGGCGCGAAGAAGAACGCGGCGGCCGCCTGCACCGTCGTCTTGACCGCGCGGGTGGTCTCGCGGGCGGTGTCCATGCTGCTCATGCTCGTGTCTCCCCGGGGACGACCTTGCTTGACCATGTCAGACAAGACCTATCACGGCGGATCGAACGAGCACAGGTGTTCGCACACCGGCTCCGCGACGCCCGCGCACCGGGATCACAGGCGGGCGAGGTCGACCCGTCCCTCGGCGACGATCACGGCCGGGCCGGTCATCTCGATATGCCCGTCCACCCGCTCGGTGATCACCAGGCGCCCGCCGGGCACGTCCACCGTGTAGGTGACCGGCTCGCCGGTGACCGAGGGCTCCGCGCCGTCGGCGCGCGCCGCGGCGACCATCACCGCACACGCGCCCGTGCCGCAGGACCGGGTCTCGCCCGAGCCGCGCTCGTGCACCCGCATCGCCACGTGACCCGGCGCCCGGCGCACCACGAACTCGACGTTGACCCCTTGCGGATAGGCCCCCGCGGGCGTCACGGTCGGCGCGGTGTACAGGGTGCCCGCCTGGGCCAGGTCCTCGACGAAGACCACCGCGTGCGGGTTGCCCATGTCCACGTTGGTGGCCGGTCGCACCCGCCCCTCGACATCCACCCCGATGCCCTCGGAATCGGGCAGCCGGACCGGGCCCATGTCCACGGTGACCGGGCCCTCGGCGGACACGGTGACCGCCTTGACCCCGCCGCGCGTGGCCACCCGCAACTCGCCCGCCTCGGCCAGGCCCCGCTCGACCAGGAACCGTGCGAACACCCGCACGCCGTTGCCGCACATCTCCGCGATCGAGCCGTCGCCGTTGCGGTAGTCCATGAACCACTCGGCCTCGCCGGCCAGGTGCTCGGCGGCCGGGTCCTTGGCCGCGCGCACCACCCGGAGCACCCCGTCGCCGCCGATGCCCGCCCGCCGGTCGCACAGCGCGGCCACCTGCGCGGCGGACAGGTCCAGTTCGCCGTCGGCGTCCGGCACGATGACGAAGTCGTTCTCGGTGCCGTGCCCCTTGAAGAAGTGCAAAGTGCTCACTCCGCAATCCTAGGACGGGGCGGGAGCAACCACGCGCGAGCGGCCTCGGCGGGGTTCCGCCGAGGCCGCTCGCGCGCTTCATCGGCCCGTTATCGGTCCGGGTGCACCACGCCGGCCGCGCCGCCGCCCCGGCGGGTGGGCTCGGCCACCGCCTGGACGCGCCCGCCGGGCAGGAATTCCAGCGCCGCCGCGGCGCCGATCTCGGGGTTGGCCTTGAGCACGTGACCGCGTTGTTCCAGCCCCGTGCGCAACCACGCCGGCACGCCCGGTTCGACCTCGGTGGCAGCGCCGTTGCGCTGCGACAGTCGCGGCGCCGCGACCGCCTGCGGCAGCGAGAGGCCACGATCGAGCCGCTCGGTCAGCACCTGGAGCACCGTGGTGATGATGGTCGCCCCACCGGGAGAGCCCACCGCGATGAACGGCCGGCCGTCGCGCAGCACGATCGTCGGCGACATGCTGCTGCGCGGCCGTTTGCCCGGCGCGGGCAGATTCGGGTCGAACACGCCCGGGGTCAGCGGCGCGAAGTTGAAGTCGGTCAACTCGTTGTTGAGCAGGAACCCGCGTCCGGGCACGGTGATCGCGCTGCCGCCGGTCTGCTCGATGGTCAGCGTGTAGGAGACCACGTTGCCCCAGCGGTCGGCGGTGACCAGGTGCGTCGTGGACAACCCCTCGATCGGCTCGCTCGCCTCCGGCGTGCCGCTCGCCCGGCACTGCCGGTCGTACGGCGGCTTCGGGTCACCCGGCGGCACCGGACTGACCGCTGCGTGGTCGGGGTCGATCAGGCACGCGCGTTCCCTGGCGAAACCGTCGGCGAGCAGACCCTTGAGCGGCACGTCCACGAACGCCGGGTCGCCCACGTAGCGGTTGCGGTCCGCGAAGGCCAGGCGCGACGCCTCCAGGTAGTGGTGCGTCGCGGCGACCTCGTCCTGCGTGCGCGGGTCGGTGGTCTCCAGGATGTTCAGCGCCTCGCCCACGGTGGAGCCGCCCGACGAGGACGGGGCCATGCCGTAGACGTCCAGGCCCCGGTAGTCGAGGTGGGTCGGGCGCTGCTCCCGGATCCGGTAGTTCGCCAGGTCGCCGTTCTCGATCAGTCCGGGCCGGAAGACCCGGTCGGCTCCCGGTGCCACCGGCGGTTGTTGCGCGGTGCGCACCACCTCGCGGCCGAGACCGCCGCGATAGAACCAGTCGACACCGTTGCGACCGAGTTGCTCGTACGTACGGGCCAGGTCCGGATTGCGGAACACGCTGCCCACGACCGGTGGTTGCCCGTTCGGCAGGAACAGCCGCGCGGTCGGCGTGATGTCGTCGAACCGGGACGCGTTCGCCGCGGTCTGGTCGTGGAACGTCCGATCCACCACGAACCCGCGCTCGGCCAGTTGCCGAGCCGGTTCGAGGGCGGAGCGCAGACTGGTCGTGCCCCACGTGCGCAGCGCGGTGTTCCACGTCTGCGGCGTGCCGGGAACCCCCACCGAAAGCCCGGAGTTGACCCCCTGGTCGAACGGGATGGGCAACCCGGTGGCGGGGTCGAGGAACGCGTCCTCTCGCATCCTCGCGGGCGCCGTCTCCCGCCCGTCCAGGGTGTGCACGCTGCGACTGCGCGCGTCGTAGTAGACGAAGTAGCCGCCCCCGCCGATCCCCGACGAGTACGGCTCGGTCACACCCAGCGCGGCGGCCGTGGCCACCGCGGCGTCCACCGCGTTGCCGCCCCGGCGCAGCACGTCCAGGCCGATCCGGGTGGCGTCGGGATCGACGCTGGAGACCGCGCCGCCCCATCCGGTGGCCACGGGTTGTTTGGCCGGCGCCTCCGCCGGCCCACCGGGCGACGCGGACGCCACTCCCGGGATGGTCATTGCGAGCCCCAGCGCCGCGACCGACGCCATGGCGCGACGAACCGAGCGAATCACGACCGCCTCCCCCGAACAGGTTCCGGTGTGTCACGGACTCCCACCGTGCCACGCCGGCCCCACCCGCAACACCCCCAAGTCCTCCACCCGGACAAGGTTCACCCGGTCGTGCGCACCACCGCGCACCCGGCGCGGAGCGGACGCGCGCTAGGAGGCGCTCACCTTCTCCAGGGCCGCTTCGAGCAGGTCGGGGCGGGTGTGGTCCAGCCATTCGATTCTCGGGTCGCGGCGGAACCAGGTGTCCTGGCGGCGGGCGAACCGGCGGGTGGTGCGGACGGTGTCCTCGCGGGCCTCCTCGTCGCCGCACTCGCCCGCGAGCATGCGCAGCACCTGGGCGTAGCCCAGCGCGCGGGAGGCGGTGCGGCCCTCGCGCAGCCCGACCCGCTCCAGCTCGCGCACCTCCTCGACCAGGCCCGCCGCCCACATGCGGTCCACGCGTGTGGTGATCCGCTCGTCCAGCACCGGCCGGGGAACGTCCACCCCGATCTGCACGCTGTCGTAGAGCGAGCGGTGGGTGGGCAGGGTCGCGGTGAACGGCCGCCCGGTCAGCTCGATGACCTCCAGGGCGCGCACGATCCGCCGGGCGTTGCTCGGCAGGATCACCGCGGCGGCGGGTGGATCGGCGACCGCGAGGCGCGCGTGCAGCGGCCCGGGACCCACCCGCTCGGCCTCGGCCTCCAGGCGGGCCCGGATCCGTGGGTCGGTGCCGGGAAACTCCAGGTCGTCGAGGACGGCGCGGACGTACAGCCCCGAACCGCCGACCAGGATCGGGGTCCGCCCGCGCGCGAGCAGGTCGTCGACCACGGCCCGCGCGTCGCGTTGGTATTCGGCCACGCTGGCGGAGCTGGTCACCTCCCACACGTCGAGCAGGTGGTGCGGGACGCCGCCGCGCTCGGCGACGGTGAGCTTGGCGGTGCCGATGTCCATGCCCCGGTAGAGCTGCATGGAGTCGGTATTGATCACCTCCCCGTCCAGCGCACGGGCCAAGGCGACCCCCAGATCGGACTTTCCGGCCGCAGTGGGACCGACGACGGCAATGACACGGGGACTCACCCCCCCAAGTCTGCCGGATCGCCGACCGGTCGCCGCGCACGGCGGTGGTACGACGGCGCCCGTCCCGGCACGCGCCGGCGTGCCCGCGCCGTCGCTCGTTGCGGTACGGCCGTGTGCGAGGTCGTGACCGGCCACGTTCGCTCTCGTTGAGTTCGGACACAGACATACGGTCAAGGAGCAAACGTGAGTGTTTTCGACTGGTTCAAGCGGCGCCCCGACACGACGGAGACGGGCGGCTCGTGCTGCTCGGGCGACACGGCGGGCACGGACACCGCCACGCTGGTCGAGGACCGGCCCGGGACGCCGGCCGAGGGGCACGCCGTGGCCGGGACCGGCGAAGCGGTCGCCGCCCCGGCGCCCCGAGCCGCCGGGGACGCGGTCGTCGCGGCGGAGGCGGCAAAGACCCCGGAGGAGCCGGACACCGCTGTCGCCCACGACGCCGACGCGGAGGCTGCCCCTGCCGAGCCCGGCGACGGCACGCCCGAGACGGCCGGCAAGCAGCCCGCGGCGGCATCGGGCGCGTGAGTCGGACACCGGGCGGCGGGCACCGGATCGGGGACCGCCGCCCGTCGCGTTCACGGGGGCACGTGCACCGGGGCACGGCGGCGGCGCCACCGGCACGGCCGACGGCCGGCCCGCGGCCTCCCGCCCGTCAGGCGTCAGGCGTCAGGCGTCAGGCGTCAGGACCACAGCGCCACGAAATACCCCACGCCATAAGGCGCTTCGTCATACAGCAGCCGCCCGCTCCGGCCCGGGCCCGCCGCCCCGGCCAACACCTGGAGCGCCGGTCGGCCCCCCACCCACAGCTCCTCCGCGAGCGCCGGGTCGAGCGCCGCCAGCGCCGCCGGGTCGGCCGCGTCCAGTGCCGCGGCGAGCGCGACGTCGTACGGCTCGGCGCGCGCGTCGAGGTAGCCGGGGGCCTTCTCGGTCCGGCACGCGGACCCGTCGCCCACCACCAGGAGCGCCACCCGATCCGCTCCCGCGACCAGCTCCGCACCCCGCCTCGCGCAGCGCGCCGGATCGGCGTCGGCGGCGATCACCGCGCCGGACACCGGGCTCGGCGCGGTGCCCGCGGCGACCCGGTCGGCGGCCCACGGGGAACGGCCGAGCAACCACGCGCCGACGACCAGCGCGGGCGGCAGTTCGTGGTCCGCGCCGCCGCCGAGGGTGACCTCCAGGTCGACGCCGTACCGCGCGAAGGAGCCGACCCCGCCCTCGCCCAGGGTCGCCTCGACGGGGCCCGCCCCCACCACCACCAACCGGTCCGGCGTGCTCGCGACCAGCGCGGCCAGCGCCTGATCGCACGCCGCGCGCAGCGCGTCCAACTCCGCTACGGCCCCGCGGGCCAACTCGGGCACGATCATCGGGGGGCACGGGACTACCGCGGCGGCTACGAGCATTCAGGGAGAGTACTAAGCGGCCGCCGCGACGCCTCCCGGGTCGCATGATGGGATGGATCACATGCGTGAACTGATGCTGGTGCGACACGGTGAGACCGAGTGGAGCAGGTCCGGGCGGCACACGGGGCTGACCGACATCCCGCTCACCCCCGAGGGTGAGACGCAGGCGAAGGCGGTGGCCGACCTGCTCTCCGGACGCGAGTTCGGGTTGACCCTGGTGAGCCCGCTGGGCCGGGCCCGGCAGACCGCCGAACTGGCCGGGATCACCGGCGGGACCCCGGAACCCGACCTGGTCGAGTGGGACTACGGCGGCTACGAGGGCATCACCACGGATCAGATCCGCGAGCGGGTGCCCGGCTGGGTGTTGTGGCGCGACGGGGTGATCCCCGGCGACGCGGCGCACCCCGGCGAGTCGATCGCCGATGTCGGCCGGCGGGTGGACCGGGTGCTGGACAAGGTGCGCCCGGTGCTGGCGCGCGGCGAGGACGCGGTGCTGGTCGCGCACGGCCACCTGCTCCGGGTGCTCACCGCCCGCTGGCTGGGCCTGCCGCCCGAGGACGGCCGGCTGTTCCGCCTGGAGACCGCCCGGCTGTCCACTCTCGGCTACGAGCGTGAACAGCCGGCGATGCTCGGCTGGAACGTGTCCTGACCGCGCGGCGCGAACGCGGCCCGACCGGTCAGTCGCAACAACCCGCCGGCGCCGTCGGCGCCCCCACCGTGACCGGGGCGCCGATGCTCGGCATCCCGAGCAGTACGCCCGGGCTCGGCGCGGGGGTCGCGGTACGGCGCTCCCACGCGTCGCCCGCGCGGGTGCGCCGGACGGCGAGCGGGGGGCGCTCGGCCAGCAGGTGGTGCGGCGCGGCGTAGGTGATCTCGACCGAGACCATGTCGCCGGGCCGCACACCGTCGGCGGGGCGCTCGAAATGCACGAGCCGGTTGTCCGGGGCGCGCCCGGACAACCGCGCGGTGTCGTGGTCCTTGCGGCCCTCGCCCTCGGCGACCAGCACCTCGAGGGTGCGACCGACCTGGGTGCGGTTCTCCGCCCAGGAGATCTCCTCCTGGAGCGCGAGCAGCCGCTGGTAGCGCTCGGTGACCACTTCCTTGGGCACCTGGCCGTCCATCGTGGCGGCGGGGGTGCCGGGGCGCTTGGAGTACTGGAAGGTGAACGCGGCGGCGAAGCGGGCCTCGCGCACCGTGTGCAGGGTCTGCTCGAAGTCCTCGTCGGTCTCCCCGGGGAAGCCCACGATGATGTCGGTGGAGATGGCCGCGTCGGGCATCGCCGCGCGCACCCGCTCGATGATGCCCAGGTAGCGGTCCTGGCGGTAGGAGCGGCGCATCGCCCGCAACATCGTGTCGGACCCGGACTGCAGCGGCATGTGCAGCTGGTGCATGACGTTCGGCGTCTCGGCCATCGCGGCGATCACGTCGTCGGTGAAGTCGCGCGGGTGCGGCGAGGTGAAGCGCACACGCTCCAGGCCGTCGATCCGCCCGCACGAGCGGAGCAGCTTGGAGAACGCCTCGCGATCGCCCATGTCGGAGCCGTACGCGTTGACGTTCTGGCCGAGCAGGGTGACCTCGATCACGCCCTCGCCGACCAGCGTCTCGATCTCGGCGAGCACGTCGCCGGGGCGGCGGTCCTTCTCCTTGCCGCGCAGCGCGGGCACGATGCAGAACGTGCAGGTGTTGTTGCAGCCCACCGAGATCGCCACCCAGGCCGCGTAGGCCGACTCGCGGCGGGTGGGCAGCGTGGAGGGGAACACGTCGAGCGATTCCAGGATCTCGACCTGGGCCTCCTGCTCGACCCGGGCCCGCTCCAGGAGCACCGGCAGCGAGCCCACGTTGTGCGTGCCGAAGACCACGTCGACCCACGGCGCCTTGCGCACGATGGTGTCCCGGTCCTTCTGCGCGAGGCAGCCGCCGACCGCGATCTGCATGCCGGGGCGTTCGGCCTTGGCGGGCGCGAGATGGCCCAGATTCCCGTACAGCTTGTTGTCCGCGTTCTCCCGGACGGCGCACGTGTTGAAGACGACCACGTCGGCCGGCTCCCCCTTGGGCGCGCGGACGTAGCCCGCCTCCTCCAGGAGGCCGGACAGCCGCTCGGAGTCGTGGACGTTCATCTGGCACCCGTAGGTGCGGACCTCATAGCTTCGCGCAGTCATAACACCCGACAGGGTACGGGGTTTGCTTCCTGGCGTGTGTGGCCGACCTCCATGGCAATATCGCCGCCGTGCCCTCCTTGTCGTTCCTCCCCGTTTCCGTGCGCGACGCCTACGCGCGACGCCCCCGCCTGGTGCAGGTCGGGGTGGCGACGCTGCTGCTGTTCTGCCTGGTCGGGGGCTACCTGGTGCTCGGCCGGGACGACCGGAGGGCGCCGAGCGGGCCGGTCTCGTTGGCCACCGGGGTGCCGATGGGGGTGTACCACCGCTACGGCGAACTGCTGCGGCCCCGACTGTCCGCGGACCTGGGCGTGCGGGTGAGCGTGGATGCCAGCGGGGGGTCTGTGGAGAACCTGCGTCGGGTGGTCGCGGGCGGGAACACCTTCGGCATCTCCACCGCCGACGCGGTGGCCGACCTGGGGCCGGGAGACCGGGACCAGTTGCGCGCGGTGGCGCGGCTGTACGACGACTACGTGCAACTCGTGGTGCCGGTCGGCTCGCCGGTGCAGAAGATCACCGACCTGCGCGGGCGTCGGGTGGTGGTCGGGCTGCCCGGCTCGGGGGTGGAGCTGATCACCCGCCGGCTGCTGAGCGAGGTGGGCATGAGCGACATGGAGCAGGCCATCACCCCGGTGCGGGTCGGCATCGGCGAGGCCAGCGAGCGGCTCAGGGACGGCACGGTGGACGCGTTCTTCTGGTCCGGCGGGCTGCCCACCGGCGCGGTCTCCGATCTGGCCGAGCACTGGCAGGTGCGGCTGGTGCAACTCGGCGACCTCGCGGGCAAGCTGCGCGATCGTTACGGGCCGGTGTACCGCGAGGCGGTGGTGCCGGCCGACGCCTATCCCGGCGGGACCGAGACGCCGACCATCGCGGTGCCGAATCTGCTGGTCACCCGGGCGTCGCAGGATCCGGAGCTGATCAGGCGGGTGACCGAGACGGTGATGGAGAACCGCGAGGCGATCGGACGCGAGGTGCACGCCGCCCAGTTGGTCGACCCGAGGACGGCGATCTTCACCGATCCGCTGCCGCTGCACACGGGTGCGCTGCGGTGGTACCGATCGGTGAAACCCTGATGGGACAGATCGTGATGCCCAGGGCGTCGCGCGAACGGCTTCGATGGCACATGCTGGGTCGTGTCATCGTGTTCGGGACCGACATCTACGCTCTGAGCCTGTGGGCCAGACCGTGCGCGGTCCCCGAACCGACGCCGTGAGCCGACCGGGGGGAAGGCTGCACAGCATGTTCAGGGAGGCCCGCTTGCTCGGGAGGAGGGTGCGACCGCGGTGTCCGAGGGGGAGATCGGCCGAATACTGAACGATCGTTACCGGCTGAGCCGCAGTCTCGGCCGAGGCGGTATGGGCGAGGTCTGGCTGGCCGTCGACACCGCCCTCGGTCGCGAGGTCGCGATCAAGGAACTGCTGCTGCCCAAGTCGCTGGACGCGGGATCCCAGCGTTCCTGGCTGGAGCGCAGCAAGCGCGAGGCGATCGCGGCGGCCCGGATTCGCCACGAGAACGTGGTGACGGTCCACGACGTCTTCGAGGAAGACGGTTTGCCGTGGATCGTCATGGAATTGGTGATTTCGCGGTCGCTGGCCGACGTGATCCGCGCGGAGGGTCGACTCGACCACGCCGAGGCGGCCCGGATCGGCCTGGACGTGCTGCGGGCGTTGCGCGCCGCGCACGCCAAGGGTGTGTTGCACCGTGACGTGAAGCCGGCCAACGTCCTGCTCGGCATGGACGGCCGGGTGGTGCTCACCGACTTCGGCATCGCCACCTTCGTCGACGCGCCGCAGGTGACCCAGTTCGGCGAACTGCTCGGCACTCCGGGCTATCTGGCGCCCGAGCGCGCGGAACAGTTCGCCCGGTCCCGGCCGAGCGTGCTCACCGACGACGCGAACGGGGACCACACGCTCGCCGACCGGCCGGACGGGCTCGATCCCGCCTCCGACCTGTGGTCGTTGGGCGCGACGCTGTACGAAATGGTCGAGGGCACGGCCCCGTTCCGCCGGGCCTCGCCGGTGGAGGTCGTGGACGCGGTGGTCAACGCGCCGCCCGCGCCGCCCCGGCACGCCGGTCCGCTGGAGCCGGTGATCATGGGCCTGTTGCGCAAGGACCCGGCCCGGCGCCTGGACGCCAAGGAGACCGACGCGCTGCTGACCCGGGTGGTGCAGGACTCGGTACCGGTGACGTGGGGCGGTGATCCGCTGCCCCGCCGCGACGAGCGCGCCGATCGGGACGAGGACGTCGACGCGACCTTCGCGGGCGAGCCGCCGGCCGACGAGCCGTCCGCGCGCCCGGCGCGCCGGTCCCGTTGGTGGCGGCGTACCCGGATCGCGCTGCCCGCCGCGCTGGCCTTCCTGCTGGTCGCCGTCGGGGTGTCGTGGCTGGCGGTGGAGAACAACCGGGCCGAGGGCGGCACGCACCGGGCCGACCCGCTGGCGAACCTGCGCAAGAACTCGCCGACCTACCGGGAGATGGTGGCCCGGGGCCGGGTGATCATCGGGGTCAAGCCGGACCAGCCGGGGTGGAGCGTGCGCACCGGCGATCAGGCGTATCAGGGCTTCGACGACGACGTGGCCCTGATGATCGCCGAGGATCTGGGGTTCAAGGACCGCGTCACGTTCATGGACGTGGAGACGCAGAACCGCGAGTACCGGATCACCAGCGGCCAGGTCGACCTGGTCGTGGCGAGCTACACGATCAACGCGGTCCGCGCGCAGAAGGTCTCCTTCGCCGGGCCGTACTACATCGCCGGGCAGGACTTCCTGGTCCGCACCGACGATCCCGGGGTCAACGGCCCCGAGGATCTCGCGCACAGTTCCGTGTGCGTGGTGCGCGAGTCGACCTCGGCGCTGCGCATCCGCGGCGAGTTCCCGACCATGCGGGTCGAGGAGCGCGGCAAGTATTCGGAGTGTGTGGACGAGTTGCTGGCCGGCAGGGTGCGCGGGGTGAGCACCGACGACGCGATCCTGTCCGGCTTCGTCGTGCAACACCCGGGGGCGCTGCGGATCCTGGGCCGGCCGTTCTCCGACGAGCCGTACGGAGTGGGCCTGAGCAAGGGCGACATGGCGCTCGCCGAGGCCGTGTGCGGCGCGCTGAACCGGCACGTCGCCAACGGCGACTGGCAGCGCGCCTACGACGCGCGGTTGCGCCCCCTGGGCCTGCCGCAGCCGCGCGCGCCGCAGTGCCGGGTGAACGAGTAGGCCGCCGACCGGGACGGTCCCGCGTCCGCCTTCCCGGCGGCCGGGGCCGCGCGGGTGGACCCGGCGCGAGGTGAGCCGCAGGCGGTTTCGGCGCCGGGCGGATCCCCTCGCGCGCGGCGCCGGTTCACTCGGCCCTGGGGACCGTCAGCGTGACGGTGAGGCCGCCGCCCTCGCGCGCGGCGAAGTCGATCGTGCCGCCGCTCGCGGCGAGCAGCGTGCGGGCGATGGACAGGCCCAGGCCGGAGCCGTCCACGTTCTGGTGCCGGGGGCTGCGCCAGAAGCGGTCGCCCACCCGGCGCATCTCCTCGAAGGTGAGCCCGGGGCCGCGGTCGCTGACCCGGATCTCCACCTCGCCGCCCACCGCCGCGCACGCGACGGTGATCGTGCTGTCCTCCGGGGCGAACTTGAGCGCGTTGTCCAAGATCGCGTCCAGCGCGCTGCCGAGCGTGACCGGGTCCACGTTCCCGGTGAGCGCGAGCGGGCCCTCCTGCTCGAACCGCCGGGCGCGCGAGCGGGCCAGGGTCTGCCACGCGTCCACGCGCTCGTGTACCAGCGCCGCCACGTCGACGGCCCGCGCGGACGGGCGCGCGTTCTCGGCCAGTGCCAGTTCGAGGAGTTCGTCCAACACGCGGGTGAGCCGACGGCCCTCGTCCCGCACCCCCTCCAGCGTCTCGCCGTGTCCCGGCGGCAACGACAGGCCCAGTTCCTCGATCCGCAAAAGCAGCGCCGACAGCGGATTGCGCAACTGGTGCGAGGCGTCGGCGGCGAACGCCCGCTGCTGGTCCACCACGGTCTCCACGTGGTCCGCCATCTCGTTGAACGAGCGTGCCAGGCGGCGCAGTTCCGGCGGTCCCTGGGCGCCGGCCACGCGCGCGCCGAGCCGGCCGGTGGCGATCTCGTGGGTCACCGAGTCGAGCACTCGCACCGGGCGCAGCACCCAGCCGGTCAGCCGGGTCGCGAGCAGCAACGCGGCCAGTACCGCGACCACTTCGCCGGCGAACAGAATCAGCCACACCTGCTGGATCTTCGAACGCATCCGGCCGGTCGGCGAATCGGTGAGCACCACCGCGACCACGTCGCCCCGGTGGATCACCGGCACCGCCACAACGATGCGATCGCGCTGCCAGGGCCACACCTGTCCGGGGTCGTCGCTGCGCCGTCCGGCCAGCGCCTCGGTGAACGCGGGCGAGCGCGGATCGACCCGAAATCCCTGATGGGACACGGCGATCGGCAGGCCGCGCCGGTCGAACGCGCCGACCCGGATGCCGTAGACGGCCTCGTAGCGCTCCAGCTCGGAGCGGAGCATGTCGAGGTCGACGGCGTCCGGTCCGGGCGGCACGCCGCCGTCGATCTGCGCGCGCAGCGTGTCCGAGACCACGGTCAGCTGGGTGTCCGAAACGAAGCGGGTCAGGTCGTCCACGCGGTCTCGGATCAGCTCCTGCTGATGCGCGGCGGCACGGGAGATGGCCAACGGGATGCCGAGGGCGATCAGCACCGCGGTCATCAGGGCGAGGAGCAATGCGAGCAGGCGGGTGCGCACGGGAACCGGTGACGATCCTTCGGGAAGCCGGTGGGATCAGGCCTCGGGGACGACACGGTAGCCCACGCCGCGCACCGTCTCGACGATCGCCGGGTTCCCGAGCTTGGAGCGCAGCGACGCGACGTGCACCTCCAGGGTGCGATTGTTGCCCGCCCAGCTGGTGTGCCAGACCTCGCTGATGATCTGTTCGCGGCGAAAGACCACGCCCGGACGCTGGGCGAGGAGGGCGAGGAGGTCGAACTCCTTGCGGGTGAGCACCACGTCGACGCCGCCGACGGTGACCCGCCGGGTGGCCGGGTCCAGCTCGATGCCGCCGGGCCCCTTGGCGGGCGGCGGGGTCTCCGCGGCGGGCGCGTCGCTGCGCGTACGCCTGCTCACCGCGTGTATTCGGGCCAGCAGTTCGCCGATGTCGTAGGGCTTGGTGACGTAGTCGTCGGCGCCCAGGTTCAGCCCGTGTATCCGGGATCGGATGTCCGCCCGCGCGGTCACCATGATCACCGGGACGTCGCACAGCCTGCGGATCCGGCTGCACACCTCGAAGCCGTCGTGGTCGGGCAGCGACAGGTCCAGGAGCACCACGTCGGGCACGTCGTCGAGCGCGGCGAGGGCCTCCTCGCCGGTGGTCGCGTGCCGCACGGTGAATCCGTGTCGGCCCAGCACCGCGCGTAGCGGCGCGGCGACACGCAGGTCGTCCTCAACGAGCAGGAGGCGCACGTGGTTCCTCACATCTGACGGTCCGTTACCGACTCTTGACCTCAAGACAAGCTCAAGTGCACTGACTGGAGGGGTGCTGCCTGCCTTAGTGTCACGCACCACCCGGCCTCGCCGGGAGCCCTCGAACCCACCTGCCACCCGGTCGCGCAAAAAGATACGGGACGACTCTGGACGGAGCCCGCCATCGTGACGACGGATGCCTCTGACACCACACCGAAGCCGCCGGTGCTCACCAAGAGCGAAGTCGGCAAGGACGCCGTCCACCCCGGCGCACCCCTTGTCGTCTTGGAGAACGTCAACAAGCACTTCGGCGCCCTGCACGTGCTGCAGGACATCGACCTGACCATCCACAAGGGCGAGGTCGTCGTCGTCATCGGTCCGTCGGGATCGGGCAAGTCGACCCTGTGCCGCACGATCAACCGCCTCGAGGCGATCGACGGCGGCCGGATCACCATCGACGGCGCCCTGCTGCCGCAGGAGGGCCGCGAGCTGGCCCGGCTGCGCTCCGACGTGGGCATGGTGTTCCAGTCGTTCAACCTGTTCGCGCACAAGACCGTGCTGCAAAACGTCACGCTCGGTCCGCTCAAGGTTCGCCGCGAGAAGGCCGATGTGGTCACCCGCCGCGCGCACGAGCTGCTCGACCGGGTCGGCGTGGGCAGCCAGGCGGACAAGTACCCCTCCCAGCTCTCCGGTGGCCAGCAGCAGCGCGTCGCGATCGCCCGCGCGCTGGCCATGGAGCCCAAGGTGATGCTCTTCGACGAGCCCACCTCGGCGCTCGACCCGGAGATGATCAACGAGGTCCTCGAGGTCATGCGCGACCTGGCCCGCGAGGGCATGACGATGGTCGTGGTGACCCACGAGATGGGCTTCGCGCGCTCCGCCGCGAACCGGGTGATCTTCATGGCCGACGGCCGCATCGTCGAGGAGAACACGCCCGAGGAGTTCTTCAGCAACCCGCGCAGCGACCGGGCCCGGGACTTCCTCTCCAAGATCCTGCACCACTGAGCGCCGTCGGGCGCCCCCAGCCCGCCCGACGACGTCGCGACTCCCGCTCCGCAGCCCGTGGTTCGGCCACCGCCAGGCCTGTTCCCCTTTTCCGAAGGACGTTGATCATGAAGATGCGCTCATCCGTGGCCGTCGCCGGCATCGCCGTGCTCGCCCTGTTCGGCACCGCGTGTGGCAAGGACGGTTCGCCCGAGGCCAAGACCCCGGCCGGTTCGACCGGCGGTTCGCAAGGTGCCCCCGGCGCGCCCGGCGGCGCCGCGCCCGAACTGCCCACCTACACCCCCAAGACGGGTGTGGCGCTCACCGGCTCGAAGACGTTCGACGCGGCCAAGTCGCGCGGCAAGCTGGTCGTCGGCGCCAAGGAGGACCAGCCCTTCCTCGGCTCCAAGGACCCGGCCACCGGCAAGGTCTCCGGTTTCGACATCGAGATCGCCAAGATGATCGCGGCCGACCTCGGCTTCGGCCCGGACAAGATCGAGTTCAAGGCGATCGCCTCGACCAACCGTGAGAACGCCCTGGTCAACGGCGACATCGACTACTACGTCGGCACCTACAGCATCACCGACAAGCGTAAGCAGCAGGTGTCCTTCGCGGGTCCGTACTACATCGCCGGCCAGTCCCTCCTGGTCCGCAAGAACGAGACCGCGATCACCGGCAAGGACACCATCAAGGGCAAGACGGTCTGCTCGGCGAAGGGCTCGACCCCGCTGCAGAACCTCCAGACCAACTTCCCCGACACCACCACCCGCGTCTTCGACACCTACTCGCTGTGTGTCGAGAGCCTGCTCTCCAACCAGGTCGACGCGGTCTCCACCGACGACGCGATCCTCAAGGGCTACGCGGCCAAGGACCCCAAGGCGCTCAAGGTGGTCGGCGAGCCGTTCACCACCGAGAACTACGGCGTCGGCCTGAACAAGGACGACTCGGTCTTCCGCAACGCGGTCAGCGACGCCATCGAGGCGCACGAGAAGAACGGCGACTGGAAGAAGGCGTACGACGCCACCCTGGGCCTGTCCGGCTCGGCGGCTCCGGCCATCCCGGCGCTCGTCCGCTACTGATCGTCCGCAGTCACACGCGCCGGCCGGTCCCGGCTCCCCCTCGACCGGCCGGCGCGTGCCCCCTCCCGTCCCCGCCGCACCAGACCGTGGGTACGGGCCGTCACGCCACCCCCTGAACCCACGATCACGGAGAGGAGGGCTCGATCACGATGCTCGAAGTGATCCAGGACAACTGGGACCTCTTGCGGCACGGCTTCGTCGGGACGCTCAAGCTGACCGTCGTCTGTGGGATCGTGTCGCTTCTGCTCGGCACGCTGATAGCCGCGTGTCGGGTCTCGCCGGTGCCGCCGCTGCGCTGGTTCGGCGCCACCTACGTCAACCTTTTCCGCAACACCCCCCTGACGCTGATCTTCTTCGCCGTCGCGCTCGGTTTCCCGAAGCTGCGCTTCAACTTCTCCTACTTCGAGTTCGCGGTCATCGCGCTGAGCACCTACACCGCCGCGTTCATCTGCGAGGCGATCCGCTCGGGCATCAACACCGTGCCGATCGGCCAGGCCGAGGCGGCCCGCAGCCTCGGGATGTCCTTCACCCAGACGCTGAGCCAGATCGTGCTGCCCCAGGCCGGTCGGGCGGCGGTCCCGCCGATCGGCAGCCTGCTGATCGCGATGGTCCGCAACTCGGCCATCGCCAGCGCCTTCAACGTCACCGAACTCATGGGCACCAGCGCGCAGATGGTCGAGAACGGCTACAAGTCGCTGTGGGTCCTGCTGTGGATCGCGGTCGGCTACCTGATCATCACCCTGTCCATGAGCGCCGCGCTGGCCGCGCTCGAAAAGAAGCTGGCGGTGGTCCGATGAGCCGCGAAGCGAGCGTGCTGTTCGACGTCCCCGGTCCCAGGGCGCGTCGGCGCAACCTGATCATCGGCGTCGTCGGCAGTCTGGGTCTGGCCGCGTTCCTGGTCTTCGTGATCGTGCGGTTCAACGACACCGGCCAGTTCGAGTCGGCCAAGTGGGACCCGTTCCAGTACAACGGTGTCCAGCAGTTCATCTTCGACGGCCTCAAGGCCACGCTGAAGGCGTTCGCGCTGGCCGCGGTGTTCTCCATCGTGCTCGGCGCCTTCCTGGCCGCCGGCCGGCTCTCCGATCACAAGATCGTGCGCTGGGCCTCGACCACGTTCGTGACCTTCTTCCGCGCCATGCCGCTGCTGGTGCTGATCTTCATGCTCTACCTCGTCCCGGGCAGCCAGGGCTGGTGGAAGTGGGATCCGATGTGGCCGCTGGTGGTCGGTCTGACCATCTACAACGGCACCGTGCAGGCGGAGAACATCCGCGCCGGCATCCTGGCCGTGCCCAAGGGGCAGAGCGAGGCGGCCTACGCGCTGGGCATGCGCAAGACCCAGGTGATGACGATGATCCTGGTCCCCCAGGGCATCCGCACCATGCTTCCGACGATCATCAGCCAGATCGTGGTGACCCTCAAGGACACCTCGCTCGGCTTCCTGATCACCTACCCGGAACTGCTCGCGGCGGCCAAGCTGATCGGCGGCTACCAGGACTACAACATGCCGTTCATCCCGGTCACCATCATCGTCGGCACCATCTACGTGGCGATGTGCATGATCCTGTCGGCGTTCGCGACCTGGCTGGAGCGCAGGCTGCGCACCTCCCGCAAGGGCAAGCCGCCGGCCGTCGCCCCGCCGACGCAGGCGGAGTCGTCCCTCGACAAGATGGCCGTCGTCTGACCCCGTCGAACACGCCGTCCCACCCCCGCACCACCGACCGACGCCCCGCGGTGAACGCCACCCGCGGGGCGTCGCTTTGTCGTCGTAGGGCCCCGGTGCCGGATGATGGGCGACGAGTACGACACGTCTTGCAACACTTGGGGGGCCACGATGGCGGGCAACGCTCCGCGCGCGGACTCGGTGATCATCGCGGGCGCCGGGCCCGCCGGTTTGGCCGCCGCACTGGCGCTGGCCGGGCGCGGGGTGCGCTCGGTGGTGCTCGACATGGGCAACGGCACGCCGCGCGCGGGTTCGCGGGCCTGCGGTCTGGAGGCCTCGACGCTGGCCTTCGTCTACGACCTGACCGGCACCCGGCTCGACGGCGCCGCCGAACCGTGGGGGGTCCAGCGCATCCGCCGGCGCGGTCGCGACGTGCCGCAGCCGGTGGCCGAGCCCGAGGCTCCGGTGCGCTACGGGCTGTCCCAACAGCGGCTGGAGCGCGCCCTGTTGGACGCCGCGCACGCCAGTCCCCTGGTGACCACCGCGTGGCGCCACCGGATCGAGGGCGTCGAGCAGGACGAGACATCGGTCACCGTGCTCGCCCGCGGCCCGGGCGGGCCGGTCAGGTTTCGGGCCCAGTGGCTGGTCGGCTGCGACGGGGCCCGCTCGGTGGTGCGCCGCGCGGTCGACGTGCGCTTTCCGGGTCGGCCGCGGGTGGACCGGCTGTTGTGCGCCGACGTGAAGGTACGGCTGCCGCGCCGGATCACCGCGACGGCGCTGGTTCCGCCGGACCCCTCGCTCGCCGACGAGCCCACGAGCCCGGACCTCGGCGCGCCGGCCACTCCGTGGTTGTTCGTCGACCCGCCGTTCCACCGCGGCGGCACGGTCCTGGCCCAGCCGCTGCCGGACGACGTGTGGCGGCTGACCTGGCAGTTGCCGATGGCGCACGGCGTGGCCAAGGCCGCCGAGGAGACCCGGGTGATCCCGGTGACGGGCGATCCGGCCGACCCCAAGCGGATCGCCGCGCGGGTGCGCTCGGTGCTGCGCACCCTCGACGCGCTCTCGCCCGAGCCCGACGCGTCCGAGGACCCCGCGCACGACCTGCTGTGGAGCGGCGAGTACGAGGTGCATCAGCGGCTGGCCCGACGTTTTCGGGTCGGCCGGGTACTGCTCGCCGGCGACGCCGCGCACCTGGTCCACCCGTCCGCCGCCGACGCGGTCGAACTCGGCCTGCAGGATGTGCGCAACCTGGCCTGGAAGCTGGCCTTCACGCTGCGGGGCTACGCGCCCATCCGGCTCCTGGAGACGTACCACGGCGAACGCCGGGGCGCCGCCCGCCGTCGGCTCGCGCTCGGGGAGGACGCGCTGCACTTCCTCGCGCCCGCGAGCCCCGCGCAGAAGGTCGGCCGCCGGCTGACCCTGATGGGCGCGCGCGGCAAGGGCACCACGCTGCGCCGGCTCGACCCGCGCGGACCGGCGGCGAGCACGTCCGGCCCGGACTACACCGGCTCGCCGCTACTCACCCCCGGGCCGGGTGTGGGCGAGTGGATCCGCGACGTCGAGGTGTTTCGCGCGGACGGCGCCGAGGGATGGCTGAGCGAGTGCCTGGACCGCGGCCTGGTCGTGCTGCTGATCGCCCCCGGCATACAGGTGTGGCACGGCGACGGCTGGCGCGAGGCCGGCCTGATGCCGAGGCTGCGCGGCCGGCTGGACAAACTCGCCGCGCCCGCCGAACTGGTGGTCACCCCGGACTACCCGGGCGCCACCGCCCACACGATCCTGCTCATCCGCCCCGACGGCTACATAGCCGCCCACCTGCCCCCCGAAAACCTGGACATCCTCGAAGAATCCATAAACCGAGCCCGCGGAGCCGGCCACTGACACAACCCCGAACCGGGCGCCCCACGGCCCACGTTGTGCCCGGACGCCGCCCGCGCCCTGTCGGCCCGTGTGCGGGCCCGACGACGTCACCCTCGCGGTACGGCGTGCTCAGGTCGCGGGCCGGCTCCGGGTGGGTGACACAACCCTGAGGTCGCCGCAGCGCGTCTCGAACTCGCGGCCGTCGTCTCGCCGCACGTATGCCAGGCAGTTGATCACGTCCACGAACTCCCCCTCCCGACCGCTCACCCGGTCCACCACCCGCTTGTGCCGGTTCTCCAACCAGAACCGCGCAACGTCCTCCGACGTCCACTCGCGCGGGTCTTCCGGGTGGATCGATGTCGTCCGGTGTTCCGTGGACATGACTGGACCTCTCGGTTGCCGTCGGTAGGGAATCGGCCACTCTCGGAGAGATCATCGGCAGGGCGGACCCACGATCTGAAGCCGTGGACACCGAACGGGCGTGCCCGGCGCGTCCCGGTCACCCGGACGGGGCTCGAAAAAGCCCCCTGCCTGCACGTTCGCAGGTCGGGGGGCTCTTGTTCGGGTGGGCGGCGGATGAGTCGGCCTCTACGCCGGGTTCTGTCTCCCGGGAGCCTTGCGGCGCCCGGGGAGGCGGCCATCCATCTACGACTGCCGTTGCCGACAGCCTCCAGCGGTCTACCCGCGAACTCGGGCGGGCCGCCCTCGAACGTTCGCGCAGGGCACGTTTGACGGTGCCCCTCTTGACCTTGCTCCGGGTGGGGTTTACCTAGCCGCCCGAGTCACCTCGGGCGCTGGTGGTCTCTTACACCACCGTTTCACCCTTACCGGTCGTCCGAGGACGCCGGCGGTCTGTTTTCTGTGGCACTGTCCCGCGGGTCGCCCCGGGTCGGTGTTACCGACCACCCTGCCCTGTGGAGCCCGGACGTTCCTCGGCGGAACCCTCCGAGGAGGAATCCCGACGCGGCCGCCCGGCCGACTCATCCGCCGTGTCGTCCATCCTAGCCGGGGCGAAGCGAACCCTTCGCCGGGTGTCGTCGGCCTCGGTGAGCCGCACCCGTACCCGCTCGCCCAGGCCCAGGCCCGGCCCGTCGAAGCGGGCCCGGACGGCCGGCTCGGCGAGTTGTACCGTGCCGCCGTCACCACGCTCGTTGAGATCCACCACCACCGCGTCGAACACGTCGCCGACGTGGTCCGCCAGCACCACCGCCTCGACCAGGGAGACCGCCTCGCGCTCGACCTCGTGGGCCCGGCGATCGCCGGTCTCCATCGCCTTGGGCAACTCGTGCAGCCGCGCGCGCACCCACTCGGGCACCTCGACGCCGGCGACCAGCGAGACGCAGATCTCGCCCGCGTACCGGTCGACCAGGCGCCGCAGCGGCGCGGTCACGTGCGCGTACTCGTCGGCGACCGCCGCGTGCCCGGCCTGCTCGGGCGCGCCCGCGTCGAACGCGGTGTAGCCGGCTCCGCGCAGCAGCCCGGTGGCCTCCTCCAGGAACGCGGCGTGCCTGGGGTTGTCGGGGTCGAGCGAGCGGATCACCGCGCCGTAGGTGGCGCCCTCGGGCCACGCCACGTCGAGCGCGCGCCCGACCCGGCGGACCCGGTCGAGCGCTTCGGGCGCCGGTCGCGGCAGGGTGCGCAGGACGCCGATGCCCGCCCGGGTCATCAGGTCGGCGGCGGCGATCCCGGTGAGCAGCGAGATCTGCGCGTTCCAGCCCTCGGCGGGGAGCGGCGCGCGGTACTCCAGCCGCCACGAGTCGCCGTGCTCGACGATCTCCTGCTCCGGGATCGGCAGGCTCACCCCGCCGCGCTCGATCTCCAGCCCTTCCCGCAACCGGCCGATCTCGGCGAGCAGCGCCATCGGCTCCGCCGCCGACCCGCTCTCGATCGCCCGCTGCACCCCCGGATAGTCGTACCGGGCGCGGCTGCGCACCAGCGCGCGAAAGACGTCGGTGCCGACCAGGTCGCCGGACCCGTCCAGGTCGAGCACCCACACCAGGGCCGGCCGGTCCCGACCCGGCAGCAGACTCGCCGCCGCCTCGGACAGGGCCGGCGGATGCAGCGGGACGCGCTCGTCGGGCAGGTACAGCGTCTCCACCCGCCGCATGGTCTCCGCGTCCAGCGCACCGCCCGGCACGACCCACGCCGCGACGTCGGCGATCGCGTAGTGCACCCGATAGCCGCCGTCCCGACGCGCCAGGTGCATCGCCTGGTCCAGGTCCATCGACTCGGCCGGATCGATGGTCAGGAACGGCAGCCCGGTCAGATCCCGCCGACGAGTCGGCGTGGGCCCGCGCCGCACCGCCGCGTCGGCCTCCGCCAGCACCTCCGGGGCGAACGCCCCCGGCAGCGCCAGATCGGTGCGCAGACGGGCGAAACCCGCCCGCAGGAGATCACCGTCGGCGGACCTGATGTGGAGATGACGACGAGGCACGAGTCGAGCTTAGGAAAGATCCGCTGCGCCGAGAAGGACTATCCCGGCTTTTCGCCCGCGCGCCCGGAGCGCCGGCGGCACCTTCCGTCCGGGTCGTCCCCATAAACTTGGTCGTCGCCCCGCCGTCCGCGAATCCGGTCGGCCGCCCTGCCGTTCGCGTCGCTTGGAGTTGCGCCCGTGCTCGTGTTGTTGCCGCCCTCCGAGGGCAAGGCCGCCGCGGGGGCGGGCCCCGCGCTCGATCTCGCCGGTCTTTCGATGCCGGAACTGAACCCCGTGCGGCGGCAGGTGCTCGACTCGCTGATCACCCTGTGCGAGGGCGACGAGCGCAAGGCGCTGGAGGTACTCGGCCTCGGCCCGAAGCTGCGCGGCGAGGTGTTGCGCAACCTCGACCTGCGCGAGGCGGCGACGCTGCCGGTGGCCGGGCTGTACACCGGGGTGCTCTACGACGCGCTGGACCTGTCCTCGCTCACCGGCGCGGCGGCGGCGCGCGCGGCCGGTTCGATCCTGGTCTTCTCCGGACTGTGGGGCGCGCTGCGCCCGACCGACCGGGTGCCGCCCTACCGCTGCTCGATGGGGGTACGGCTGCCCGGCATCGGCGCGCTCGCCGGCCAGTGGCGCGCGGTGACGGCGCCGGTGCTGCCCAGGCTCGCGGGCGACGACCTCGTCCTGGACCTGCGGTCGGCGGCGTACGCCGCGGCCTGGAAGCCGGTCGGTGCGGTGGCCGAACGCACCGCGACCGTGCGGGTGCTGCACGAGCGGATCGTGGACGGGGTGGCCAAGCGCTCGGTGGTCAGCCACTTCAACAAGGCGACCAAGGGCCGGATCACCCGCGACCTGCTGGTCTCCGGCGCCGAACCGCGCAACCCGGCCGAACTCGCCGACGCGCTGCGGGAACTGGGCTGGACCGTGGAGACCGCCGAGCCGAAGCAGGCGGGCACCCCCTGGGCCCTGGACGTCGTCGTCGCCGCGGTCTGACCCCTCACCCCCGCCGCCGAAACACCTCCCGCCCGGCCGGCGTGCCGACGAACTCCCCGTGGGATCCCGGTCGGTCCCGGCCCCCGATCCGGTCCCCGGCCTCCCGGGTGCCCTGCTCGGCATCCTTCCTGGCATCGTTTCCGGTGCACCCCACGGCAAGGGGCAAGAGGGCGATGGTGATCGCCGTCGAGCCCATCTTGACAAAACCGGGGAGCTTCATGATCCTGACGCTTCCTCCGCAGACGGAAAACAAAGCATTTCGTCCTACTTTCGGACGATCCGCGCGCACGTCAGACGGAGTGGACGACCCGACATCCATGGGGGATGAGTGAGTTACCCGCCGCCGCCCGGCCAGGACCCGAACCAGCCGTACGGCCAGCCCCAGTACGGGCAACCGCCCTATCCGGGTCAGAGCCAGGGCCAGGGCCAGTACCCCGGTCAGTACCAGCAGCCCCAGTACCCGCAGGGGCAACCGGGCCCGTACGGACAACCGCAATACCCCGGCGCCTACCCGCAGGGCGGCGGCTACCCGCCCCCGCCGAACCAGAGCCGCAAGGGGCTGTGGATCGGCGTCTCGGTGGTCGCCGTGCTCGCGATCGTCGGCGTGCTCGTCGCCGTGGGGCTGTCCGGCGGCGACGACGACAAGAAGTCGACGGCTTCCTCCACGTCGTCGGCGACCACTACGGGCGCCCCGAAGTCGGGGTCGCCGACCCCGACGGGCAAGGCGACCAAGCGCACCGTCGCGCCCGATCCCACCTCCGACGACGACTCGACCACCGGCCCCGGCACGCGCGGACTGGGCGAGGACAACTTCCTCACCACGATGCACCGCCTGATCCCGGGCACGAAGTCGACGCCGGACGCCGACCTGATCTCGCAGGGCAAGCAGGCCTGCTCCGACCTCAAGTCGGGCAAGACCCTGCTCGACACCGCGATGAAGGTGACCGCGGTCAGCGGCGTGTCCGAAAAGGGCATGCTCGTCGGCGGCGCCATCGCGGCGTTCTGCCCGGAGCAGTCGGGCAAGGTTTCCTGACCCGCCCCACCGCCCGAACGCCGGCCTGAAGACCGGCTCGGGCACCGGACGATCCCGGCCCGCGAGGTGAACGAGTGAATCTCGCGGGCCGGGCGTTTCCCCTTCACGATCACGTCGTTGACCAGCATGCCGAACCTGGTCGGCACGCTACGTGGAGGAACGAACGCAGTGACGAACATGAAGAAGATCGCCGCCGTCGCGGCCATGGCCGGTGGCATCGCGGCCATGGGCGCCGGAATCGCCAACGCGAGCGCCGACGCGGACGGCGCGGCGGTCAACTCGCCCGGTGTCGTCTCGGGTAACAACATCGAGGCCCCCATTCACGTGCCGGTCAACATCTGCGGCAACACCGTCGACATTCTGATCGGCGTGCTCAACCCGACGTTCGGCAACACCTGCATCAACGCCGGCTGACCCGCCGCCCCGGCCCGCCTCCTTGGTCGGTGGCCGGCGCAACCGCCCCGTTCCCGGTTTTCCGGGAACGGGGCGGTCGTCGTTGTGAGCGCCGCACCGAACACGAGCGATCCGCGATGTACATTTCTCGCAGGCTCGCGGCGTCTTACCCGTGCCATTCCGCGCCATTTCGCACTGATCCGGTCATCTCCGAACCCGGTCGGCAGGTGGACGCGGGCGACCCGCGATGATGGGGATTGCCCGGACGGGTCTTCCGCGTTGTACACGCAGAGGCCCCGTGTGGGGCGCGCACGAAACGCACGCGGAAGAAGGGGTTCCATGGAGCGAATGGGCAGAATGGCCGGATGGCTGCGCCGTCGACCGCGTGAGGATCCGGACACCGTTCGCGACCGGCGGGCCGGACTGCTCATGGACGTGGTGGAGCGCGGCTGGCCCGTCTGTCCGGCGGCGCACCCGGTGGGTTTCGGCTGCTCCTGCGACCGGGTCGGCTGTCCGTCGCCGGGCATGCATCCGGTCTCCTTCGCCTGGCAGACCCAGGCGTCCACCGACCCCGTACAGGTGGCGCGCTGGCTGGAGCTGTATCCCGACGCCAATTTCGTGACCGCGACCGGCACGGGCCACGACGTGCTCGACGTGCCCGCGCGGGCCGGCGAGATCGCCCTCGCGGTGTTCGCCGAGCAGGGCATCGAGATCGGCCCGGTGGCCTCGTGCGGCCCCGACCGCACGTTGTTCTTCACCGCGACCCGAGGCACCCCCGCCGACGAGGACGAATGGTGGCCCTGCGAGTTGGACTGCCACCCCGAGACGCTGGACGCCCACCCGGGGCTGCGCTGGCACTGCCGGGGCAGCTACGTCCTGGTGCCGTCCTCGCAACACCCCTCGGGGCAGTCGGTGCGCTGGATCCGCGGCCCCGAACTCCCGCTGCCCGACCCGCTGCGGGTGCTCGACGTCCTCACCGACGCGTGCGACACCGTGGGCGCCGCGGCCGCCGACGGACACTGGGCCTGACGGTCGTCGGGTCGGCGACCGTCCCGCCGACCGCTCACTCGCCCTCGGCGCCGACCAGGCCGTACACCCAGCCGACCAGCTGCACCTTGCCACCGGCCTTCGGGACCACCGCGACGTACTCCGAGAGCCGGTGCTCGGTGACCGACCGGCTCGGCTTGCCGGTCAGGAACGCAAGCGTCGAGGGGTCCACGTCGCCGAGTCGGCGCGGGGGCTGCACGGTGAGCTTGACGCTGTGCTGGAGCGCGAACAACACCAGCGCGCCGCCGTCCGCGGTGCGCACCGCCAGCGGCGGGAACTGCGCCGCCGGGCTGTCCGCGGCCTGCCGGACGTAGCCGTCACCGATCGGTTCGTCCCGCTGCTTGCGCAACTGCGCGGTATACGGGTCGGGCCCGAACAACTCGGCGCGGGTCTTGCCGTCCTTGAGGAACTCGCTGAGCACGGGTGCCAGTTCGCCGGGCGAGGCGGCAAGTCCGGTAGCGGTGGGAGAGACCTGCTCCAAGTAGCCGGACGAATCCCGCTTCAGCGTGGGCAGTTCGGCCTGCAGTGTCGGCCCCCACGCCGCCTGCCACACCGCGTCCGGGCCCGCCCGGAGGAAGACCAGGAACTGCGGCTTGGCGTTGTTGAAGTTCGGTGTGTTCCGCACGGCGAACCACTTGGGCCAGCCGATCACCTTCGGGATCAGGAACTCCGGCCGCTCGTGCAGGATCGGCGCCCGGCCCAGATTGCCGTTCGGGTCGGTGAAGGCGAGGATGCGCAACCCGGCCTGGTCGAGCACGCCGAGCGAGCCCGTCTCGGCCCGCGCGTTGAGCGGGAGATCGCGGTTCGCGTACGCCTGGTTGTTCTGCACCTCGTACTCGTGCAGCACCTTGGCGGCCTCGTGCTTGTCCAGCGCCGCGACGGGCGTGCTCGCGCCGCTGACGGTGACACAGCCGGTCGCGGCGAGCGCGGTCGCGAGCAGGGCGGCGACTGCGGCCGGCATGCGGGATATGCGCATCGGTAGTCGGCAACTCTTCCGGGGGAGCGGGCAGGAGGAGATCTCGCGAAACCATACTGCCCGCACCCCGCAACACACCGCGCCCGCCCGGCGGGTGGGCCGGAACACGCCCTATGCCAGGGTGAGGATCTCCGCCCCGGTGTCGGTGACGACCAGCGTGTGCTCGAACTGGGCGGTGCGCCTGCGGTCCTTGGTGACCACGGTCCAGCCGTCGTCCCACATGTCGTAGTCGTGGGTGCCCAGCGTCAACATCGGCTCGATGGTGAAGGTCATCCCGGGCTCCATCACGGTGGTCGCCCGCTCGTCGTCGTAGTGCGGGATGATCAGGCCGGAGTGGAACGAGCTGTTGATGCCGTGGCCGGTGAAGTCGCGCACCACGCCGTAGCCGAAGCGCTTCGCGTAGGACTCGATGACCCGGCCGATCACGTTGATCTGCCGACCCGGCTTGACCGCCTTGATGCCCCGGTTCAGCGCCTCTCGGGTGCGCTCGACGAGCAGCCGCGACTCCTCGTCCACGTCGCCCACGAGGTAGGTCGCGTCGGTGTCGCCGTGCACGCCGCCGATGAACACGGTGACGTCGATGTTGACGATGTCGCCGTCCTCGAGCCGGGTGGTGTCGGGGATGCCGTGGCAGATCACCTCGTTGATCGAGGTGCAGATGGTCTTCGGGAAGCCCCGGTAGCCCAGGCAGGACGGGTAGGCGTGGTGGTCGAGCACGTACTCGTGGGCGACCTTGTCCAGCGCGTCGGTGCTCACCCCGGGCGCGATGTGCGCGGCGGCGGCCTCCATGGCGCCCGCCGCGATCCGCCCGGCGATCCGCATGCGCTCGATGGTCTCGGCGTCCTGCACCTCGGGCCCGGTGTACGGGGTGGGGGCCGGCTTGCCGACATACTCCGGCCGCGGGATGTCGGCGGGTACGGAGCGGATGGGGGTCGGCTTACCGGGTACGAGAATCGCCATAACCAGCGAGTGTAGCCGGCGCCGCGACCGAGCCGGCGGGTGATCCGGTCGGCGACGGCATCGAGTGGGTGGAGGACGGCCTTGAGGTTCAGACTGTGGCGCAGGCCCGAGGGTCGCGCCGGCGAGTGGTACTACTGCATCAAACACGGCAAGGTCGAGGAGGGACCCGACTGTCCGGCCCGCGACCGGCTCGGCCCGTACGCGACCCGCGCCGAGGCGGCGAACGCGTTGGAGACCGCCAAGACCCGTAATCAGGCGTGGGAGAACGATCCGCACTGGAACGACCCCGGGCGCCGCTGAGCACTCGCGCGGCGGGCGGCGGGCGGGTCACTCGGCGGGTTCGGGGACCCGCCCGCCGCCGGCGGTGAGCACCCCGGGCAGTTCGGACAGGCCCGACACCAGCTCGCCGGGTTCGCCCGGCCCCTCCAGGAGCAACACCACCGCCGCCGCCCTCGGTTCCGTCGCCGGCGCCTCGGCGACATCCTCGACGGGCTCGCGCTCGCGGTTGTGCACGGAGACGTCCACCACGGTGAATCCCGCGCCGGTACAGGCCACCAGGACCGCGGACAAGACGCCGTGTCCGGGCAGGTAGGAGATCCGGATCTCGGCCGCCCGGTCCCTGGGGCCGCCGATCCGGCGGATGATCGGCGGAAAGCCGTAGACGACCACGAAGTGCAGCGTGGTGACCCCGATCGCCAGGTACGGCAGGCCCGCGCCGCAGGCCATGCCGATCGCACAGGTGAGCCAGACCACCGCGGCCGTGGTGAGGCCGCGCACGGTGTCGCGGCGGACGAAGATCAGGCCGCCGCCGATGAAGCCGATGCCGGAGACCACCTGCGCGGCGATCCGGGAGGGGTCCCAGCCGACGTGGCCCGCGGGCAACACGTCGGCGAAGCCGTACTTGGAGATCTCCATGAACAGCGTGGTGCCCACCCCGACCAGCGCGTGGGTGCGCAGTCCCGCGCTCTTCTGCCGCACCTCGCGCTCGACGCCGATGACGCTGGAGAGCACGAAGGAGAGCATCAACTCGGAGAACTGGGTCCACCCCTGACTCGCGCCGATCCCCTCCGACCACGCCGCCAGGGTCGTTCCGGAACGCACGCGCCCACCTCCTCCGCCCGGGACCGGGGTCCCGGGGCTGCTCGATCTTCTTCCTCTGCTCGCACGCTATGACTCCATACGGAGCAATGGGTCACGGTCGAGGTTCGGATACCGCGATCGAGGGAGGGGTGGGCGACGGAGAATCAGGCGCGCGAGCGAGCCTTGGTGCGCGTGCGCGAGGCGGTCGTCCGGGTCACGGCCTTACGCGGACGCAACGTGGCCGTCCTGGATACGGCCTTTCGGGGGCGCGAGCCGGCCGTCTTGGATACGGCCTTTCGTTGGGACGCGGCCTTTCGGGGACTCGATACCGCCTTTCGGGTACCGGATACCGCCTTTCGGGGACGCGAGGCGGCCGGTTTGGACACCGGGCGCTTTCGCATGCCCGCGGGCGCCGCCGGGGCGTCGACCGTACGGTCGTCGACCGTTTCGGTGTCGCCGTTGCGCTGGATGTAGCGAAGTGCGGTCAGCGCCTCGCGCTTCGTTCCATAGGGCGCGGACTTGATGACCGTCGAACCGTTGGCGGCGGTCAGCACGAATCCGAACTTGCCGGAGCGTCCCTTGGTGACGATGAATTTGGCCGGCACGACATCTCCTTGGGAGAGAAGAGAAAGTTTTCTCCTCCACGGAAACATGGTTCGTCCCGGTTGTCATATATAAGGGCTATTTACGGGTGAATCGACCTCCGCAGCCGAAAACCACTGTGACGTCGACTGCATCCGGGCGCGGACCCCGTGTTCTCTTCGGTTTCGGCCGGCAGGATCGCGCCCATGACAACCCCCTCGTCCCCCAAGCGTGACCCGCGTGACCTGCCGAACATCGACGATCTGGTGGTCGGCGTCCTCGGCGGCACCGGTGAGCAGGGCCGCGGCCTCGCGTACCGCCTGGCCGTCGCCGGCCAAAAAGTGATCATCGGCTCGCGCAGCGCCGACCGTGCGGCGTCCGCCGCGGCCGAACTCGGTGCCGGCGTGCGCGGCGCCGACAACGCCACCTGCGCGGCCGAGAGCGACATCGTGATCATCGCCGTGCCCTGGGAGGGCCACCGCGATCTGCTGCTCTCCCTCACGGGCGAGTTGGCGGGCAAGATCGTGGTCGACTGCGTGAACCCGATGGGCTTCGACAAGCAGGGCGCGTTCGTGCTCGACGTCGAGGAGGGCAGCGCCGCCCAGCAGGCCGCCGCCGTGCTCCCCGACTCGACCGTCACCGCCGCCTTCCACCACGTGTCCGCGGTCTTGCTGCTCGACCCGAACGTGGAGTCGCTCGACACCGACATCATGGTGCTCGGCGACAAGCGCGAGGCCACCGACGCGGTGCAGGCGCTCGCGTCGCGGATCCCCGGCATGCGCGGGGTGTACGCCGGCCGGCTGCGCAACGCGCGGCAGGTCGAGGGGCTGACCGCCAACCTGATCTCGACCAACCGCCGCTACAAGGCACACGCCGGACTGCGCGTCACCGACGTGTGAGCCGGTCCGGCCACGCCCGCGAGTGCCCGTCCGACGCACGACGGCGTGCGGCCCCGCGCATCCGAGGATGTGGGGGCCGCACGCCGTTCGTGCTTTTCGGGGCCGGAGCCGAGGGTGCCTGGAGATCGCCCGGGTCGCCCGGGGATCAGACCTGGGCGGCGCTCCAGGTCTGGAGCGGGCGGGTGACCAGCTCGCCGGCGCCGTTGTCGATCGCGTCCCGCAGGCCGCCGAGCACGTGAGTGACCATGCCGGCGGTGACCGAGTCGGTCAGCACGTGCTGTACGTCGGCCTCGACCCCGAGGCGGGTGTGCACCTCGGGCACCGCGATCTCCGGGCCGGAGACGACGAAGTTGCCCAGGTCCCGCAGCAGCGCCTTGAGCTGGATCAGCGCGCGGATGCCGCCCTGGGGGCCGGGCGAGGCGGAGATCGCGACGATCGACTTGCCGGTCAGCACGCCCTGGGCGTACGGACGCGAGGCCCAGTCCAGCGCGTTCTTGAGCACGCCCGGCAGGCTGCGGTTGTACTCGGGGGTGGTGATGATCAGGCCGTCGGCCTCCGCGATCGCCTCGCGCAGGCGCACCACGGTGGCGGGCGGGTTCGGCTCGAGGTCCTGGTTGAAGTGCGGCAGTTCGTCGAGCCCCTTGAACACCTCGATCTGCATGCCGTCGGGCGCGAACGGCTGGAGGGCGTTCAGCAGTGCCGTGTTGAACGACTCGGCGCGCAGCGAACCGGAGATCGCAAGGATGCGGGACATGGGTTCCTCCATGGATGGAGAGAGGGTGCCGGGTAGGGCGCGGCAAGGTTGTTGAACGTTTAACAATGTAGCGCGAGCTTGTTGTGGATTCAACTTCCGGGTGCCGGGTGGGCGCCGGGTGGGTGCCGGTCGTGCGGTCGTCGGGGGCGACAATGGAGCCGCGTCGCGCCGGAAAGCGCCGCGACCGAGGTCCGTCCGCACCCGTCTGGAGCCCCCGCCATGCCCCGCATCGTCGTCCTCGCCGTGATCGTGTGCGTGCTGGCGCTCGCCGCCGCCGTGGTGGCCTTCGTCAACGGGAGCTGGCTCGGCCTGCCGTTCGTGCTCCTCGCCGCGCTCGACGGCAACATCGCGTTCTACTACCTGCGCCGGCAGCGGGTGCGCCGTGCGCGCGATCTCGCCGCGCGGGCCTGATCCCCGCCGCCTGATCCCCGCTGCCCGACCCCGCTCCCGCCGCCCGCCGGCCGTCCCCCGTAAGGGTGGATGCCGGTGCCGGATGGCGTGTCGGCATCAATTCGAACAAAGGTTCGGGCTACGCTTCGATCCGACGTTGTCCACAGGCGTGCGCCGGTCGTGCCTCCGTGTCGGTGCGACGGGTTAGCGTTCAAGGTGTGAAGCGAACACCACAGACCGGCAAGGCGGCATCCATGGCTGGACAGGATCGCGAGAAGGCGCTCGAAAACGCCCTCGCCCAAATTGAACGGCAGTTCGGGAAGGGCTCGGTGATGCGCCTCGGCGACGAGGTGCGCGCACCGATCGAGGTCATTCCCACCGGCTCGATCTCGCTCGACGTGGCGCTGGGCATCGGCGGGCTCCCGCGCGGCCGGGTCATCGAGGTCTACGGCCCGGAAGGCTCCGGCAAGACGAGCCTCGCCCTGCACGCCATCGCGAGCGTCCAGCGGGCCGGCGGCATCGCGGCCATCGTCGACGCGGAGCACGCGCTCGACCCGGAATACGCCAAGAAGCTCGGCGTCGACACCGACGCCCTCCTGGTCTCCCAGCCGGACACCGGCGAGCAGGCGCTGGAGATCGTCGACATGCTGACCCGCTCCGGCGCGGTCGACATCATCGTGATCGACTCGGTGGCGGCGCTCGTGCCGCGCGCCGAGATCGAGGGCGAGATGGGCGACTCGCACGTGGGTCTCCAGGCCCGACTGATGAGCCAGGCGCTGCGCAAGATCACCGGTGCGCTCAACCAGACGAACACCACCGCGCTGTTCATCAACCAGCTGCGCGAGAAGATCGGCGTGATGTTCGGTTCGCCGGAGACCACGACCGGTGGCCGGGCGCTGAAGTTCTACGCCTCCGTCCGCCTCGACATCCGGCGGATCGAGACGCTCAAGGACGGCACCGAGGCGGTCGGCAACCGCACCCGGGTCAAGGTCGTCAAGAACAAGCTCGCGTCGCCGTTCAAGCAGGCCGAGTTCGACATCCTCTACGGCATCGGGATCAGCCGCGAGGGCGGCCTGATCGACATGGGCGTGGAGCACGGCTTCGTGCGCAAGTCCGGCGCCTGGTACACGTACGAGGGCGACCAGCTCGGTCAGGGCAAGGAGAACGCGCGCAAGTTCCTCCGCGACAACCCCGACCTCTCCGACGAGATCGAGAAGAAGATCAAGGAGAAGCTGGGAGTCGGCCCGCGGGTCGACGCACCGGCGGAGGCGGAACCCGAGGAGGGCTGAGTCCGTGGTTCGCCCTGCCGGCGAGTGGTCGAACACGTGGGGAGACGGGTCCGCCGACGGATCCGTCTCCCCAGCCGCCCGGCCACCCGTCGACCCCGCCGAACTGCGAGCCGCGATGGCCGCCATCGAGGCCGCCGCTCCCTCGGGCGCCGACACCGGGGCCGGCGGCACACGCGGTGGTGGTGTCGGGCGACGCGGTGCTCCGGGAGCCGGCACCCGCCGGACCCGCGCGGCGCGCCGAGACCCGCGGGAGCACGAGGCGGGCGAACAGGATCCGATCGACGACGGCTCGGGGGCCGACGTCACGGGCACGGACCGACACGCTCGCGGTCGTGGGACCGGGAGTGGTCGGGGGAAACGCGACAGGCGGGCCGGGACTCGGGGCCGGGCCCGTCGTGACACCGAGGACTCGGAGCGGCCGTCCGACGAGGACGTCGACGCTGCCGCGGAACCGCTCGCCGATCCGGAGGCGACGGCGCGGGCGATCTGTCTGCGGCTGCTGACCGGGCGGGCGCGCACCCGGGCCCAACTGGCCGACGCGCTGCGTCGCCGGGAAGTGCCCGACGAGGTCGCGGAATACGTACTGGGCCGCTTCACCGACGTCGGTCTGATCGACGACACGGCCTTCGCCGACGCGTGGGTGAGCACCAGGCACACGGGCAAGGGGCTGGCCCGACGGGCGCTGGCCCAGGAACTTCGCCGGCGCGGGGTGGACGCGGTCGTGGTCGACGAGGCGGTCGCGCAACTGGAACCCGAGCAGGAGTTGGAGACCGCCCGGGCCCTGGTCGCCCGCCGGTTGCCGGGCACGCGCGGCCTGGACCGGGACAAGCGAATCCGCAGGTTGGCGGGCATGCTCGCGCGCAAGGGATACGGCGAGGGGTTGGCCGTCCGCGTCGTCCGCGAGGCGCTCGATCACGAGGCCGAGGCCGACGAGAACGACGACCCGGCCGCGACCCCGTGGCACGCCTGGGACGGGCCGGCCTGATCCCGACCCCCGCCGTGTCGCTCGGTGACCTAGCCTGGGAGCGTTGTCCCAGCCTGCGGGGGCGTCACGAGCGTGTCCGCCGGCACCGTTGCGCTCCAGCCGTCCGCTTGAAGGGCCATCCGCCTTGGCGATCAGTGTGTTCGACATGTTCTCGATCGGGATCGGCCCGTCGAGCTCCCACACGGTGGGTCCGATGCGCGCCGCGCGGATGTTCGCGCAGCGGCTGAAGAGCGAGGGTGTCCTCGACCGGGTCGCCTCGGTCCGGGTCGAGCTGTACGGCTCCCTGGGCGCGACCGGGCACGGACACGGCACCCCGCGCGCGGTGCTGCTCGGCCTGGAGGGTTACTCGCCGCGCACGGTCGATCCGGAGGAGGTCGAGCCGGAGCTGGCCCGGATCCGCGAGTCGGGGATGTTGCGGCTCCACGGCGTGCACGACATCGCCTTCGACAGCGACCGCGACCTGGTGCTGCACCGGCGCAAGACGCTGCCGTACCACGCCAACGGGATGACCGCGTGGGCCCGGGACGCCGATGGCGCCGAGCTGCTGAGCAAGACCTACTACTCCGTCGGCGGCGGCTTCGTGGTGGACGAGGACGCGGTGGGCGCGGACCGGGTCAAGCCCGACGACACCGTGCTGCGCCACCCCTTCCGCACCGGCGACGAGTTGTTGCGGCTGACCCGGGAGACCGGGCTGTCGGTGTCCGCGCTGATGCTGGAGAACGAGAAGGCCTGGCGCACCGAGGCGGAGATCCGGGCCGAGCTGCTCGAGATCTGGCAGGTGATGCGCGGGTGCGTCGAGCGCGGCCTGGCCACCGAGGGCATCCTGCCGGGCGGCCTCAAGGTGCGCCGTCGCGCCGCCCGCACCGCCCGTACGCTGCGCGCAGAGGGGGACCGGCCCACACACGCGATGGAGTGGGTCACCCTGTGGGCGATGGCGGTCAACGAGGAGAACGCGGCGGGCGGGCGGGTGGTCACCGCGCCCACCAACGGCGCCGCCGGGATCATTCCGGCCGTGCTGCACCACTTCGTGGAGACCGTCCCCGGCGCCGACGACGACGGCGTGGTGCGCTTCCTGCTCGCCGCGGGGGCGATCGGCATGTTGTTCAAGGAGAACGCCTCGATCTCCGGCGCGGAGGTCGGCTGCCAGGGCGAGGTCGGCTCGGCCTGCGCGATGGCCGCCGGCGGTCTGGCCGAGGTGCTGGGCGGCACCCCCGAGCAGGTGGAGAACGCCGCCGAGATCGGCATGGAGCACAACCTCGGGCTGACCTGCGACCCGGTCGGCGGCCTGGTGCAGATCCCGTGCATCGAGCGCAACGGCATGGCCGGGGTCAAGGCGGTCACCGCGGCCCGCATGGCGCTGCGCGGCGACGGCCGGCACCACGTGTCGCTGGACAAGGTCATCAAGACCATGAAGGAAACCGGCGCCGACATGAAGACCAAGTACAAGGAGACCGCCCGGGGCGGCCTCGCGGTGAACATCATCGAGTGCTGAGTCTCGCGGGGCGCCCGGTCTCGTCGAGTGCCCGTCGCCGGGTGTGCGATCGCATCGATGGGGTGAGGTGTGCCTGCGGAGACGAGGGGTAGGCATGCGCCCGTGAATGACGAGAGTGGTCCCCTCCTGGTGCAGGTGTCGGCGGTCGGAGCCGGTCATACGTTGGTGACCGTGCACGGTGAGATCGACATGGACAGCGGCCCGATCCTGGACGACGCGCTGGGTCGGCAGGTGTCGGCCGAGCCGACCCGTCTGCTCCTGGACCTGTCGTCGGTCGCCTTCATCGACTCCTTCGGACTGCGCATCCTGGTCCGCGCGGAGCGACGTGTGCGGGAGGCGGGCGGTTCGCTGCGGCTGATCGCGCCGACGCGCGCGGTCGAGCGGGTGTTGCGCCTGACCGGCTTCACGCTGATGGTCGCCGTGCACGACACGGTGCGCGAGGCGCTGGACGCCGAGGAGGCCCCGGTCGGGCACGAGTAGCCGCCCCACTGTCCGATACACGCTGCGCTGTGAGCGGAATCGGCACCAAGCATGATCAAAGTCCGGTCGAGGGGTGGCCGGATTCGATCATGCACGCCACACTTGGAGTGTCCGCGCGCCGGATGTTTCTGCTGTCGCCCGAAGGCCGTGGACCTGTGGCCGTCCCCGCGAGCGCAAGCCCCACGGGGCGGCCCCCGCAAGTTAGGGGCGGGGGCGGGGGTGGCGGCCCCCCGCCCCGCTAAGCCCACGGTGCGCGTGAGGAACCCCCCCCAC
>NZ_JBHTVA010000016.1:107390-140371 GCF_042793325.1 Embleya sp. NPDC056575
TCTGTGGGTGCCCCGGGCGCTTTTTGTTGTGGCTCCCCCCTGGGGGGGTCGGCTGGGGGGCCGCCCCGCCCCCCCCCCCCCCGGGGCCCCGGCCGCCGCATGTTCGGGGCGGGGGCGGGTGAGGCGGCCCCGCGCCCGGATCAGCCCAGGGTGCGCTTGAGGAACCCCGCCATCGTCGAGCGATACTCGCGCGCCTCGGGAAGCACCGCGGTCAGCTCGCCGGCCCCGTGCACGAAACCGTCCCAGCGCGTGCTCTCGACCACGACGCCGGCCTCCGCCAGGCGCTTCGCGTAGGCCTCGCCCTCGTCCCGCACCGGGTCGTACTCGGCGGTGAGCACCAGCGCGGTGGGCAGCCCCGCCAGGTCCTCGGCATGCAGCGGTGAGGCCAGCGGGTCGGTGGCCTCGCTGCGCGGGCTGGACAGGTACTGCGCGATCGCGAACTCCAGGTCGGCGCGGGTGAGCAGGTAGCCCTCGCCGTTCTCCGCCACCGACGGCCGCGCCAGGGTCAGGTCCAGGATCGGGCAGTCCAGCACCTGGGCCACCGGGGTCGGCTGGCGGCGGTCGCGCAACATCAGGGCGCAGGCGGCGGCCAGGTTGGCCCCCGCGTTCGTGCCGCCGATGGCGACCTTGTCCGCGTTGACGCCCAACTGGAACGCGCGCTCCTGGACCCAGATCCACGCGGCGTACGCGTCCTCCAGGGGCCAGGGGAACTTGAACTCGGGGGCCAGGCGATACTCGACCGAGACCACCACCGCGCCGCTCTCCGCGGCGATGTGCGCGCAGTGGCTGTCGGACGCGTCGACCGAGCCCAGCCACCACGCGCCGCCGTGGAGGTACACGTAGCCTGGACGACCGCCCTTCGGCGCGGGTCCGGCCGGCGTGTACACGCGGGCGGTGATCTTCCCCGGCTCGGGCTCCTTGACGGTGATGCTCACTTCCCGCGTCGTCACATCTTTCGGCGCGGGCTCGACGGACGCGAGGATGGTCGTCTCGAGACCTTTGTTCGACGCGGCACGACGCTCCGCCAGGGGCAGGTCGGCCGGAAGGGGCGGCGCGGCGGCGACAGCGTCGAGGATCGGCTGGATCTGCGGTGCGACGGGCATGCGACTCCTCCGAACGGAACTACGAAGCAGCACAGTAGAACTTCACGCCCGGAGTTGACAGAGCGTCAGAAGTCGAGCGCGTGACATAGGCCACACAGAAACGGCACGAAGGGCGTCAACCGTCCCAGTTGCCCCCAGCGTTCAATAGACGAACCCAACGAGGAGTACGTGTTGACCGTCATCGACGAACCCCGGATACCGGGCGCGCCCCCGTCCGGACCGGGCCGGGGCGCATCCGACGAGCGCGTGTCGGGAGCCCTGTCGTTCGTGGAGCGCGGCCTTCGCCTCCTGTGGCGACCGCTGGCCGTCTACGCCGCCACCGCGCTGGCGCAACTGCTCGTGCTCTCGTGGATGATTCCGCCGGGCGGACCGAGCCTGCGGGATCGGCTGTTGCAGTGGGACGCGCACTGGTACGTGGACGTCGCCGCGCACGGCTATCCGGACAGCTTCACGTACACCCCCGAGGGCGACCTCACCGGGAACACGCTCGCGTTCTTCCCGCTGTATCCGGGCCTGGTCCGGATCGTGCACTATCTGACCGGGACCGACTACGAGACGGCCGGCCTGATCGCCGGGCACCTGGCCACGGCCGCCGCGATGTGCGTGTTGTACGTGTTCATGACGCGCCTGTACGACCGGCGCGCGGCGTTGGTGATGGTCGTCCTGGTGGGCGGCGCGCAACCGATGTCCGTGGTGTTCTCGATGGCCTACAGCGAGACGCTCTTCCTGGCGCTCGCGGTGGGCACACTGTTGGCCGCGCATCGCAAGGCCTGGCTGACCGCGGGCCTGCTCGCGTGTCTGACGAGCGTGACCCGACCGGCGGGCATCGCCGCGATCGCCGCGCTCGGTGTGGCGGCGCTGATGGAGATGTGGCGGCATCGGCGGCCGATGTCCGCGCCGATCGCCGCGTGTGCGATCGCGTGCCTGGGGATGCCGCTCTACCTGTTGTGGGTGGGCGAGCGGTTGGGCGAGATCGACGCCTGGTTCACCATCCAGGACGCCGGGTGGGGCACCAAGTGGGACAACGGGGACGCGGTCCGGCACTTCCTCACCGACACGCTGCGCAACGGCGACCAGTGGATAGCGGTCAGCACGGCGGTGCTGATCATCGCGGCGGTGGTCGGCTCGCTGGTCGCGCTGAACCGGCGCATCTGGCCGCCGTTGGCGGTGTACGGGCTGTCGATCCTGGTGATGACGCTGTGTCAGAGCAACTACTACCACTCGAAGTTGCGGCTGATGATCCCCACGCTGCTGTTCTTCGTACCCCTGGCGACGGTGTTGGCCCGAGCCCGGACCCGCACGGCCGTGCTGGTGCTGGGCGGGGCGTGTCTGTTCGGGATGTGGTACGGCGCGTACATGCTGACCACGTGGCACTACGGAATCTGACCGGGGCCGGCCGGCCTGCGGCCCGCCGTGGATGTACCTGCCGCGACTGTTGTGATCGGCATTCGGGTGATGGCCGAATAGTTGGGCATTTACCGACGATTAGCATCCATTCCCGTGACAGAACATCACAATGCGTGGACCTTACGCCACACGACCGACGTGGTCATCCTCGGTGCCGGGCCCGCGGGGCTTGTCCTCGCGAACATCCTGCACGGGCACGGGATCGACTGCGTCGTCCTGGAACGGGCCACCCGGGCACACATCGAGACCCGGGCGCGGGCGGGGTTCCTGGCCGCGAACACCGTGCGGGTGCTGGAGCGCAACGGCCTGGCCGAGGGCCTGCGCAGGCGGGGCCGGGAGCACCGCGTCTGCGAGTTCCGCACCGAGGGTGAGCGCTTCCGGCTGGATTACGGCCGGCTCGGCAGCGGGGAGGCGCACACGGTCTACCAGCAGCAGGACCTGGTCACGGACCTGTTGACGCGGTATCTGGACGCGGGCGGGCGGATCCGGTTCGGGGCCGAGGCGACGGCCGTGGTCGACGCGGACACCTCGCGGCCGTCCGTGCGGGTGCGTGGGGCCGACGGGCGCCTCGGCGGCTGGACGGCCGGGTACGTCGCCGGCTGCGACGGCCGGCACGGGGCCGCCCGGCGGTCGATCCCGCCCGGTGCGGTCCGGCACCACCGGCGCGACCACGGCGTGTCCTGGCTGGGCGTGCTCGCCGACGCGCCGCCGAGCATGGACGCCGTCGGCTACGCGATACACGCGCGCGGCTTCGCCGGCCACATGGCGCGCACCCCGGACACCACGCGCTACTACCTCCAGTGCGAACCGGGCACCCCGATCGACGCCTGGCCCGACGAGCGGATCTGGGACGAGTTGGCGGTGCGGATGCGCGCGGCGGACTACGGGCCGCTGCGGACCGGTCCGATCCGCCGGCGCGCCGTCGTGGACCTGGAGTCGGACGTGCTGGAACCACTGCGTCACGGCTCGCTGTTCCTGGTCGGGGACGCGGCGAGCCTGGTGAGCCCGTCCGCGGCGAAGGGCGCGAACCTCGCGGTCCTGGAGGCGGAGATCCTGGCGCACGCGCTGATCGCGGACCTCGTGCACGCCGACCCCGAGCCGCTGGCCCGCTATTCGGCACGCTGCCTGGCGTACATCTGGCGGGCGCAGGAGTTCTCGTCGTGGATGGTCCGGCTGCTGCACCGCCCGCCCGGATCGGACGACGAGACGTTGTTCCGGGACGGGTTGCGCCGCTCGCGCGTCGAGTCGCTGCGCACCTCACGGGCCCAACAGGACTGGTTCGCCGAGAACTACGTCGGCGTGTGACGAAAAATCCATCACGACAAGGGAGTCACTTCGATGACCGCGCAGACGCCGACGAGGACGAACGGCCGTGACGACACGGCCCGCCTGAGCGCGGCGATCGACATCGTCCGACGCCAGGACACCGCGACGCTGCTCGCGCTGTTGTTGCCGGGCCTGGACGGACCGGAGTTGCGGGCGCTCGTGGACCGTTGCCGCTTCGTGCACGCCGGGCTGCTCGTGTGCCCGCCGAGCGTGGCGGCGTTGCGCGCGGAGTTGGCCGCGCACGGGCTGGACGCGGACGACCCGCGGCTGCCCAGCGTGGTGGTCCGCGAACGGCTCGCGTTACGACACCGGCGCGACGTCGCCGATCTCGACGTGGGCATCCTGCGCCCCGCCGTACGGGGTCTGGACGGCGAGCGCCGGGCGGTCGAGGTGTTCGTGCTCCCCGTGCCGCCGGGGTCGGGGTTGGCGGACATCGCCGCGCACGAGCGGGAGCGGGAGCACGAGAAGCACCTGGCGTTCGAGGTCGAGCGGCCCGATCCGCTGGTGCTGCGCGGGCTGTGCGCGACGTTCGCCCGGCACGGGGCGCTCGCCGACGGCGGCGGGTACAACCCGCACGAGGACGGCACGGTCTTCTACTTCACCGCTCCCGCCGACTCGAAGGCCGGGTACGGTCGCCTGGAGCTGTACGCGGGCGGCGACCACCGGCAGGTGCTCGCCGCCCACCTGGCGGACTTCCGGGCCCGGCAGCCCGCCGAGACGCTGCTGCGGCTGTCGACCGGTGCGTGGACGACGCAGGCCCTCGCGACGTGTGCGCGGCTGGGTCTGGCCGACGCCATGGAGACCGGCGCCGCCGTCGGGCTCGCGGCACTGGCGCGAGCGGTCGACGCCGATCCGCCGAGCCTGGCGCGGCTGTTGCGCTACCTCGCCATGCTGGGCGTGGTCGTGGCGGACCCGAACGGCTTCCGGCTCACCGAGGTCGGCGCGCTGCTGCGCACGAACTCCCCGGGTTCGATGCGGCCGTTGGCGCTGATGTACGGCGGCCCGTTCTATCGGTCCTTCGCGCTGCTCACGCACACCGTGCGGACCGGACACACCGGCTTCGAGCGACTGTTCGGCGAGAATCACTTCGACTACTTCGCCCGCCGGCCCGAACTCGCCGCCTGCTTCGACGAGGCCATGGCCGCGAGTGCGCACATGTTCGATCCGCTGTCCGCGCACCCGGTGTTCACGGCGGCCGGCGGCGCGGCCGAGCCCCGGACCGTGGTCGACGTCGCGGGCGGTACGGGCGAGTTGCTCGGCCGGCTGCTCGCCGCGCGCCCGAACCTGCGCGGCGTCCTGCTGGAGCGCCCGCACGTCGTGGCGGCCGCCCGCCGCTCGCTCGACGCGGCCGGGGTGGGCGAGCGCTGCGTGTACCGGGCCGGCGATTTCGCGGACGTGCCGGCGGGCGGGGACGTCTACGTGCTCTCCCGCGTCCTGCACGACTGGGACGACGAGCGCTGCGGGCGGATCCTCCGGCACTGCGCGACCGCCATGCCCGCGCACGCCGACCTGCTCGTCGTCGAGCGCCTGCTGCCGGCCGACGGCTCCCCGGCGCCGGCCATCGCCTGGGACCTGCACATGATGTGCAACGTCGGGGGCCGCGAGCGCGGGGTCGAACACTACGGCCGGCTGCTGGGCGAGGCCGGGCTCCGGCTCGTCGAGGCCTCGCCGCTGCCGCTGGGCGCGAGTGTGCTGCACGCCCGCAGGGCCGACGCGTCACGCCCCTGAGACCGGAGGCGGGGGCTCGATACGACGAAAGCCCCGGCCGGGATCGGCTCGGGGCTTTCGGAAGCTTGGTCCTCCGCGTGGTCCGCCCGGATTCCACTGGCGGGCACGCTGAAGGCACTCGCCACTATGCCACACTCTCCGCAGCGGGGTCAAACTTTTGTTCGATCCGGGTCGGGCGACCTGCGCTCCCGGCCCGGCCCGGACCGGCCGGGTCGGGTGGCCGGCGCGGCCGCCCCGTCAGCGCAGGTGTGCCGTCTCGTTGAAGACGCGCAGCGACGCGTTGCCGTCGGACCACCACTGGACCGCGCTGATCGCCGCCGCCGACAGCTCCATCCGGAACATCGACTCCGCGGGTGCGCCGAGGGCGATCCGGACCAGGGTCTTGATCGGCGTCACGTGGGTGACCACGAGCACGGTGCGGCCGGCGTACCGGGCGATCGTCTTGTCCCGGGCCACCTCGACCCGGCGGGCCACCTCGGTGAAGCTCTCGCCGCCGGGCGGGGCCGCGTCGGCCGAGGTCAGCCACGCGTCCAGGGCGTCCGGCGTACGCTCGCGCGCCTCGGCGAAGGTCAGCCCCTCCCACGCGCCGAAGTCGGTCTCCCGAAAGCCCGGCTCCTCGCGCACCTTCAGCCCGAGCCGCTGCGCCACCGCCTCGGCGGTCTGCCGGCAACGGCCCAGCGGCGAGGACACGATCGCCTCGATGGTGCCGCGCGCGGCCAACGCCTCGGCCGCGCGGGCGGCCTGCCACCGGCCGCGCTCGGACAACTCCGGGTCGGCGCCGGTGCCGGAGAAGCGCTTTTGCGGGGTGAGCGCGGTCTCGCCGTGACGCAGCAGCACCAGGGTGGTCGGGCGGCCCAGGTCCGGACCCCAGCCGGGAGCGGTCGGACGCGCCTTGGGCGCCGGGGTCGACTCGCTCGGCGCGGGTTCGGCGGCCGGCGCGGCCTCGGCGGGCCCGGCCGTCGCGAACGCGGTGGAGTTCTGCGGGGTCCAGGCCCGGCCCTTGGCCGCCGCGTCCATCGCCTCGTTGGCGAGGCGGTCGGCGTGCTTGTTCCGCTCGCGCGGGATCCACGTGTAGGTGACCTGTCCGGACGGATGGATTCCGCGGGCCTTGGTCGCCAGGTCGCGCATGTCGGCGTGCTTGATCTTCCAGCGGCCCGACATCTGCTCGACCACGAGCTTGGAGTCGGCCCGCACCTCCACGGTCGCCGTGGGGTCGATCGTGTGCGCGGCGGTCAACCCCGCGATCAGGCCCCGGTACTCGGCCACGTTGTTCGTGGCCACCCCGATCGCCTCGGCGATCTCGTACAGCACCTCGCCGGTGTCCGCGTCGCGCACCAGCGCGCCGTAGGCCGCCGGGCCCGGGTTGCCCCGGGAGCCGCCGTCGGCCTCGACGACGAGCCTCACAGGCCCGACTCGGCGGTGCGGACGAGGATGCGCCGACAGTTCTCGCAGCGCACGATCGCGTCCGGCGCCGCGGCCCGGATCGCGCCCAGGTCGGTGATGCCCAGCTCCAGCCGGCAGCCCTCGCAGCGGCGCTGGAACAGCGGGGCCACCGCCACGCCGTGCGACTGCTCGCGGATGCGCTCGTACAGCTTGATCAGATCGGCCGGGATCGCGCTCGCGACCACCGTGCGCTGCTTGCGGGCGGCGTCCGCCTCGGCGTCGATCTCCGCCTCGGCGGCGCCGCGGCGCGCCTCGGCGGCGTCGCGGGCGGTCTGCGCCGCGTCCCGCTCGCCGACCAGCTGCCCCAGGCGGCCCTGGATCTCCTCGCGGCGCTCCATGACCTCCAGGACGACCTCCTCGAGGTCGTCCTGGCGCTTGGCGAGCGAGGCCACCTCGCGCTGCAGGTTCTCCAGGTCCTTGGGCGAGGTGACGTGGCCCGAGTCGAGCCGCTGCCGGTCGCGCTCGGCGCGCTTGCGGACCTGGTCGACGTCCTGCTCGGCCTTGGCCTGGTCGCGGGCCGCGTCGCTCTCCTCGGTCTCGGCGGCGACCACGAGGTCGCGCAACCGGGCGAGCTGCGAGCCGAGGCGGTCGATCTCCTCGTTCTCCGGCAGCGTGCGCTTCTTGTGGGCGAGCAGGTCGATTCGCGAGTCCAGGGCCTGGAGGTCGAGCAGGCGAAGCTGGTCGGCGGGCGCGGCGTTCAGCGGGGGCTCCTTGGATACGGCTCGGGTGGATACGGCTCGGGTGGGCGGGAGGTTGTCTTCCCACCCGGCCACCCGGTGCGTTCGGTGGGTGGGTTCGGGTGCCGCGGACGACGGACGGGCCGGGCGGGCCCGATCACCCGCGTCGCGGTGCCCGGTCGCGGTGTGGCAAGTGTGGTGTGGCTGCGTGACGGTGTGGCTGTGTGTACGGCGGTGTTCAGGGATGCGGTGTGTGGAACGTCCATGGGTCGGTGACTAGTTCCGAGACGTGGGTTTCCACCGTAGTACCGCCGGCGGTCAGTGCACGGGTGAGTTCGTCGGCCGCGTAGCGCAACCACGGCCACTCGGTGGCCCAGTGTGGGGCATCGAGCAGCGCGGGGCCGCCGGCCTCCAGCGCCTCGGACGCCGGGTGGTGGCGCAGGTCGGCGGTGACGTAGACGTCGGCACGGCTGCGCCGGACCGCGGCGAAGAGGCTGTCGCCCGCGCCGCCGCATACCGCGACGGTACGCACGAGGCGATCCGGGTCGCCGGCCACCCGCAGGCCCGTCGCGGTGGCGGGCAGGGCTCGGGCGGCCCGGGCGGCGAACGCGGCCAGCGTCTCGGGGGCGGCCAACTCGCCGATCCGGCCGATGCCCCGGCACTCGCTCGGGTCGGCCGGGGCCGGGTCGAGCGGCGCGGTGACGGTCAGCCCGAGGGCGGCGGCGAGTGCGTCGGAGACGCCGGGGGCGGCCGAGTCGGCGTTGGTGTGCGCCACGTGCAGGGCGCAACCGCCGGTGATCAGCCGGTGCACGACGCGCCCCTTGAACCCGGTCGCGGCCACCGAGTGCACGCCGCGCAGGAAGAGCGGGTGGTGGGTGACCAGGAGGTCGGCGCCGCGCGCGAGCGCTTCCTCGGCGACCGCCAGGGTCGGGTCGACGGCGAACATCACCGAGCGCACCTCGGCGTCCGGGTCGCCGCAGACCAACCCGACCGCGTCCCAGGATTCGGCCCAGTCGGGGTGGTAGATCCGTTCGAGGGTGGCGACGACGTCGGAAAGCTTGGGCACGAAGGGAGGTTACCTCTCCGCGCCCGCCGCCCCGATTCGGGCATCCCGGACGGACGGTGACGGAGCACACCGGAATACCTCCGGGTTGGGTGAAGTCGGCCCCATCCGAAGCGTTTGTGCGGTATGCAGGCTCGCACTGTCGTACGACACGAGGGGGACGACGACGATGCTGCACTGTCTGCTGTGCGGTACGCCCTATCTGGAGACGGACGCGTACTGCCCGGGCGAACAATGCGGCACCGACCTGCACGGTCAGCGCATGGGCGACCCGGCCTGCGCGGTACAGGCGTGGTGCGAGCCCCGTCGGATCACCGCGGTTCCCGGCGAGACGGTCATGGTGACGCTGACCCTGCGCAACACGGGCAGCGTGTCGGATGTCTACGACCCGGAACTGCCCCGGGACGCCGCCCGGCGGATCGGCCTCGACCGGCCCGGGCCGCCCGAGTTGCATCCGGGCGAGACCCGGACCTGGACGATCGTGTACACGGTGCCCCCGGACGTGGAGGACCAGCTCGCGCCGAACGGGATGTTCGGCCTCGGCGAGGTCGGCGCGGACGGTGGCGGCAGCGCGTTCGAGGAGGACTCCCGGGTCGTCGAGGAGAACGACGTGCCGGTGCGGGTGGTCTCCGTCCGGGACATGCGGGTGGCGGCGTGCGCGCCGTTCTCGGTACGGGTGGTCGCCGGCGCCGGCGCGGGGGCGTGGGGCGCGGCTGGGGCGACCGCGGGCGCCGCGGTCGCCCGCGAGCACCGGAACGGGAATCGGCGGACCAAGGTCGTCGCGGCCGTGTTCGCCATCGTGGCCGCGATCGTGGTGGCCGTGGTGGTCGGCATGGCGATGGCGGATTCGCACGACACCTCGCCGGCGGCCGAGACGAATCCGACCACGTCCGCGCCGGAGTCGACGAGCCCGAGGCCGGCCGCCGGTCCGACCACCGAGGCGCCGGTGACCAGCACGCCGGACGCGAGCGACTCGGCCGTGCCCAGCACGAGCGCGCCCACCAGACCGACCGTGCCGAACGTGGTCGGGATGAGCGAGGCGCAGGGCGTCGCGCTGCTGCGCGAGAAGGGCTTCCGAGGCACCGTCCGGGGCAGCGGCGGCACGATCGTGTCCACCGATCCGGCGGCCGGGACGAAGGTGGACCGGGAGCGGGCGGAGGTCGTGGTGGTGATGTCGGGGGCCAGGACCACCCCGCCGCCGACCACCACCGCGCCGATCTCCTCCCCCACGGCGACCGCTCCGGCGACGACCACGGTGCCGCCGTTGGTCGGCGCGTCGTCGTCCGAGGCGGAGTCCCGGTTGCGTGGGGCCGACCTGGTGGCGCGCATCGTGCGGGTGCCGACCGCCGATGCGCCGGAGGACACGGTCGTCGACTGCGCTCCGGGCGAGGGGGCGAAGGTTCGGCGCGGCTCGACGGTGACCGTGAAGGTGGCGACGGCGCCGAGCACGGAGTCGCCGGCGCCGCGCTGACGGCGGGGCCGGGGCCGGTCGATACGACGGGCCTGGTCGCTTCCCCATGCCATGCAATAGCTTGCTTCAGTCAAGAACAGGCGAAGGGAGCTTGCTCATGCTGGATCTCACCGGCGCGTCCGCGATCGTCACCGGCGGGGCCTCCGGGCTCGGCGAGGCCACCGCCCGCCGGCTCGCGGCCGGCGGCACCTCCGTGGTGATCGCCGACAAGAACGAGGAACGCGGCAAGGCGGTCGCCGCCGAGATCGGCGGTGTCTTCGTCGCCACCGACGTCACGCGGGAGGAGCAGGTACAGGCCGCGGTGGACGCGGCCGTCGCCGTCGCGCCGCTGCGCGCCCTGGTCTCCTGCGCGGGCACCGGCATGGGCGCGCGCACCGTGGCCCGAGACGGCACCCCGCACGCGCTGGCCGCGTTCGAGTTCATCGTCCGACTGAACCTGATCGGCACGTTCAACGCCGTCCGCCTGGCCGCCGCCGCGATGGCCTCGGTCGAGCCGCAGGCCGACGGCGAGCGGGGCGCGATCGTGTGCACCGCCTCGGTGGCCGCGTTCGACGGGCAGATCGGGCAGGCCGCGTACGGCGCCTCCAAGGCCGGCGTGGTCGGCCTGACCCTGCCGGTGGCGCGCGACCTGTCCGCGATCGGCGTACGGGTCAACACCATCGCGCCGGGCACGATGGACACCGCGCTGTTCGCCGCCGCGCCGCAGGCGGTCAAGGACACCCTCGGCGCGCAGGTGCTCTTCCCCAAGCGCATGGGCGTGCCCGACGAGTTCGCCTCGCTGGCGTACGAACTGCTCACGAACAGCTACCTCAACGCCGAGGTGATCCGGCTCGACGGCGGGATTCGCTTTCAGCCGAAATAGCGGTAATCGCTGTGAACCGGGAGATTTCCCCCATCGATCGGCGGCAATGGTCGGCACGCCCGTCCCCATGATGTTGGGATGGGGTGGTGAGCGATCAGACCTCCGCGTGGCAGCGCCCCCTGCCCCTGCACCTGCCCGGCCTGGCGCCGCCGATCCGCCGCGACTGCGCGATCGGCGGCGTGGTGTTCGCGGGCGCGCTCGTCCTGCTCTTCACCCGTTCGTATGTGATCTGGAACGTGTGGGATCCGAGTCCGTGGTTGCGGCTCGCGCCGTTGCTGCTGCTCACCGTCGCCCAGTGCCACCGCAGTTCGTCGCCGCGCTTCGCACTCGCCATCGGGCTCGTCGGCGAGGGCTTCGACACCGTGCTCGGGCCCTCGATCGGCGGCCTGATCATGTGGTCGGACGTGCTGTACGCGGTCAGCGTGTACGGCAGTTCGCGGCTGGCCTGGCGCCTGTTGTACGGCAATCTGACGGTGCTGGTGGTGAGTACGATCACCATCTGGGCGACGACCCGCAGTTTCCGGGTCTTCGTCCTCGGCGTCTTCTACATCGGCCTGGTCGCCATCTCCCCCGTGCTCACCGGGTTCTCGGTGCGCGAGCATCGGGAGAAGGCCGAGGTGGAACGCCTGCGCTCCGCCCAGACGGCGCGGCTGGCCGAACTCGACCACCAGGCCGCCGTGATCGCCGAACGTGCCCGGATGGCGCGCGAGTTGCACGACGTGATCGCCAACCACCTGAGCGCGGTCGCGGTCCAGTCCACCGCAGCGTTGTCCGTGAAGAGCCTGGACGAGGCGCGGCTGCGCGAGGCGCTGGAGGTGATCCGGGAGAGCAGCGTGCAGGGGCTCACCGAGATGCGCCGGATGATCGGTCTGTTGCGCTCGGAGAACACTCCCGAGGAACCGGTGTCGGTTCCTCGGCTGGCCGAGACCGATCGACTGGTCGAACACGTGCGCCGGGCCGGGCTGCTCGTGGACATCGAGATCGTCGGCGTGGTGCGCGAGTTGCCCACACCGGTCGACCTCGCGGCCTATCGGGTGGTCCAGGAGACGCTGACCAACGCCCTCAAGCACGCCACGCCGCAGCGGCTGCGCCTGGTCTTCACCTATCGCGCCGATGATGTGGTGATCATCGGCGAGAACGAGATCGACCCCGACCACGTCACCGGACTGCCCGGCGCGCGGGCGGGTCTGGTCGGCATGTCGGAGCGGGTCTCGTTGCTCGGCGGCCTGTTCGAGGCGGGCCCGCGCGACGGCCGGTGGCATCTGCGGGCCGAACTCCCGTGCGGTGACGACGTGGTGCTCGACGGCGGGATCAAGAACGCCCCGACGGGGCCGAAAGGTGGGACCGGGTGAGCGACGCCGAGACGCTGCGGGTGCTGGTCGCGGAGGATCAGGCGGCGGTCCGGGCGGGGCTCGTCCTGATCCTGGACGCGGCGCCGGGTATCGAGGTGGTCGGCGAGGCCGCCGACGGCGAGGACGCGGTGGCGCTGGCCCGGACGTTGCGGCCGGACGTGGTGCTGATGGACGTACGGATGCCGCGCCTCGACGGGATCAGCGCCACTCGGGAGTTGACCGCGGCGGGCCTGGACGTGCTCGTGCTGACCACGTTCGACCTGGACGAGTACGTGTTCGGCGCCCTGCGCGCGGGCGCGGCCGGGTTCCTGCTCAAGACGGCCGACGCCGCCCGGTTGGTCGAGGCGGTGCGCCTGGTCGCGCGCGGCGACGGCTTCGTCGCGCCGGAGGTCACGCGTCGGCTGATCCACGCGTTCGCGAGCCCGCCGATCCGGCCGACCGACGGCCCGGAGGTCCCCGCCGAGGCCCTGGCCTCACTCACCCCGCGTGAAAGCGACGTCCTGGCCTGCCTGGGCCGCGGCATGTCGAACCAACGCATCGCCGCCCACCTGGACATGGCCGAGGCCACCGCGAAAACCCACGTCAGCCGCATCCTCACCAAACTCGGCCTCAACAGCCGAGTCCAAGCCGCGATCCTGGCCCAACAACGCGGCATCGCCGAGTAGGCGGCGGACTGCCTGGCCGCGCTGCCTGGGCTTGTGGGTGATTCGGTGGGACCGGGGGCCGAATCGCGGTGCGTGGGGGGTCCGGGTGGGGCTCGCTCGATTGGGCCATCCTCTGGCGTGTGGGGGCGGGGCGGTGAGTGGGCTGAGCTGGGGGGATGGCGGCCGGGCGGGAATATGCAGATGAACTGACCAACCGGCCCTCAATGCGGGTCACTTCACTCAATTGGGTGAAGGGGGTCGCAACTCGTTGAGGTGGCCCGAAGGCGCTGCATACGGTCATGCCGTCCCGTCGGGGGGAGCGATCCGAGGCGGGGCGGCCGCGTCGGCGACCGGGGCACCCGGTTGCTCGACAACCGTTTCCGGGCATCGGTCGACGGGCGCGCGACGCGTCGTCGGCCGGGGCGCGAGGGCACTGTCGAGGGGGGAAGTCCAGGGATGGCGACGACGACCCGCGGACACCGGGCGGAGCGCACCGGCGGCCACGGCGCGCCGGGCACGAACCTGGTCGACCGCGTCCGTGCGGCGCTCGATCGCGATGCGGTCGGTGCCCGGGAACAGGGAAACGGCGAGCGGGCCCCGGGCTCGGCCGATGCGTGGGATGTGCGCTCCGACGACTTCTGGTGCACCGTACGGCCGCCGGGACACGCGGCTCGCGCGCAGGGCTGGAAGATCCATGTCAGCGCGCGGACCGGAGACGCCCCGCATGTGCTCGGCCGGGTGTGCGACGTGTTGTTGCCCCGTCGGGTGGCGTTCAAGTTCGCCGGTGACCTGGAGCGGTTGCGGATGCTCAACTCCCGAGACGCGGACCGGGCTTCGGCGGGCAAGTTCATCACCGTCTATCCCGACGACGACGAGCAGTTCATGGAACTGGTGGACGCGCTCGACGAGGTCACCCGCGAGCTGACCGGCCCGGGCATCCTCTCCGATCGGCCGTGCCGGCCCGGCAGCGTGGTGCACTACCGCTACGGCGGATTCGGCCGTCGAGCGGTGCTCGGCAACGACGGCGGCTATCGCGCGGTGCTGACCGATCCCGAAGGGTCGGCCGTGGACGACGCTCGGGAGGCGTGGTTCACTCCGCCGTCGTGGGCACCGGATCCGTGGGTACGGCGGGCCCGTTCGGCGCCGGCCGACGCGTCCGAGGCGGCGCCTCGGCGGACGGAGGTGCTGATCGGCGGCCGATTCGCGGTCACCTCGGCGCTGCGGCACTCCGCCAAGGGCGGCGTGTTCCTGGGCAAGGACACCACCGACGACACCGACGTCGTGGTCAAGCAGGCCCGTGCGCACATCGAGGTGGACCGCTCCGGGCGGGACGCGTGTGCGGCGCTGCGCCACGAGGCGGTGCTGATGCGGCGGCTCGAGCACACCGGCGTGACCCCTCGGCACGTCGCGCTGCTCGAAGAGGACGCGACGATCTTCCTGGCCCAGGAGCGGGTGCCGGGCGAGCCGTTGCGTGCCTGGGTGGTCCGGCATGCCGCGGATCCGGGTGTGGCGTGGGCACTCGCTCGGCCTCTCGTCGAGGGGCTGATCCGGCTGGTCCGGACCGTGCACGGCGAGGGTCTGGTGATGCGCGACCTGTCGCCGACGAATGTGCTGGTCGGGCCGGACGGCGTGCTGCGGCTGGTGGATCTGGAGCTGGCCGCCGAGATCGGTGTGCCGGCCGGTGCCGCGGGTACGCCCGGCTATCGGGCGCCGGAGCAGCGGCCGGGCGTCGACGGCAGCCATCGTGCGCATCCCTCGGCCGACCTGTACAGCCTCGGCGGCCTGTTCTTCCTGCTCGCCACCGGCGCCGACCCGGCCCTGCCCGAGGACGTGGGCACCACCCGCGACACGGTGGAACGCCTGGGCGCGTGGCTGGAGTTGGCGGCCCGAAACGGCGAAACCGCACAGCGCCTGGCGCCGGCGATCCGCGGCCTGTGGCACGAGGACCCGACACAACGCTGGTCGGCGGAGCGGACGTCGGCCTTCGTGGCGGGGCCGGCGGCCGGGGATGGGGCGGACGCGGTCGACGACGTGCGCTCGGGTTCGGGCGACGGGCCGTGCACCGGGCCGAGAAGTGGATCGGCCGACGCAGCGAACGGCGAGCCGGACGACAGGGCGACCGGGCCGAACGACGGGCCGAACGACGAATCGCGGCGCGAGCCGAGCGGCAGGGCCGCCACCGGGGCGGGCGACAAGACGCCTACCGGCGTGGAAGACGGGTCGCGCGCACAGGCGGTGTGCGCGGCGGGCGACCGGGCGGGCCAGGTGCCGGCAGAGCAGCCGAACGACAACTCTCGGCGCGCGTCGGGCCACGCCGCGAACGCGGCGAGCGATCGGACGGGCAGCCACTCGGAGCGCATGCGCGCAGACGTGCCGGGCGACGAACGTCGCGGTGAATCGGACCACGCCGCGGACGCGTGCCGCGGCCGGGAGGGCGGCCAGTCGGACCGCGCGCCCGCGGACCTGCCGGGCGATGGCCCTCTGCGCGAGTCGGGCCACGAGCCGGGCGCGGCGGGCGGCCGGGCAGGTAGCGGGTCGGACCGCGCAGGTCCGGCGGGTGACGGCCGCCGTGAATCGGACCAGGCCGCGGACGCGGCGAGCGATCGGACGGGCGGTCGGGCGGACCACGTAACGGCGGGTCCGGTGGGTGACGGCCGCCGTCGCGAGTCCGGCCTCGGTGGCGCCGCCGACGGGCGGACCCGATGTGCCGGGCGGCGGGATGTGCCGGATGGGCCTCGGCCGCATCCGGATACCGAGGGTGACAAGGTGCCGCCGCATCCGCAGCCGCCGGAGGACGACGCGCTGCTTCGGGACGGGCTCGCGCACCTCGTGGCCACGATGACACCCGGGCGGGTGGATCGGCTGTGGCCGAAGTCGGCCGGCGCGGCGGCGATGGATCCGTGCAGTGTGCAGTACGGCGCGGCAGGCGTGCTCGGCGTGTTGGCCCGGGCCGCGCACACCACCACGCTCGAACCCCGGCTGCGCTACACCCTGCATCGCGCGGTCGAGGACGGCGCCGCCTGGCTCCGCGATCGGGCCGCGGCCGAGCCGGTGCTCCTACCCGGGCTGCACTTCGGGCGTTCCGGCACCGCCTGGGCGCTGCACGACGCGGCGGCGCTGCTCGGCGACGCCGAACTGGCCGCCGGCGCCGCCGAGCTCGCCCTGCGCGTACCGATCGCCTGGCCCAACCCGGACGTGTGCCACGGCGCCGCCGGGGCCGGTCTGCTCCAGGTCCGGATGTGGCGGGCCACCGGCGACGAACGTTTCCGGCAGCGCGTCGTCGCGTGTGCCGACACGCTGCTCGGCGCCGCCCGGCAGGCCGGCGACCTGACCCTGTGGCCCGTACCGCGGGACTTCGACTCGCGCCTCGCCGGCGCCGCGCACCTCGGATTCGCGCACGGCGTCGCCGGGGTGGGTACATTCCTCCTCGAAGCGGCGCTGACCACCGGCCGCGAGGGCTACCTCGACGGCGCCCGGGCCGCGGCGCACACCCTCACCCGTACCGCGCGTGTCGACGGCGACGGCGCGTGGTGGCCGCAGGGTCCGGGCGATCCGGCCGGGGTCCGGCTGGCGTACTGGTGCAGCGGCTCGGCCGGCGTCGGGACGTTCCTGATCCGGCTGTGGCGGGCGGACCACGATCCGCTGCACCGCGACCTGGCCGAGCGGGCCGGCGCGGCGGCCCATCGTGCCCGGTGGCATTCGGGCACCACGGCGTGCCACGGTCTCGCGGGCAACGGGGAGTTCCTGCTCGATCTGGCCGAGGCGGTGGGCGAGCCGATCCATCGTGCGCGGGCCGCCGAGATCGCCGATCAGCTGCGGGTGCGGACCGCGATCGTCGACGGCCTGCGGGTGCCGGCCGACGAGAGCGCCACGGGTGTGTCCGCCTCGTACGGCACCGGCACCGCCGGTGTCCTCGGCTTCCTGCTCCGGCTCCGCCACGGCGGAGCGCGGTTGTGGTTGGACGGTGAGGAAGCGTGAGCACCATGGTGACGACTCGACCGCTGCGCCGGATCAGTTGGTCGTTCGCGGCCGACGGCGGGCACGCCGCGTGCCTGGCCACGCCGGGCGACGGCACGTGGCGGGTGGAGTCGTGGTCGTTGCGGCCGGGGCGGGCCAGTGGCGCGATCCCGGTCGGCACCGGTGCGCCCGAGCGGCTGCACACCCAGCTGCTCGCCCTGCCCGACGGTCGGGTGATGGCCTGCCGACACGAGCCGGGACGCCACGAGTTGGTCCTGCTCGAAGCCGACGACGCGGGCAGCGAGCGGCACTTGGCCATGGTGCGGCTGCCGGGCCTGCGGCTGCTCCCCTACCCCGGTACGGACGCGCTCGCCCTCGCCCTCGGGGCGGACACGTCCCCGTCGACGACGGTGTGGCTGGTCCGCGAGGACGGGCGGTTGGATCCCGTCGCCGAATTGTCGGGGCTGTACAGCGGCGGGGTGTGGCTCGACCCGGACGGCGGCCGGCTCGCGCTGGACGAGGTGCGTGGCGGCCGGGTCAAGACCATCGCGCTCGACCTGGAGACGGCGACCGTACGCCCGTTCCTGGAGCTGACCGACGAGAGCAACGACCGGCTCCTGCTCGCCGATCCGGTCGGCGGCCTGCTGGTGATCGCGAGCGACGCGCCGGGCTCGGACCGGCTCGGCTGGATCCGGCTGCCCGCCGACCGCACGCAGGCGCCGGGCCGGGTGCGGTTTCCCGAGGTCGTACACGTGCCCGACGCGCAGGTACGCCCGATCGCGATCGCGCCGGACGGCCGCCGGGTGGCGGTCCGGCTCGACCGGGGGGCGATCTCGCGGCTGGCCGTATGGACCCCGGAGGATGGCGAACTGGTCGAGGCGGCCACACCCGACGGGTGCCTGGGCGCGGTCGGCCGGTGGACCGAACAGGGGTTGCGGATCCCGTTCTCCGCGCCGGATCGGCCCAGTTGCCTGGCTCGGCTCGACCCGTCCCGGCCGGGGTCGTGGCGCCAGGACGGCGAACCGGGCCCGTTCGTCGGCTTCGACGACGCGGACCGGCCCCAGTGGCGGCCGGCCCATCTGGAACTGCTGGTCGGCGGGACCGGTCCGGTCGAGTCGATCGTCTACGGCGGCCCCGACTGGCGGTGCGCCGAGCACGTCCTGCTCGCGCTGCACGGCGGCCCGGCGGCGGCGTGGCGGTTCGAGTTCGATCCGCTGCTGCAACGGCTCGCGGCGGCGGGCATCGCGGTGGTGGCGCCGAACCAGCGCGGCAGTACCGGATACGGCGCCCGCTTCGCCCGCGAGCTGCACGGCGCGTGGGGCGGCCCGGACCTGGCCGACGTCACCGCGATCGGCCGCACCCTGGCCGCCGAGCGGGCCGCCTTCGGCCGCGCGCCGGCCGCCCTGTTCGGGGTCAGCTACGGGGCCTACCTCGCGCTGCTCGCCGCGTCGTTCGCGCCGGGCGCGTGGTCGCGCTGCCTCGCGGTCGCGCCGTTCCTGTCCGGGCCGCGGCTGATCGCCGAGGCGTCGCTGCCGATCCGCGCGCTGATGACCCGGCTCGGCGGGGACACCGAATACGTCGACGACCAGGGGCCGCGCGACGTGCTCGCGGTGTGCGAACGCATCGCCGTACCGCTGCTGTTCGTGCACGGCGACCGGGACGACACCATCCCGGTCGGCCAGTCCAGGGCACTGCGTCACACGTTGCTCGCGCACGGCCGGGTCGAGGGCGCCGACTTTCGCTATCTGGAGCTTCCCGGTCTCGGCCACGAGGCCCTGGCCGGGGATGGGGCACCCGAACTCCACGCCCATCTCGCCGGTTTCCTGCGAACCGGTCGGGTGTGACGACAGGGGGAATCGCCCCGCACCACCCGTCGCGGGCAACCGCTCGCGGCGGCGGTACGTCCCGAAGGAGATTCACCATGGAGCACATCGAGACCGACCTCGCCGCGCTGCAGCGGCTCCCCGAGACCGAGTCGGTCGAGCTGGGCGGGCACGGCGGCAACGGGTGTCAGTTCACCTGTCTGCTGATCACCTGCCTGCTCTTCACGATCAACTAGCGCACCGCGTCCGGGACACGGATTCGGTACACGGATTCGGGAGCCGCACTCGGCCGCCGAACTCGGCACCCGGACTCGATCCGTGGGCACGATCGGTCGACGCCTCGCTCGAGTCGACAGGTTGTTCGACAAGTACGAACCCGGGACCGGGAGTTCCTGCCGGAATCAGGAGCTCCCGGTCACCGGGCTCGGATCAGCATCGCAATCCGGGCGACCGACGCCCAGGGGGCACGCCGCTCGCGCGCGTTTTTCCCTCGACGGTCCGCGCATCCGAGGAGGCACGCCGTGGTCGACGTCCCGATAGCCGCGCCGGCGCTCCCGGCGGGTGCGCCGGCACCGATGCCGGCGCCGACGGATCGCACCGGCACCGGGGTGCGCGGGGCGCTGCGGGTCGCGCCCGGGGCGACGGTGACCCTCGCGCTCGCCGTCCCGGCCGGATCGATCGCCGCGCTGTTGTTGCCGGCGGCGGTGGCCGGCTCGGTGGACGCGGTGGCGCGCGGCGACTCCGCCTCGGGGCCGACCGTACGGCTGATCGCCGTCCTGGTCCTCGGCCTGCTGGCCGGGCTGCTCGCGGAGATCGCCGGTCCGGGGCTGGCCGCCGAACTCACCGCGCGCCTGCGCCGCCGGCTCGCCGTGCACGTCACCGACCTGGGCACCGGGTCGCGGAATCCTTTTCCCGCCGGCGACGTCACCTCGCGGCTGGTCGGCGCCGCGCCCGACGCGGCCGGGCTCGTCCCGTCGCTGCTCGGCACGCTCGGCGCGCTGGTCACCTCGCTCGGCGGCATCGTCGCGCTGGCCCTGATCGATCCGTGGCTCGCGGTCGGCTTTCTCGGCGGGCTGCTGCCGGGGCTGCTCGTGGTACGGGTGTTCATGGCCCGCGCGACCGACCTGTTCACTCGATACCAGGCGGTCCAGGGCGGGTTGGCCGGTCGGTTGACCGACGCGCTCGCGGGGGCGCGGACGATCCGCGCGTGCGGCACGCGTGATCGGGAGATCGCCCGGATCCTGGCCCCGCTGCCGGAGCTCTCGGCCGCCGGGCACGGCCTGTGGCGGGCCCAGCGCGGCGCCGTCGCCCAGGTGTTGCTGCTCGCGCCGATGGTCGAGTTGACGGTCCTCGCGACGGCGGGATGGTTGCTCGCCGAGGGGCGGATCCCCCCGGGGCAGTTGGTCGCGGCGGCCGGATACGCGGCGCTCGGTCTGGGGTTCCTGGAGCAGGTGGAGGCACTGGTCGGGGTGGCGCATGCCCGCGCGGGGCGGGTACGGGCGGCCGAATTGCTGGCGGTCGAGCCCGCCGGGTACGGCACCGCGCGCACCCTGCCACCGGGGGGCGGCGAACTGGTCTTCCGGGGGGTCCGGGTGCGGGTACCGGAGGTCGGCTCGGGCGAGGGTCGGGTGGTGCTCGACGGGATCGACCTGACGGTGCCGGCGGGGGCGTGCGTGGCCCTGGTGGGGGCGTCCGGGTCGGGCAAGTCGACGCTGGCGGCGTTGGCGGGGCGGCTGCGCGAACCGGATGAGGGCGAGGTGCTGCTGGACGGGCTGCCGGTGACCCGGTTGGCGCGCGGCGAGTTGCGGCGGGGGGTCGCGTACGCGTTTCCGCGCCCGGTCCTGATGGGCGCCGATCTGGCGGAGGCGCTGGCGTACGGCCGGCCCGGGGCGGATCCGGAGGCGGTGACCGGGGCGGCCCGGATGGCCTACGCGGACGAATTCGTCCGCCGACTGCCGGCCGACTACGCGACCCGGACCGACGGCCTGGCGCTGTCCGGCGGCGAGGTGCAACGGCTCGGCCTGGCACGTGCGTTGGTGCAGGACGCTCGAGTCCTGGTACTGGACGACGCGACCAGCGGCCTGGACACGGTCACCGAACACCACATCCACGAGGCCTTCCGCACGGGCCTGGCCGACCGCACCCGAATCGTCGTCGCCCACCGCGCCACGGCAGCGGCCGACGCCGACTTCGTGGCCTGGCTCGAATCCGGCCGCGTCAAGGCCGTCGGCCCACACACGGAACTGTGGAACGACCCGGCATACCGCGCGGTGTTCACGAGGGAGAAGCGGACGTGACGGAGGCGAGGGGGGACGGGGTCGAGACGAGGGCGGAGACCGAAGCCGACACCCGAGCCGGCGCCGAGCGCGAAACATGGCCGGAGGCCGCCTCGGGTCCATGGGCCCGGCCCGAGATCGGAGCCGAATCCGGGACGCGCGACCGAGTCGGGGCCGACATCACGACCGGGCCCGAGACCGATGCCCCCGTGGCGACCGCCGGCGGGCACGGATCCCCGTCTCGCGCCGCGATCAAGTCCTGGGAGGAGACCCGCACGGAGACCGCGCCGGGGTCATGGGCCCGGCCCGAGGTCGAGGCCGAATCCGGGACGGGCGACCGAGTCGGGGCCGACATCACGACCAGGCCCGAGGCCGGTGCCCCGGTGGCGACCGCCCGTGGGCACGGATCCCCGTCATGGGCACCGATCAGGTCCTGGGAGGAGACCCGGACGGGTGACCGGGCCGGCTCCGACGCCGCGATCGGGCGCGAGGTCGCCGCCTCCGTGGCGACCGCCGGCGGGTCCCCGCCTCGGGAGGCGGTCGGGACCTGGGACAAGACACGGACGCGGGCCTCGTCGGGGTCCTGGGCCGGGCCCGAGGTCGAGGTCGAGTCCCGGTCGGGCGGCCGGGTCGAGGTCGACATCACGACCGGGTCCGAGGTCGATGCCCCCGAGGAGACCACCGGCGGGTCCCGGCCCCGGGACACGATCGGGCCTCGGGGTGAGGGCTCGGTCGGGGGGCGGAGCGGTGAGTGGGCCTGGTGTTCGGCGGTGTCCGTGCACGCGACGCGGATGGTCGAACCACGCGCGAGCGCCCCGCGCCCGAGGGCGAATGCCGCCGACGACAGGACGGAATCCGGCGAACCGGCCGGGACCGAAGGGGGAAGCCGGATGACGGACGACGACCACGACGGGCCAACGGGCCGCCGACGACGGGTGGTGATCCCGGTCTGGGACCTGGGCGGCCTTCCCGCCGAGCCGGCCGAGCGCGCCACCGTTTCCGACGAGGGCGACCGCGAGCCGCCCCGGGCCACGGGGACCCGATCCGCCCGCCGCCTGGTGGTGTGGTCGGGCACCACGCCGGAGGTCGCCCAACCCCCGATCCCGGTCGACCCGGACGAATCACCCGACCGTCCGGGCCGCCGACGAGCGCCCCGCCCCGACCGCCCACACCGCGCAGCGGCGCCGCGTCGGGACACCGACGAGGAGCCCGGGCCGATCGAGACACGACCAACGCCGGCAAACGGAGGCGGGTGGCGGATCCCGCGCGCCGGCCGACGACGCGAGGCGGCGGTACCGAAGCCGAGCGCCGACAACGCACCGGCCACCTCGGAATCCGGCCCGACCCCCGCGCGGGCCGACGTACAGAGCCCACCGAACGGGCAGGCTCGCCGCCGACTCCTGCACACCGGCCGACGCCCGGGCCCGAACCCGGTCCGGGAGTCGGCCACGGACGACTCGACACGCGACCCGACGCCGGCGGCCTTCACGCGTACCGACCCGGCAGACCCGCTCGGCCGCCCACGGGCCGACGCCCGACCGGCGGCCGCGATATCGGCGCCGAGCCACGAGGACGGCTCGGCCTCCGATGCGAAGCCCACACCGACCGACCCGGCGCAACGACCCGACGCGGGACGCCACCGACGAATCCTGGGTACGGGCCGGCGGCGGGAGTCGGCGACAGCGGAGCAAGGCCCCGCATCCGCCTCGGGCGCGGGCATGGACCCCACCCGAGGCAACACGGCAGAAACACCCGACGCAGGCCGGCACCGGGAACCGGCGGCAGGCGAGGAAGGCCCCGCATCCGCCCCCGACCCGGGCGCGTACGCCACCCGAGGCGGCACGACAGAAACGCCCGCCCCGGGCCGCAGATGGCACAGGCCGCGCACCAACCAGCGCCGGGAACCGGCCGCAGGCGAAGAAGGCCCATCCGCCTCGGGCGCGGGCGTGGACCCCACCCGAGGCGACACGGCAGGAACGCCCGACACAGGGCGTCGACGCATCTCACGCACGGGGGCGCAGGGGGGTTCGGCGGAGGACCGGGTGGGCGCTTCGGCCTCGGGTGAGGTGTCCGCGCGCGGTGACGTGGCACGCGAGGCCGATGGAGATCGCCGGCGGCGTGCCTGGAGTGGCAAGCGGCAACAGGTGCCGGTCGCAACGGGGTTGGGCCCGGACGGCGAGCCGGCGTCGGCAGCGGCTCCGCCGGTCGGTCCGGGAGACTCGGTCGAAAGGCGGCGGCGGATCCGCGGTATGGGTGGAGCGGACGGGCGGCCGGACCACGCGAGCGGTTCGGAAGCGGCCCCGGAGGAGGTTCGTCCGGGACGGCGTTGGCGGGTTCGGGGGGCGAAGCCGGCGGGCGAAGTATCGGGCGGGGGGCCGCAGGCGCCGGGCTCGACCGAGGCCGGCTCCGTTGGTGGTGAGGTCGATTCGGACTCCGGCCCCCGCCAACCGCATCCGACCGACCGTCGGTCCCGAGTCGCCTCCCCGGGACACGAAGCGGCGACCGGCTCGGCGCAGCCGACGCTCCCGCCCGACGCCCCCGCGCGCAAACCCCGTCGCCATCGGCGCGTGGGCCGTGCCCCGGCCCCGGATCCGACCCGCGCCGAGGACGGCGACCGCCCGACACCCGCCCGACGAAGCGGCGGCCGGCGCCGCAAGCCGCGCAAACAATCGGTGCGCGGCATCCGAAATGCGCTCGCGCGCAACGCACTTCCCGAAGGTCGACCCGACGACGGCTCGGCCTCATCCTCCCCGCCGCCGGATGCCCCCCTCGCAACGCCCCGGTCCGCAGCGGCCGGCGCTCTCGATCCGTCGAACGGCGTTCGCGACGAGGGAAATGCGCAGCCGCGCGCCCTGCCCGTGCCGAACCGACCGAATCCACCCGATCGCCCGCACGAACCCGGGCGCACAGCCACGCCCGATGACCCGACATGGGCCGACCCCGCCGATGCCGGGCCCGACGACACGGCGGGCGACGACATACCCGGCAACGACGGCCGGCCGAACGAGCCCGGCGGCGACCGGTCGAGCCGGGCCCCGCACCCCGGTCCGGCATCGCATGATCCGCGCGAAGCGATCGCCGACACGGCGGCGCCCGGCGCCGAGGAGGCGGCGCCGACGCCGTCCCCGGGCACGACCGCCCCCGAGCGCCGGAGGCGACACAGCGCCGGCCCCTACGGCGGCGGACCGCGCGCCGGGCGGGGGTTGTTGATGCAGGCGTTGCGGGAGCGACGGGCGGCGTTGGGGCGGGTCCTGGGGTGGTCGGTGGCCGAGGGGGTGCCGGCGTTGTTGTCGGGGGCGCTGCTGGCCGCCGCGCTCGATCGTGGGTTCCTGGTCGGGCGGCTCGGCGTGGGGTTCGTGCTCCTGGGCGTACTCGCGCTGGCGATGCTGATCCGGGCCGCCGCCACCTACGCGATGTTCCCGCATCTGGCGGACGTGGTGGAGCCGTTCCGGGACACCCTGGTCCGGCGGGTGGTGACCTCGGCGGTGCTCGACGCGACGTCGGGACGGCCGGACGCGGGCCGGGACGCCGACGCGGCGGTGGCCCGGCTCACCGAGCAGGTGGAGAGTTGCCGCAATCTGACCGCCTCGCTGCTGCGCACGCTGCGCCAGCTCGGCGTGACCATCGTCGCCGCCCTGCTCGGACTCGCCCTCCTCGCCCCCGTGTTGCTCCCGCTCGTGCTGATCCCGCTCGCCCTCGCGACCTGGTTGTTCGTCCGCCTGCTGCCCCCGCTGGCCAGGCGACGGCGCAAACTCGTACTCGCCGACGAGCGCATGGCGATCCGCACCGCCCACACCGTGGCCGGACTCCGGGACGTGGTGGCCTGCGGCGCCCAGGAGCGGGTGGCCGCCGAGATCGGCGCCGCCGCCGACGCCCAGGCGCACGCGACCAGGGTGCTCGCGCGCGTCTCGTCCGTACGCCTGCTCGTGGTCGCCCTCGGCGGCCGACTCCCGTTGCCGGCCGTGCTGATCGCGGCCCCGTGGCTGGTCCGCCACGGCATGCTGAGCACCGGCGAGGTGGCGGGCGCCGCGCTCTATCTGGCCCAGCACCTGGAGCCCGCCGTACGCGCCGCGACCGCGACCGTGGGCGGCTGGTTGCTGGAACTCCTGGTGGTCGCGGGGCGGTTGGCTCAGGCGGGCGCGGTGGCCCCGGACCCGGCGACTCCCGGCGCGACGGCCCCGAACACGACGGGCCCCGCCCGACTCCCGTCACCGGCCACCGCCCCCGGCCCCCTCGTCCTCGACCGCGTCACCTTCGCCTACGGCCCCTTCGCCGAACCGGTGGTCCGCGACCTGTCGATGACCCTCGACGCCGGTTCGCACCTGGCCGTCGTCGGCCCCAGCGGGATCGGCAAATCCACCCTCGCGGCGTTGCTCGCCGGCCTGCTGACGCCCGATCAGGGCACCGTGTCGCTGGCCGGCCGCCCGCTCGCCGCGCACCCGGAGGCCACGCTGCGCAACACGATCGCGGTGGTCCCGCAGGAGGCGTACGTCTTCGCCGGCTCCGTCCACGAGAACCTGAGCTACCTCGACCCCGACGTCTCCAGGGCCGACCTGGACCGCGCGGTGCGCCTGGTCGGTGCCGCCGAACTGGTCGCCCGGCTCGGCGGCTACGAGGCCCACCTCGCCGACCCCGGCACATTGTCGGCAGGCGAGCGCCAACTGATCGCGCTGGCCCGGACGTACCTCTCCCCCGCCCGCTTCGTCATCCTCGACGAGGCCACCTGCCACCTGGATCCGCCCGCCGAGGCGCTGGCGGAGGCCGCGTTCGCGACGCGCGCGGGCGCCCTGGTGGTGATCGCGCACCGGATCGACTCGGCCCGCCGCGCGGACCGCGTCCTGCTCATGGACGGCAACCGGCCGATCCCGGGCACCCACCACGAACTGCTGGCCCGCGCACCGCTGTACCGCGACCTGGTCGGCGCGTGGGAGCACCGACCCGTCGACGCCGGCGGCTGGTTCGAGAAGCCGACCAGGATCGCGGAGGGCGCACCGCGCCGGACCCGATCCGCGGTCAGCCCGCGTACCCGTCGAGGATCTCCTTGAAGCCGTACGGCACATGCGGCCCGAAGAACAACTGCTCCACCACACCGACCCCGACCCGGCCCGCGCCGGTCAGTTCGGTCACCCGGATCACCTGCTGCTGGTGCTGGCGGTCGAACCGGAGCGGGTCCACCTTGTCCAACTCCCAGCTCTCGTAGCCGATCTTCAACTCGCCCTGCCAGACCCCGTGCCCCCACTCCGGGTGCAGATAGCCGAGCCCGGCGAGCAGTCCGCGCGCGCCGATCGGCTCGATCCGGTAGGCGAACGGCTCCCCGTTCTCGTCCGTCATGTGGAACTCGCCGCCCTCGATCCGCCGCGTGCCCGGGACCCATGTGAGCGCGTGCCGATGCGGCGTCAGCGTGGCGAAGGCGGGCTCGTCCTCGGGCAGCGGTACGGCGGCCGGGTCCGGGGCCGCGCCCAGCGGCGTGGCCGCCACCCGCTTGCCGTCCACGTGGTACATCCGCCCGTCCGCGCGCTCGAACGAGGCCCACAGGCTGACCTCGTCGGCCCAGTGGATCGGCGTCCACAACCACAACATCGGGTTGAACGGCTTGGGCGCGCCCTCCTCGCGCTCGCCGACCGGGCGTACGCCCCACGAGCGGTCGCGGGTGCCGAGCGTGGTCGCCGGGTCGATCTCGAGGACCCGGCCGCCGGGCAGCGTGATGGTGCCCGACCAGACGCCGAGCTGGGTCAGCCGGGTCGAGTCCATGATCACGTGGTGGCCGTTGCGGGTGGTGGTGCGCTCCTCCTCGATCGCCGCGGCGCGCGCGGTGAACGTCAGATCGCAGCCGAGGCCGTGCTCGTTCGGCTCGACGTACAGGCGCAGCACCTTCAGCGGTGTGCGTACCTCGATGCCGATCGGTCCGACGGTGAGGTCGAACCGGTCCAGCGGCGCCCGCCGGGACGCGTGCAGGCTGTGCTGGACGCCGTCGATCCCGATCGTGAAGTGCGCGTCGGCGACGAACCGGTTCGGGTACAGGCCGTGCGAGGCGGCGAAGTAGAACCCGCCGTCGCGGTCGTAGCCGTTGAACCAGTAGCGGTCGTAGGCGTTGCGGTCCGAGGTGGCGGGTGTGGCCACCGGCTCGGGGGTCTGGTGGATCGGGAAGTCGTCGGCGGAGGTCAGCACGGGGAACCCCTTCTCGGTGCGGCCCGAGAGGCGACCCTCGCGGCACGACACGTGTCAACGGTGCGGGCGAAAGGCGGGGCCGGAGGTGATCGCGCCACCTCCGGCCCCGCGGTTCGAGGTCAGCGCGGGTCGCGCTTGAGGAACAGCAGGTCGTCCGCGGTGTAGCCGGCGCCGAGCTTGCGGTCGGCGTAGTGCGCGGAGAGCACCTGGTCCAGCTCCTCCGGCGTGAAGGTGGCCTGCTTGGAGTCGAACTTGGCCTGGAGGGTGGGGCGTTCGATCACCGCGACGAAGCCGCCGTGCACCACGAACGCCTGCCCGGTGACCTGTTCGGCGGCCGGGCTGGCCAGGTACGCGACCAGCGGCGCGACGTGCTCGGGCGCCAGCGGGTCCAGCTCGCCCTCGGCCAGCGCGCCCGCGCTCTCCCCGAACACGTGCGTGGTCATGCTCGTCCGCGCCCGCGGGCAGATCACGTTGGCCCGTACGCCGTACTTGACCAGCGCGTTGGCGGTGGACATGGTCAGGCCGACGATCGCCGACTTGGCGGCGGCGTAGTTCGGCTGCCCGGCGGAACCGGCCAGCCACGCCTCGGACGCGGTGTTGATCACCCGCGCGTACACCGCGCCGCCGGTCGCCTTGGACTTCTCCCGCCAGTACTTCGAGGCGTGGTGGGTGGTGTTGAAGTGGCCCTTGGCGTGCACCGCCAGGACCGAGTCCCACTCCTGCTCCGTCATCGAGAAGATCATCCGGTCGCGCAGGATGCCCGCGTTGTTGACCACGATGTCGATCGAGCCGAAGGTGTCGATCGCGAGCTGTATCAGCTTGCCGGCCGCGTCGAAGTCGGAGACGTCGCCGCGGTGCGCGGCCGCCTTGCCGCCGGCCGCGACGATCTCGGCGACGACGTCGTCGGCGGGGTTGGGGCTGCCTTCGGGGGCGAAGTCGTTGATCACGACTGCCGCGCCCTGCTTCGCGAGTTCGAGGGCTTCGGCGCGGCCGAGGCCACGACCGGCGCCGGTGACTACGGCGACCTTGCCATCCAGCGACGTGGTCATGCGGGTGCTCCCGTGGGGTCTCGGTTGATTGCTGCGGTGGCGATTTCGGTCGCCTTGGGAGTTGTCGTGCCCACCCGCCCACCCGTTGCCCCGGGTGGGCGGGCTGCGGGCCACGGCACCGCTTGCTGCGGGTCGGTGCGCCGCGGTTGGTTCGGTGGTGCTTCGTCAGAGGGTGACGATGGTGCGGATCGACTCGCCGCTCTTCATCAGGTCGAACGCGTCGTTGATGTCGGCGAGGGTGAGGCGGTGGGTGATCATCGCCTCCAGGTCGAGCCGACCGGCGCGCCACAGCTTGGTGATCCGCTCGTACTCGGAGACGATGTCGCCGCCGCCGTAGATGCTGCCGATGATGCGCTTCTGGTCGAAGAACAGCTCGAACATGTTGAACGAGACGTTGTCGTCCATCGCGCCCGCGCCGACGATGATCACGTCGCCGCCGCGGCGGGTGAGCTCGTACGCGCTGCGGGCGGTGAACGACTTGCCGACCACCTCGAAGACGTAGTCGAAGCCCTGGCCGGCGGTCAGGTCGCGCTTGGCGTCGGCCGCCTGGTCCGGGGTGATCGCGTGCGTGGCGCCGAACTTCTTCGCCCACACGTGCTTGGACTCGGCAGGGTCGATCGCCACGATGTCGGCGGCGCCGGCCGCGCGCAATCCCTGGATCACCGCGATGCCGACGCCGCCGGCGCCGATCACCGCGCAGGACGCGCCCGGCTGGATCCGCGCGCTGTTGAACACCGCGCCGACACCGGTGGTGACGCCGCAGCCGATCAGCGCCGCGATCTCGTAGGGCACGTCGTCGGCGACCTTGACCGCGCACGGCGCGGCGACGACGACCTCCTCGGCGAAGGTGCCGGTGCCGGTGAAGCCGTACGACGGGGTGCCGCCGAAGGTGAAGTTCTGGTTGCCGGCGTTCATGAACCCGGCCAGGCACAGGTTGGACTGGCCGCCGCGGCAGTAGTTGCAGGCGCCGCACGGCGGCGCCCAGCAGATGATGACGCGGTCGCCGACCGCGACGCTGGTCACGCCGTCGCCGACCTCGACCACCTCGCCGGCACCCTCGTGGCCGGGTACGAACGGAGCGGGCTGGGGCAGGACCCCGGTCATCGCGGACAGGTCCGAGTGGCACACCCCGGTCGCGTGCAGCTTGACCCGCACGCGCCCCGGGCCCATGCCCACCGCCTCGACGTCGTCACGAACGTCGAGCTTGTCCTGGCCGGTCTCGTGCAGAACCGCTGCGCGCATGGGGGCTCCTCGTCTTTCCTGCACCAATACTTGGCTCGGTCAAGAACTATAACGTGTTCCTGTTTTGACTCAAGACCAATGACACGGTCAAGGTATCCGCCCCTGCTGCGGGGCGAAAGGCATGCAGCTCCCCCAACGAAACCTCACCCCTGTACGTCACATCACACGACGACCGCACGTCACGGCACCCGGCGGTCGAGGCAGGCAATGGGAAGGAGCAGGACCCGCATGCGAGGAAAGTCGAAGGACGGCGATCCCGACGGTACGGCGCTCGCACAACTGCTGGCCGCACGCGGCGCCGTACTCAAGGGCTACGCGTATCTGCTGTGCGGGGACGCGAGCGCCGCCGAGGATCTCGTCCAGGAGGCGCTGGTACGGGCCCTGGGCACCCGAAGGGCCGCGTCGGTGGAGTATCTGGAGTCCTACGTCCGCAAGGCGATCCTGCACCTTGTGATGGACGGCACCCGGCACCGCACACGCTGGTTGCGGATCCGCCCGCTGTTCGTACCGCCGGCGAAGCCCGTCGAGGACGAGGGCTCGACCTCCGCGGTGCGCCTCACGGTGCGCGACGCGCTCCTGGGGTTGTCTCCGCGGCAGCGAGCGTGTGTGGTCCTGCGCTACTACGAGGACTACCCGGTGCCCCGGATCGCCGAGGAGTTGGGCTGCGGCGAGGGCACCGTCAAGCGGCATCTGCACGAAGCCAGGCGGGTCCTCGCGGACACCCTGGGCGAACTCGACGCGACGAAGGAGAGGGTGGGTCATGGAGCCTGACGAGCGGCGGATCGCCAAGGCCCTGCACGAGTTCGTCGCGACGGCCGGCCCCTCGGCACTGCGCGCGGACGAGGTCCTGGGCGTGCGGCGGCGCCGGGTGCGCCGGCGCCTCGCGGCCGCGACCGCGGCGGCGGTTGCCGTCTGCGCGATCGCGGGAGCGGCATTGGCGACGGGCGCGGCGAGCACGAACCAGGGCGGGCCCGCCGCGACACCGACGGCGACCGCGGATCCGAACATCGTGCGGGGCCCACTGACGTTCGAGTGCGGGAAACCGCTGCCGGTGCGGCCGGTGACGAAGTTGCCGGGCGTTACGGCAAGCATCGCGAACGTCATGTATTCACCGTTTCTCCCGCAGGACCCGCCCATCGTGGTGCGCGGCCTGGCGTTCGATCAACCGTATGAGCACGTGAGTGGCCACGTCCCCCCACAGATCCTGGTAATGCGGGACGGCCTGGTCGTGGGCGGACCGCTGGGCCAAAGCCCGTATTTCGAGAACCTGCCGCCCACAGCGGAGGAGGGGCCGTCCAGGGAGAGGTGGTACAACCCGAACCTGTCGAAGTCCTGGTTGTGCGGTTCCCTGACCTGGGAGGAGATCCGGGCGAACCCGGGACACTATCGACTCGGCCTGGTCATGACCCAGCACGGAGAGCCGAACCAGCCAATCCCCGACAGTCCCCTGCTGTTCGTGGAGAGCGGCGTCGAGCAGCGCTCCAGCCCGGTGCCCTCCAGCTGACGACCCGGCGCCCGGCGCGGCCTTCCGCGCCGGGCCCGTGGCGCGCCGTCAGGCGCTGTACTCCACCACCGTGTCGGACAGCACGATCGCCTCGTCGCGCTCGACCGCGCAGGTGTTGATCAGCAGCTTGCCGTCCTCCTCCCAGACCCGCACCCGCATCGTCTCGCCGGGGAAGAAGATGCCGGCGAACTTGGTGCGGTAGCGCTTGACCCGCGAGACGTCGCCGCCCAGGACGTTGTCCACGACGGCCTTCAGGGTCAGCCCGTACGAGCACAGGCCGTGCAGGATCGGGGTGTCGAAGCCGGCCGCCTTGGCGAAGTCCGGGTCGGCGTGCAGCGGGTTCCAGTCGCCGGACAGGCGGTACAGGAGCGCCTGGTCGGGGCTGGTGGCCACGTCGATGGTGTGGTCGGCCGGGCGCTCCGGTACGTCGATCTTCGTCGCCGGCCCGCGCTCGCCGCCGAAGCCGCCCTCGCCCCGGACGAAAATCTCGGCGCGGGAGTCGTACAGCTTGGTGCCGTCCTCGAGTTCGGCCGACGATTCGAGCACGATCACCGCGGCCTTGCCCTTGTCGAACACGTCGGCCACCCGGCTGGTCGCCTTGACGCCCTTGGCCTTGGCCGGCAGCGGGTTGTGCACCACGATCTCCTGGCCGCCGTGCAGGACCGCGCGCAGGTTGATGTCGATGCCGGGCAGCGAGGAGAGGCTGCCGCCGACCTTGGTGCCGGCCACGGTCGCGAACGTGGGCAGCACGTGCAGGTTCTTCTCGTACGTGTAGCGCAGCTCGTCCGCGCCGGTGGCGGGCGTGCCCGCACCCAGGCCCAGGTGGTAGAGGATCACGTCCTTGTTCGACCAGGCGATCTCACCCGTGCGGGGCTCTGCTCCGGTGGCCTTCGCGGCGTCGATCGGCATGGTGTCTCCTCTGGTGTGGCTGTGATGATGACCGGTGACTCGGGACTGCGGTGGCGCCGACCACTCGGGCCGCGCCACCCGCCCAAAACTAGAACTCGTTCTTTTTACATGCAATGATCGGCCATTCGCCCGGCTGCGGCCGGGATCACGTCACCCCGGGAGCCGTCATGACCGCCGCCGCCCCCGAAGCCGCGGACGCCGCCGCCGAGCCGCCGCCCGTACCGGCCGACGTACTGCGCGAATTGCGCCTGACCTGGACGCCGCGCCCGGACCCCGACAGCGCCGGTCGCGCGGCCCGACACCGCCTGGCCGAGGCGACCCGCCGCCTGATCGAGGCGGTGAAGACGGTCGACCCGCACGACGCCGAGGCCATGCTCGAAAGCGTAGCTGACGATGTATCAGATTTGGCGGATCGCATCGCCGCATTGACCCGTGTGGGCGAGCGCACACCGACCTCGCGCGACCTGGCCCTGCACGAGCGCAGCCCGTTCATCGGCGCCGCGAACCCGATCGCCCCGCCGATGTCGATCACCGGCGACGGTCCGCTGGTGCGCGCGCACGCGACGTTCGGCGCCGCGTTCGAGGGCCCGTACGGGCGGGTGCACGGCGGCATCGTGGCGGCGGCGTTCGACGAGGTGATGGGCTGCGCCCAGTCCGGCGCGGGGGCGCTCGGGATGACCGTGTCGCTGACCGTGCGGATGCGGCGGGCGACGCCGCTGTACACGCGGATCGACTACGAGGCGGGCGTCACCCGGGTCGAGGGCCGCAAGGCGTGGGTCACCGCGCGCTCGTACGCCGGGGGCGAACTGGTGGCGGACGCGGAGGCGTTGTTCATCCGGGCGGCGCGGGCCTGAGGCGGGGCGGGGTGGGCGGTCGATCACGCGAGACGGCGTCGGGGGCGGTAAACACGGAAGCCCCCCCCCCCCCCCCCCAACCCGCAAAGAACCCCCCGCCGGCCCGCCCCCCCCCCCCCCCGC